>CAYGQZ010000136.1:0-11163 GCA_964352055.1 uncultured Rhodobacterales bacterium
AGAAACACTCGACGCTCAAACCGGTGTGGGACCTCTGGCGGTCCGTCACGCAGGACTTCTTTGCCACTGCGTCCTTTGCGATTGTCGCAAACGAGACCTACACCCGCGGTATCCGGCAGTTCCTTGAGGATGACATGGGCCTGCCGTGCGCCTTTGCGGTGGCCCGGGTGGCCGGCAAGAAGACCAACAACGAGGAAGTCCGCGCCTGGATGGGCCAGAAGCGGCCCCTGGTGGTCTTTGGATCGATCAACGAAAAGATGTATCTGGCCGAGCTCAAGGCGGGCTTTGGTCCGGCCCCCGCCTTTATTCCGGCGTCCTTCCCGGGCGCTGCGATCCGCCGCCATACCGGCACCCCGATGATGGGCTATGCCGGAGCGACCTATCTTATTCAGGAAGTGTGCAACGGCCTTTTTGATGCACTCTTTCACATATTGCCCCTGGCCTCCGACATGGACAAGGCCGAGGCGACGCCCACGACTTTGCGCCGCGACTTCCCCTGGGATGCCGATGCGCAGGCCATGCTCGACAAGATCGTCGGGCAGCACCCCATCCTGACCCGAATTTCCGCGGCAAAAACCCTGCGCGATGCGGCTGAGCAAGCAGCCCTCGCGTCCGGTGCGGATCGGGTTGTGATTGAAACGGTGCGCGACCTCGATCCGACGCTGGCGGGATCGATTGAGACTGTTTCCGAGGAGGAACACCATGACTGACATGACTTCGAATGTGGCAGAACATACCCACACCCAGTCAAAGCGTAAGACGAACCAGACCGAATTCATGGTCTATTTCGCCGTCATCTTTCTGGCGACCTTGCCGCTGGCCTGCCTGACATGGGCATTGGCCGCGTTCAAATCGCGCAGCTTTACCGACAAGGGTCCGATGGCCCGTGCATGGTCCCAGGCGCAGATCATCACGCCGATGATCTTCAACGCGTGATCGCGCAGACGAAACATATATTGACGGGCCCGCTTTCGCGCCCGCTTACCGAATTTCTCAGCATGTGTGCGCCTGCTGAGACACGAGACTGGACGCCTGGCAACAGGTGGACAGAGCCCGGAGGGGAATTCCCCAAAGGACCCGGCCGCGGGGAGCGCGGCGTCAGCATATTATTCCGGAGGAATTCTTATGGCTGATAACAACCTGTCTTTCACAGGTCTCACAGACGAGCAGGCGCAAGAGCTGCACGCTGTCTATATGAGCGGGCTCTGGCTTTTTACAGCCGTTGCCGTTGTCGCTCACTTGGCAGTGTTCATCTGGCGTCCGTGGTTCTGAGGAGGGATTAGCAAATGGCAAAGTTCTACAAGATCTGGCTCATCTTTGATCCCCGTCGTGTGTTTGTCGCACAAGGCGTGTTCCTGTTCCTGCTGGCAGCGATGATTCACCTCGTCCTGCTGAGCACCGAACACTTCAACTGGTTCGAACTGGCCGCTCAAAACGCCCAGTAAGACCCGCTTGAAGCGGACAACAGCAAAGTTGCGGGCAGGGCCAACAGTGCGCCCCGGCCTGCCCGCAACAAACCAAAACCAATTCAAGACGGCTGTCGCCCTATGGTGGGCTGCACCGCCAACTGCGGAGTTTGAGAGATGGCCTTGCTATCCTTCGAGAGAAAGTATCGCGTCCGAGGCGGGACGCTGATCGGCGGTGATCTGTTCGACTTCTGGGTCGGCCCCTTCTATGTGGGTTTCTTCGGGGTCACGACTGCCTTTTTCAGCCTGCTGGGCACCATCCTGATTTTCTGGGGCGCATCCCAACAGGGCACATTCAATCCCTGGCTGATCAACATAGCCCCCCCTGATCTGAGCTATGGTCTGCGCATGGCGCCGCTTCTGGAAGGCGGGCTTTGGCAGATCATCACGTTCTGCGCCACGGGCGCATTCATCAGCTGGGCGCTGCGCGAGGTCGAGATCTGCCGCAAGCTGGGCATGGGATACCATGTGCCGGTTGGCTTCTCCTTTGCGATCCTGGCTTATGTCACGCTTGTCATCTTCCGCCCTTTGCTGATGGGCGCGTGGGGTCATGGCTTTCCTTACGGAATCTTCAGCCACCTCGATTGGGTGAGCAACACCGGCTATGCCTACCTGCACTTCCATTACAATCCGGCCCACATGCTGGCGGTGACCCTGTTTTTCACCACCACCATCGCGCTGGCCCTGCATGGCGGCCTGATCCTGTCAGCTGCCAACCCTGAAAAGGGCGAAGAGGCCAAGACGCCGGATCACGAAGACACGTTTTTCCGCGACTATATCGGCTATTCCGTCGGCACCCTCGGCATCCACCGTGTGGGGTACCTGCTGGCGCTGAACGCCGTCTTTTTCTCGGCGGTCTGCATCATCATCTCGGGCCCGGTCTGGACGGCCGGCTGGCCGGAATGGTGGAACTGGTGGCTTGAGCTGCCGATCTGGGGTGCGAACCCGATGCCAGTGGGGATGTAACCATGATTGAGTATCAAAATATTTTCACGCAGGTGCAGGTTCAGGGCAAACCCGAATGGGGCATGGACGACAGCGGTGAGTTGAGTGCGGAGCGCGCGGGCAAACCGTTCTTTTCCAAACTCTTCGGCCTGTTTGGCAACGCCCAGATCGGACCCATCAACGTCAGCAGCTACGGCGTGATCTCGTGTGTCTGCTTCATGATCTGGTTCAATATTGTCGGCTTTTCGATGCTGGCACAGGTCGGATGGTCCGTACCGGAGTTCCTGCGGCAGCTGTTCTGGCTGGCCCTTGAGCCTCCGGGCCCTGAATACGGGCTGAGCATGCCGCCATTGAATGACGGTGGTGCCTTTATCATCGCCGGCATGTTCTTTCTGGTCGGCTGTGTGACCTGGTGGCTGCGGACGTACCAACTGGCGCAAGAGCACAAGATGGGCAAACACCTTGCCTGGGCTTTTGCGGCGCTCTTGTGGCTGATCCTTGTCCTGGGCCTGTTCCGTCCGATCCTGATGGGATCATGGAGCGAGGCTGTGCCTTACGGCATCTTCCCGCATCTTGATTGGACCACGGCCTTTTCGATCCGCTACGGCAACCTGTACTACAACCCGTTTCACTGCCTGAGCATCGTGTTCCTCTATGGCTCTGTCCTGCTTTTTGCGATGCATGGCGGCACCATTCTGGCGGTCACACGGTATGGCGGCGACCGCGAGCTTGAGCAGATCTTTGATCGTGGGACGGCCACCGAACGGGCGGCTTTGTTCTGGCGCTGGACCATGGGCTTTAATGCCACCATGGAAGGCATACACCGCTGGGCCTGGTGGTTCGCGGTTCTGACCCCGATCACGGGCGGCATCGGCATCCTCTTGACGGGCACCGTTGTCGACAACTGGTTCATCTGGGCGCAGGAACACAACTTTGCGCCGATGTATGATGGGGCGTACGGCTACGAAGACTACGGCTCCTACGAAACCTTCATTGGGAAGGAGAACTGATATGTTTCCCAAGTGGTTCGATAAATGGAACGCGGACAATCCCACGAACATCTTTGGCCCGGCCATTCTGGTGGGCGCGGTGGGCAGCGCGATCTTTGTAGCGGCGCTGGTGGTGACATGGGGCAACCCGGCCCAGACGGCCTCGTTGCAGACCGGTCCGCGCGGCACAGGCATGTCGGTGCCCGAGTTCAACGTTGCCCGGCTGGCCCCCGATCCCACGATCGAAGGGTATTACACCGAGGCGCCTTATGTGCCCGAAGGCGGTGAAGAACTGGCCGGGGACATCTACGAAAACGTTCAGGTGCTGGGCGATCTGACGGATGACAACTTCAATCGTCTCATGCTGGCCATGACCCAGTGGGTGTCGCCGGATGAGGGCTGTGCCTATTGCCACGGTGATGTGGATGTGTCCGAATATGGATCGGATGACCTCTATACCAAGGTTGTCGCACGCAGGATGATCCAGATGACCCAGTCGATCAATGACGACTGGTACGGACATGTGAATGCTGTCGCTGAAGTCGGGGTCAACTGCTATACCTGCCACCGCGGTCAGAATGTGCCCAGCGACATCTGGTTCCGCATCAGCCCGGTCAACGAGAATGTTGCAGGCTGGTCCGCAAACCAGAACCGCGCCACCATTCAGAGCCAATCGACCTCGCTGCCATCCGATGCTTTGGAAAAGTACCTCGAAGATGCCGAGGTCATTGCGGTGCACTCTCTGGAGAGTCGCGAAGCCGGTGTGCCGGGATTTGACGGCGTGGCCGCGATCCAGAACACTGAGCGCACCTATTCGTTGATGAACTACTTCGCCAACAGCCTCGGGGTGAACTGTGTCTTTTGTCACAACAGCCGCGCATTCTTTGACGGCGCACAAAACACACCACAGTGGTCAACGGCGAGCCTTGGCATCGCGATGGTCCAATCCCTGAACCTGGATTACCTCGTCCCTCTCGGCCCGGTCTATCCGCCAGAGCGGTTGGGGCCGATCTTTGCCGATGCACCCAAAGCGGCGTGCCGGACCTGCCATAAAGGCTATCAGCGTCCGCTACAGGGCTTGAACATGACGGCCGACTGGCCCGAACTGGCCGCGCCCGGAGCGCCGGTCTACGAATGATCCGCATCGGCGGGGGGCGCCCCCGCCCATGTGGGAAAGATGCTGCGGGGTGCAGCAAGCCTGCCCCCCGCGCCGCCAGACTCGGACCATTGGCTTTCTTGGTCTGGGTGCGGGATTGCAAGATCCCGGTTCCCTTCCTGTTGGCTACAGGAACCTGGCGCCGTGTTTGATTTTTTCAGCACGGCGCCAATTTGCCTCAGAACTCCGCGGGCAAGGCGGTGAGGCGATAACGTGAAAGGATGTGCGCAATGTCTGTGACCCCATTACTGGACCGCGTGGCGGGCCCCGCCGATCTCAAGACCTTCTCCGACACTGACCTCGCGAAAGTCGCCCACGAGTTGCGATCCGATGTGATCGAGGCTGTGAGCCGGACCGGCGGTCATCTGGGTTCATCCCTGGGCGTCGTCGAATTGACAGTGGCCATTCATGCAGTCTTTGACACGCCCCGCGACAAGCTGATCTGGGATGTGGGCCACCAGTGCTATCCCCACAAGATCCTGACCGGTCGTCGCAACCGGATGGGTACCCTGCGCCAGAAGGATGGTCTGAGCGGGTTCACCAAGCGCAGCGAAAGCGAGTACGACCCCTTTGGCGCGGCCCATTCCTCCACGTCGATTTCCGCGGCTCTCGGGTTTACCGTCGGGCGCGATATGGGCATGCCCACGGGCGACGCGATTGCCGTGATCGGCGATGGGTCGATCAGCGCGGGCATGGCCTATGAGGCGCTGAACAACGCAGGTCACGAGGGCCGCCGCCTGTTTGTGATCCTCAATGACAACGAGATGTCGATTGCGCCGCCAACCGGTGCCATGAGCACCTATCTTTCGAGCCTGAGCCGCAATTCCCCCTTCGCCCCGCTGCATGCCATTGCCGAAGGCATGGAGGCCGCCTTGCCCAAGCCGGTCCGGGACGGTGCCCGCCGGGCCCGCGAAATGGTGACTGGGGTGGAAAGCAAGGGAACCTTCTTTGAAGAGTTGGGATTTGACTATATCGGTCCGATCGATGGCCACGATATGGGACAGGTCCTGTCGGTCTTGCGGGCCGCCAGGGCCCGGGCCACAGGCCCCGTGCTGATCCACGCCTGCACTGTCAAGGGCAAGGGGTACGCGCCTGCGGAAGGGTCGGCGGACAAGTACCACGGCGTGTCCAGGTTTGATGTGGAAACGGGCGCGCAAACCAAGGGCAAGAGCAACGCGCCGTCCTATACATCCGTCTTTGGCACCACTCTGACAAATCTTGCGGCCAGTGATCCGAGAATTGTTGCGGTCACAGCGGCGATGCCGGGTGGCACGGGCGTCGACAAGATGATGGAGCGGTTTCCGGCCCGTGTCTTTGACGTTGGTATTGCCGAACAGCACGGCGTGACCTTTGCAGCCGGCATGGCGGCATCCGGGTTGAAGCCGTTCTGCGCGATCTATTCGACCTTTTTGCAACGTGGCTATGACCAGGTGGTGCATGACGTGGCGTTGCAAGGCTTGCCGGTCCGCTTTGCCATCGACCGGGCGGGCCTCGTGGGTGCTGACGGAGCAACCCATGCGGGCTCGTTTGACATCGGCTATCTTGCCAGCCTGCCTGGCATGGTTGTGATGGCCGCCGCGGATGAGGCCGAGTTGATGCATATGGTCACCACAGCTGCGGCCCATGACACGGGCCCGATTGCCTTCCGTTATCCACGGGGCAATGGGCGCGGGGTCGAGATGCCCGAAACCGGCAAGGTGCTGGAGATTGGCAAGGGCCGGATGATCCAGGAGGGAACAGATGTGGCCCTGCTGTCGCTGGGCACGCATCTGGATGAGTGCGAGAAAGCAGCGGCCGTGCTGGAAGCGGAAGGTCTGTCCGTCAGTATTGCGGACGCGCGCTTTGCCAAACCGCTCGATATGGAAATGATCCGAGATCTGTCCGCGCGCCATGCGGTGCTGGTGACAGTCGAGCAAGGTGCCATGGGCGGCTTTGGTGCGATGGTCCTGCAGGCAATGGCCGCGGAAGGACTGTTGGATCATGGTCTCAAAGTCCGCAGCATGCACTTGCCGGACGTATTCATTGATCAGGCAGGGCCGGATGAGATGTATGCGGCAGCGGGGCTGAACGCCGATGGCATCGTGCAAACGGTCAAGGCCGCTCTGGGCAAAACCAAAGGCAATGTGGTGGATATGAAGCGCGGCGCCTAAGTCTTCTTTCGGCCAAAAATATCCCCGCCGGAGGCTCCCGCACCATCAACTCCGGAGGTCGGCAAAAATGACGCGCTACGCGCGACGTGATGTTTGCAGCCGCCTCCGGCGTCTGCGTTTTATGGGGCGCTGCCCCATGCCCAGGAGTTTACTTGGCAAGATGAAGTCGGGATCGAGCGCGGGCGGCTTTTGCCTGTTCGGGTAATCCTGACTTGTCGTAGGCCTCTGCCAGCATGCGGTTGAGGGGTACACCCTCCGGATCATAACTGCGCCGCATTTCCAGTACCTGTTGCGCCCGGCTGGCGTGGCCCGCTTGGATGAGCGCATCGAGGTGGATTTGTTCGAAGAGATCCCGCTGCGCATGGCTGCCGCCCGCTTCGGCCAGCCTGGGCAGGGCTTTGGACAGAAAACGGATGGCGTCTTCATGGTCCTCTGCTGCATGTGCGGCGATGCCGTGGGCCGCCCAGAGTGCCACGTCGCGCCATGTTTCATGGTCGTGTTGTGTGCTGTCTTCGGCGCGGGCTTCGATCGCTTGCAAAAGCGTTTCGGCTTCTGGTTTGCGCGTGCGTCCAAGCGCGTAGAGGTATTGCAGGGTCAGGAACGGACTTGTCGTGTCGGCACCTCTTTTGGCGATGTGATCGGCTACGTCGTTCCAGCGGTCGCCCACGTTGACGCCTGCAAACTCCATGCGCGCCAGCAGCGAAACTGCGCCCACCTGATCCTGAGAGTAATCCTTGCTCAGCCCCCAGACATGTGTGTCATAGGCGTGCAGAAGATCATCCGTGCGCCCGGAGGATATGTAGAACAGTGCAAGGTGCCACCAGTTGTGACTGTGCATGAAACTGTTGAGGTCACTCCAGTGATGCGCGACCGACTCCAGAAACGCCGTGCCTTCGGCGACCTGTCCGCGTGTCAGATAGATATGCGCCAATGCGTGATGTGCCCACGGCTCTGATGGGTCGAGTGTCAGGGCGTGCCGGGCGGCAGCCTCTGCGTCGTCCAGCAAATGGCATTCCTCGAATCCGAAGGCCAGCATGCCATGAGCATAGGCGATGTCGGCGGCCTCAGGTTGCGCCTTTTGTGCAATCCGCAGCATGGCGGGAAAATCGCCGATGTTGAATGTATGGTATTGGCCCAGTTTGAGCATCACCATGTCGCGGGGATAGGCGGTGACAGTCGCCTCGCACAGCTCGATCAGTTTGGGGATCTTGCCGGTGACAAAGAGGTTGGCCGCCTCAACCGCCGCCTCTTCGCGCGCTGTCAAGCCTGTGGCTTGCCGGGCATTGGCAAGGAACGGGGCTGCAAGTTTGGGCGCGACCGGTGCTTCGAGCAGCATGTAGAGGATCGCGGCATAGGCGTTGACCAATCCGTTGCCGGGGTCCGCCTTGGCGGCATCGATGACCTTCGCGGCCTTGGTCTGAAAGCTGATGAACCCATGCACAAAGTCGTTGATGCCGTGTTGCGTCGCATCGCTTTCGCAGGTGATGGGCAGGCCGTAGAGGTCGTGCATGTGCTGTCCTTAGATCTTGTTTTGGTCGGCGAACGTTCTGATGTGGTTAGCGACCGCCTGCGGGGCGTCCCAATGGATCGAGTGCCCGGCACCATTGACGACCTGGTGTGGCAGGTGCCCGAGCACATCCTTGACGTGATCCGGTGGATTGATCAGGTCCACCCCGCCGATCAGCGCCTGTGTAGGGCAGGTTGGGTGCGCCAGCGCTGCGGCATCAAAATCACGCAGGGCCATCAATTGGTGGGCCATCGCATCGGCGCTTTGGCCATGTGGGTAGGCGAGGCTTTCGGCGATGGCGATATCGACGGCGTCCGGGTCGTCATAAAGCTGTGGATTGAAGAGCCATGGGAACAGAGCGCGCAACCATGTGTCTGGCGGTGCGTTGCTCCGCCGGATCTCGATCAGGTTTGCAAAGAGGGCTGTGTTGCGAGCCAGTCTGACCGGTGTCGAAGCCGCGATGGTGGCGGAAGCGATGCGGTCGGGGAACCGCCGCGCCATGTCGAGCGCAATGATCCCGCCCATCGAATGCCCTACCATGTGAAAGCGGTCGTGGCCGAGGCTGTCCATCAGCGCTGTGGCGTCATCGGCCATGTGTGCGATCGCGACGGGCGCGTTCCATGGTGTCGTTTGTCCGGTTGTCCGGTTGTCGGGCCGGATGCATTGGAACTGATCCGTCATGAGCGGCATCAGCGGCGTCCAGCTGGCGTGATCCGACATGAACCCGGCCAGCATCAGGAGTGGTGGTCCCTTGCCGTCCACTTCGTAGTGCAGTGAAAGATCGGGGCGTTCAAGTTTGGGCATTGAGCATGCTCCAGGTTGGCAGCAGGTCGTTTGGGGCGGGTGTTGCGGCGTACACGCCCCGTGCAATGGCCCGGGTCAGGCACAGTGCAGCCGCATGGCCGATCATGGCGAGGTCGCGGTCCTCAGCAAGCGGGTGCGGGCCGGTGGCGGCACAAAAGACAAGATCGCCGTCGCCCGGGCTGTGGGCTGGTACGCAGGCCCGCCCGATCCCGTCATGGGCGGCCCAGGCAACCCGCTGGCATTGCGCTTTGGTCAGTTCCGCATTGGTGGCAATGATCGCAATCGTGGTATTTGCCCGCTCGGCCATGGCTGTCAGTTTCCGGCTGTTGAGGCTGCGCCCAAGCCCTGTGACGGGATCTGGCCCGAGCCCGCCGAATTCTCCGTCAATCTCGAACGGTGCCGCCCAGAAGTGTCTTTCTCCGGGGGTTGTGACGCTGCCCATCGGATTGGCCGCAACCAGCGCGCCCACCGTTATTCCGCTGTCGAGGATGAGCGATGCCGTGCCCAGCCCGCCCTTCATCATTGCAGTCATTGCCCCGGTTCCCGCCCCCACAGTGCCGATGAGGGTTGTCGTTGTGATCGCTTCAAAGGCGGCGCGCCCAAGTGCGGGGTAGGGGGTTTCGGACCAGCTGTGATCACCGCCCGAGAGCAGGTCAAAGAGGATCGCCCCGGGCACAAGCGGGATGATGGCATGGCCCACCTGAAAGCCGCGCCCTTGCGCGCGCAGCCCCGCCACCACGCCGGAACAGGCGTCGAGCCCATAGGCAGAGCCGCCGGACAGGACCAGCGCATCGACTTTGGCGACGGATTTGTCGGGGGCCAGCAAGTCCGTCTCGCGCGTGCCGGGGGCGCCGCCCATAACGGCGACAGAAGCAGTAAAAGGCGCGTCGGCCGTCAGGACGGTCACACCCGATTTGAGCCTATCGTCCTGCGCGTGGCCAACCTTGAGACCGGCAATATCGGTGATCGCGTTTTGCGGGCCTGGGATCATTTTTGCCTCCGGCGGGAGTATTTCTGGAACACTGAAAGGTCAGATGCGCGGTTTGGCGGCGGCAGTTGCCGGATCGCCCGTGTTGGGTTCACCCTTGGGCTCGATCAGCAGAACCTTGCATTCGTGATCAGCGCGCGGGCGGTGGGTGATGCCTTTGGGAACCACGAACAACTCCCCGGCCTTGACACTGTGGCTTTGTCCTTCGAGGTCCATCACCATTTCGCCGTCCAGTACCAGAAAGAAATCGTCGGTGTCCTCATGCAAGTGGAACGGGAACGCGCCTTTGAATTTGACCACCATGACCTCATTGTCATTATAGTCTGCGATCACGTGAGGGTCCCAGTGGCTGGTGAACTGGCAGAGTTTTTCGTTCAGATTGATCGGTTTCATATGCAGCGCCCTCCGTCGACTTCCATTGCCACGCCAGTGATCATGGAGGCCGCGTCGGAGCACAAGAATGTGGCCGCGGCCCCCATGTCTTCGGGGGTTGAAAAGCGGCCCAGCGGGATGGTGGCGAGAAATCTGGCGCGGATTTCCGGTGTATCCTCGCCCATGAAGCTTTTGAGCAGGGGAGTCTCGCCCGCCACCGGGTTCAGCGCGTTGACCCGGATACCTTCGGGAGCAAGTTCCACGGCCATGGCCTTGGTGGCGGTGATCATCCAGCCTTTGGACGCGTTGTACCAGTTGAGCCGCGGGCGCGGGGACACGCCGGCGGTGGACGCAATGTTGAGGATGGCGCCGGATTTTCGGGACTTGAAGTGCGGCACGAGGCTGCGCGCGGTCAGGTAGACGGACTTGGCATTGACGGCAAGCACCCGGTCGAAGTCTTCCTCACTGACCTCTTCGAGGGGCTGCGGCAGGTGCGTGATCCCCGCGTTGTTCACCAGAATGTCGAGGTGGCCGAAACGGGCGAGGGTCTGGTCGGCCATGGCCTGAACGGACGCGCCGTTCGACACGTCAACCTGCACCGCGCTGCCGTTGATCTCGGTCGCCACGGCTTGCGCCCCCTCGCCGTTGATATCGGCGACCATGACGCGGGCCCCGGCGGCCGCAAAGGCGCGGGCGATGCCGTGGCCAAAGCCGCTGGCCCCTCCGGTGACGATGGCGGTCTTGCCGTCAAGCTGCATGGTTGTTCTCCGTTCTGAACTGGCGGAT
>CAYGQZ010000137.1:0-11147 GCA_964352055.1 uncultured Rhodobacterales bacterium
TTTTCGAACAGGATACTTGATGGTTGACCGGATCGGTCAAGGGCATGTGCAGTTGAGGCCGAAGCCGCCAGCGCAACCATTGCCAAGGCGCGTGTTTTCATAATCATTCCTCCCAATGAGCGCGATGAAACCAAGCGCTTTGAGTGGGCCTTAGACGATTTCAACCCCTTTGCGTCAATATTTACCCTAGGGCACAAAGCAGCTTGTGACGGAGCGTCACAAAACTGTGTTTTTTTACGTTACTAGTTTTGGGTTCCGCGAGTCTCGACCCAAATGTTGAGGTAATTTCCGGCGAAAATGATCGCGGCACCCAGGAACACCCAGATGCTTACGGCTTCTCCGTACAGGACCATTCCGATCACGGCGATGGTCGGCAATCTGATGAAGTCAATGGGCACGACTACCGTTGCCGGCGCGATGGCCAGCGCATTTGTCAGGCAGTAATGTGCCAGCAACCCGGCGAGCCCGATCAGGAACACCCACGGCAACGTGACGACTGTGGGCAGCGTGATGTCGCCATCATATCCAGCCATGATCAACCCCATGACCAACTGCATGGTTGTGAGCCAGAACAGGATAGAGATGATCCCTTCGTGCCGGGTCAACCGCTTGGTCAGCATCATGGTCACCGCAAAGAAGATGGCCGAGGACGCGGCCGTGATCACACCGGGGCTGAGGCCTGTCACGTCGGGGCGGGCCACGATCAGGATGCCGACAAATCCCATCAAGGCCGCAAATGCCCGGACGGCCGTCAGCCGCTCACCCAGAAACAGAGGGCTGAGGACAATGACCCAGATGGGGGATGTGAACTCAAGCGCAAAGACTTGCGCCAGCGGGATCACGGTCACCGCATAGAACCACAGGTTTTGACCCGTGAAATGCGCCAGATTGCGCACAAGATGGGTTTTCAATCTGTCGGTCTTGATACGGTGCCATCCGTTGGTGGCCAGCACCACCAGCCCCACGATCAGGACACCGACGGCGCTGCGAAACAACATGATTTCAAAGGTATCGAGCGACCCGCTGATTTCCCGTCCGGCCACGGCCATGCTCGAAAACGACGCGATAGAGCCTGACATCCAGAAGGCGGCTTTGAACACCGGGTTCATTTGGGTGCTGGCCTTGGGTATCCGTGTATATGGCGCGACGCGCAGACGCCTGCGCGGACAACGGGGCGCTTGGGTCTTGCGGACCGCCAGAAAAGTTTTGTGCCTCCGGCGGGGATATTTTCAGCCAGGAGAAAGACTATTCCCATTCGATAGTGCCGGGCGGTTTCGAGGTGATGTCATAGGTGACGCGGTTGATGCCGGGCACTTCGTTGATGATCCGGGTCGCTGTTTCGCCGAGGAATTCGTGCGTGAACGGATAGTAATCCGCCGTCATGCCATCAACAGATGTCACCGCCCGGAGTGCGCAGGCATAGTCATACGTGCGCCCGTCGCCCATGACACCGACCGTCTTGACCGGAAGGATGGCAACGAAGGCCTGCCAGATCTCGTCATACAGCCCGTGTTTGCGGATCTGGTCGATATAGACGGCATCGGCCTCGCGCAGGATATCGAGCTTGGCCCGGGTAATCTCGCCGGGGCAGCGAATGGCAAGTCCCGGTCCGGGGAAGGGGTGCCTGCCGATAAAGCTGGCGGGCAGGCCCAGTTCGTGGCCGAGCGCGCGCACTTCGTCCTTGAAGAGTTCCCGCAGGGGTTCCACCAGTTTCATATTCATACGGTCCGGCAAACCGCCGACATTGTGGTGCGATTTGATCGTGACCGAAGGGCCACCGCTGAAGGAGACCGATTCGATCACATCCGGATAGAGTGTTCCCTGGGCGAGGAAATCCGCCCCGCCAATCTCTTTGGCGTATTTCTCGAACACGTCGATGAAAAGGCCGCCGATGATTTTGCGCTTGGTTTCGGGATCGCTGACGCCTTCAAGCTTTCCAAGAAAGAGATCAGATTCGTCTGCGTGGATCAGCGGCAGGTTGTAATGCGCGCGGAACATGCCCACGACCTGTTCACTTTCGTCTTTGCGCATCAGCCCATGGTCCACATACACACATGTAAGCTGGTCGCCGATCGCTTCGTGGATCAGTACGGCGGCAACCGAACTGTCGACACCGCCAGACAGGGCACAGATTACCCGTCCGGTCCCGACTTGCTCCCGGATTTTTGCAATCGCTTCTTCGCGGTAGGCGCCCATGGTCCAGTCGCCCTTGAACCCGGCCAATTTGACAAAGTTCTCGTAAAGCTTTGCCCCGTTGGGGGTATGGTGCACTTCGGGGTGGAATTGCACTGCGTAAAAATTGCGGTTCACATCGCCGGTGATTGCAAAGGGGGCATTGGGGGATGTCCCGTACACCTCAAAACCGGGCGCGATTTGACTGACGTGATCGCCGTGGCTCATCCAGACCTGTTCGCGGTCGGTTTCGAACCAGCCTTTGAGCAAATCCAGAGATTGGTCACCCGGAGTGACAAAGGCCCGGCCGAATTCTGCTGTGCCATGCCCGCGCTCGACCTTTCCGCCCAGAACATGCATCATCACCTGCTGACCGTAGCAGATACCCAGCACAGGTACGCCCAGATCGAACACCGTCGCGGGCGGCATCGGTGCGCCATCTGCAAAGACGGAGGCCGGACCGCCAGACAGGATCACCGCCTTGGGCCGAAACTCGGCCAGAAACGTGTCTGTGACCTGCTGAAACGGGTGGATTTCGCAGTATACATTCAACTCGCGCAGGCGCCGCGCAATGAGCTGCGTGACCTGGCTGCCGAAGTCGATGATGAGGAGGCGGTCATGGGTCTGATCTGTCATGTCGCTGCAATAGGCGTGGCCAGCGCCTCTGGCAAGAGCCGGACCGGGGGCCAGCCCCCGAACCCCCGGGATTTTTTGGAACAGAGAAGGGGTGATGTCGCTTTTTGCCCACGGGGGCCGTTATCTGCGCGTCTGATTTTCAGTGATGATGTAACACGCCTGCACTGGAGTTTTCGATTTTTTGGGGGGTGAGCGATGGCCGAAGCAGCAACACGCAGACGGGGTCGTGGTGGCGGTGGAGCCGTACGTCGCGCTGAACGCAGCGCCGTTTCTTTTGAAACCGCGCGCTTCATCGAACGCAACATTCCCAATTTTGAGGTTCTGACGGAAGAGGCCTTGGAGCTGATCGAATACAACGCCGAAACGGTGTTGGAAGAGATCGGCGTCAATTTTCCCGAAAATCCGGCAGCCTTGCAACGCTGGCGCGACGCAGGCGCCGATGTGACCGGCGAGCGGGTGCGCATCCCGCGCGGGCTGGCCCGGAACCTGTGCGCTACTGCGCCCTCAAGCTATACCCAGCATGCGCGCAACCCGGAACGCAATGTTGTGGTCGGCGGCAAGAACCTCGTGCTGGCCCCGGTTTACGGCCCGCCTTTCGTGCGCGATATGGCGGGGGGACGGCGCTATGCCACGATGGAGGATTTCCGCAAGTTCGTGAAGCTGGGCTACATGTCGAAATGGCTGCACCATTCCGGCGGTACCGTGTGCGAGCCAACGGATATCGCGGTCAACAAGCGCCATCTGGATATGTTGCATGCCCATATGACCTTGTCGGACAAACCGTTCATGGGGTCGGTCACAGAACCCAGCCGGGCGCGCGATTCGGTCGAGATGTGCGAAGTGCTTTTTGGTAAGAAATTTGTCGCCGAAAACACCGTGATGACATCACTGATCAACATCAACTCTCCGATGACCTTTGACGATGTGATGATGGGCGCGCTTGAAGTTTACGCGCAGTCGAATCAAGCGTGCATCATTTCGCCGTTTATTGTTGGGGGTGCGATGGCGCCGGTTTCCGTTGCCGGAACGCTGACACAGGTGTTGGCCGAGGTGCTGGCGGGGATCGCCTATTCGCAGCTTTGCCGCGCCGGTGCACCCGTGATCATGGGCGCGTTTGTGACGTCGATCGACATGAATTCCGGCGCGCCGACCTTTGGTACACCCGAAGCAAGCCACATCACCTATGGCGCTGGGCAACTGGCCCGACGCCTGAATCTGCCCTACCGCTCTGCAGGATCTTTCTGTGGGTCCAAACTGCCCGACGCGCAAGCGGCCTATGAGACTGCAAATTCGCTGAACATGGGATTGCTGGCGGGCGTGAACTTCATGCTGCATGCCTGTGGATGGCTGGAAGGTGGATTGGTCAGTTCATTCGAAAAGTTTGTCATGGACGCCGATCAACTGGGGGCCTTGCATCACTTTGCGGCTGGTGTGTCGATGGATGAGAACGCGCAGGCGATGGATGCAATCCGCGAGGTCGGGCCCGGTGGGCACTACCTTGGGTGCGCGCATACGCAGGCGAACTTTAAATCGGCCTTCTGGAAATCCGACTTACTGGACTACAAGCCGTTCGAAACCTGGCAGGACGAGGGCGCGCGCGACACGATGGCCTTGGCCGAACGGCGGGTCGAAAAGATGCTGGCAGATTATCAGCAACCTGTCATGGACCCTGCTGTGCGTGAAGCGCTGGACGCGTTTGTCGCCACCAGGAAAGCCGCCGAACCCGACAGCTTTATGTAGGTGCATGCCCTTGGTCTAAGGCCGCCTTGACGGCCTGAGACGCGCGCATGATGCGGGCTTCGCCCACAATCGCAATCAAGATGTCGATGTGACGCAGCAGGCTGTAGGCTGAGTCTTCGCTCAGGCGCAAATGGTTCAGATCTGCCTCGATCTCGACCAGACGCATCAGGGCAGCGCCGTGCCGCGGCATTTGTCCATATCCCAGCAGACGCGGCAGATGTGCGTTGCGGCGATAGTCTTCTGCTCCGATCCGTGCAGCGCGCATCAGAAGGCGAGGACGGCGCAGCGCGCTCAACATCGACAGTATATCTTGCATTCCAGGTACTCCTTCAGTGGTGCAAATCCGATCCCCGTCAGATTTGGTTTTCACACCATGGCACAACCTGGGCGGGTGTTGCGCACTTGCCTCAGAACGCGTGCGTTCGTTTAGCAACTGTTTATCATTTAGAAACAATGCTGCGGATATTGGTGATTGTTAACGAACAGGTAACTAATACACTCTTAGGTTGTGTGGATAACTTGTGGATAACTGGGGCCGACCCGTATCCATTTCGAAAGAGGACACTCCCATCGCAATGCGAGACTTACAGACATCGCGCCCGATCCTGGCAGGGCTTCCTGCCTGGGTGCCGGATGCCGCTCAGCATTACCTGGCCCATACCGAGGCTGGCCTGCCGATCCGCGAACTGGCGCGGAAATCGGGATGCCATGCATCGACCGTTCTGCGTCAGATCAGACGGTTCGAAACGCGACGGGATGATCCGCTGATTGATGCGGCCTTGCGCAAGCTTGGTGCCGGACTTGTTCAAAAAACGTCACCGACAGCCCCCGCGGAACAAAAGGAATTTGGCTCAATGCATGCTGTTGCACAGGATCACGGACCCGACACTGAGACTTTGACACAAGAAGCCCATCGTATCCTGCGCCGGTTGTGCGAAACTGGCGCGGTGCTGGCTGTTGCGTTGGATATGGACAAAGCCGTTGTCGTGCGCGACGGCCTGCAGGGTGCCAGCACCCGCACGGCTGTGGTGGATCGCAAGGTCGCCGAAGCCATGGCCCTGCAGGACTGGATCAGCACTGACAAGACAGGCCGTATTACGCGTTACAAAATAACGGCTGCAGGGCGTGCAGCACTCTCCGGTATGATGGATGAGGACGAGGCCGCCGCACCCGCACCCGGTGGAATGGCCGAAGCCCCTGCCGCATTCGCTGACCAGCATCGCGTCTGGGGGGAACGGACGGTGCGTGACAACGAAACCGGACAGCCGCGCAAGGTCCGCTACAATCTGGCAGAGTCGCCCTTGACGGCACTGGCCCGCCGTCGGGACCGCGATGGCGCGCCTTTTCTGACGGATGATCTGGTGTCTTCTGGCGAGCGTTTGCGCGAAGACTTTGAGCTGGCCCAGATGGGTCCGCGTGTTGCCCAGAACTGGGACCGGTTCTTGACCGGGGGCGCGCGGGGCGGCTTTGCCATGGACAGCGGTGTGGGCAACGGACCGGAAGGTGCCCGCAATCGCGTGGCCGCAGCGCTCAAGGATCTGGGGCCTGGCCTGTCGGATGTGGTCTTGCGGTGCTGTTGCTATCTCGAAGGTCTGGAAACTGCGGAAAAACGACTGGGCTGGTCGGCGCGTTCGGGCAAGATTGTCCTTCGCATCGCCCTGATGCGGTTGAAACAGCACTACGACGAAACAACGGGGCCGGGGGGCGGCCTGATCGGCTAAATCCCCGGTGTCCGAAAGAATGGCGCTGCGTTCCTCCCGCAGCGCCATTTTTTGTTTCTGCATGAGACTCTGTGATGGGTGAACTCACCGGGTTTCAATGCATAGCGGCCATGCGCCGCGTGGTGTTCATCTATCTCCATGCTATGATAGAAATGCAATTAATGCCGAATGACCTGGACCCAACCGCATGCGCGATTTGAAAATTCCTGCCGAACGTCACCCGGAAAAGGCGCGTCGTCCCGACAATCCCCAGCCGAAAAAGCCGGATTGGATTCGGGTCAAGGCACCGGGCGGGGCAGGGTATGCGCAAACCGCCAAGATCATGCGCGACAACAAGCTTGTCACCGTCTGCGAAGAGGCCGGATGCCCCAACGTCGGCGAATGTTGGAGCCAGGGCCACGCCACCATGATGATCATGGGCGAGGTCTGCACGCGCGCCTGCACCTTCTGCAACATTGCGACAGGCAAGCCGCCCGAAGCTCTGGATGCGTTTGAGCCGGGGCGCGTCGCCCACGCGGTTGAAAAGCTGGGGTTGAATCATGTCGTGATCACCAGCGTGGACCGGGACGATATCGAAGACGGTGGGGCAGACCATTTTGCACAGACGATTCGCGCGGTCCGCCACCGCAGCCCCAACACCACAATCGAAATCCTGACGCCGGACTTTATCCGCTGCGATCCCAAAGTGCTGGAGCGTGTGGTCGAGGCACGCCCGGATGTCTTTAACCACAATCTGGAAACAGTGCCGGGCCTGTACCCCGAAGTGCGACCGGGCGCGCGCTATTTCCACTCCCTGCGGTTGCTGCAACGGGTCAAGGAACTCGATCCGTCCATGTTTACCAAGTCAGGCATCATGGTGGGTCTGGGCGAAGACCGGCAATCCGTGATGCAAGTCATGGATGACATGCGCGCCGCTGACATCGATTTTCTGACCATCGGCCAGTATCTGCAACCGACCCCCAAACACCACCGTGTGGACCGATTCGTGCACCCGGACGAATTCGCGGCCTACGAAAAAGCGGCCTATGGCAAAGGGTTCCTGATGGTTTCGGCCACACCTTTGACCCGGTCATCCTACCACGCGGGGGATGATTTTGTGCGATTGCGTGCGGCCCGAATGAAGGCCTGATCTTCTGTGTTTGAACGCGCGCGCGGCACGCCCGCGCGAATGCTATGGCACGGGCGGCAGCGCCAGAACGTAGGCTGAAATCGCAGCGAGGTCCTCTTGGGGCAACTGCGACAGGTTCTGCACAACTTCTGCCATTTCACCGCCAGCGCTGTCATATTCGGGGGTGAAGCCGGATGTGAAATACTCGATCAGATCCACGTCGCTCCACGTCAGCTTGGCTGGTGTGATATTGGGAATCGTGCCTTTCCCGGACGGATTTGGCGCACCGGCCATCCAGCGGCTGCGATCCAAGGCTCCGACAGCGTTGCGGGGGGTATGGCATTCGGCGCAATGCGCCAGCCCTTCGACCAGATACCGGCCACGTTCGAGCACCGGATCGTTCGTGTCATCCATCACGTAGGCATTGTCGACAAAGACCAGTTTCCAAAGGCCAAGACCACGCCGGATGTTGAAGGGAAAGCCGACACCATGCGGGACACTGGCGACATCGCTTGCAGGCAGGGTCTGAATGAACGCAAAAAGGTCGGCAACATCGCCCGGCGTCATGTGCTGATACGCGGTGTATGGAAAGGCCGGATAGTAGTGCCGATTCTGTGGCGACACGCCCAGAGTGACGGCGCGCGCAAATTCGTCCTGCGACCAACTGCCGATGCCTTCGGTTGGGTGGGGCGAGATGTTGGGCGCGTGGAAGGTGCCAAAATCGCTGGGAAAGGCCAGGCCACCTGAAAGAATCGGCGGGTCCGAAGGCTCTGCGCCCGGGCTTGTATGACAGGACGCGCACCCGCTGGCGTGAAACACCAGCGCCCCGGCCTCTGCATCGGGCACGTGGCCCGCCGCAAAGTCGGCTGGTAATGCCGCAGGGCGGGTCAGAAAAAGACCAACCCCAACAGCACCTGCAATCGCAATCAGGATGATGCGCGTGATGGCCACGGCTTGGGTTTAGTTCTCGGGCCCGCGATAGGCCTTGTGGCAATCGCCGCAGCTTTTGCCGACCGCGCCCATGGCCGCCCGCAGCGAATCAAGGTCTGTTCCGGCCGCTGTAACCATTGCGGCAGTCGCCGTTTCAAGGGCTACGGCCATTTGATCAAAGCCCGCCGCATCGCTCCAGATCTCTGTTTTGGCTCGTGAATTCGCAATTGCGCCTTGCTCGGAGCCTTCGAGCCACAAGGTGATGCGGTTCATGGCAGCAGCAGACGCCAGATTCTCGGCGGCAGCGGTTGCAACAGTCGCATCGTAGGGCGTGGTGCCTTTGGCCATGTCACCCAGCAGACCGGTGTGGTAGGCGATCATCTGCATTTGGGCATGGCGCGCATTCGTCGCATTTTCCAGGGCCGGGGTGGCGTGGCCATCCGCCACAGCGGTGGAGACAACGGCAACAGCAGCAAATGCAGTGAGGGAAAGACAGAAAAAACGCTTCATGATGGACTCCTGGGGGTTCCTGGGTTTTGCAGTCCACCAACAGATAGCGCGTTTTTGTCGCAGCCCAAAGTCACGAGATTGTTTTTTTGCGGGCAACGCCCATCCAAAGCCGCGCGACGCAAAAAAAAGTGCCAGATCAGGTAAAACGAACCTTGCCAATAAACGGCAGGTTGCGATTGCGTTGGGCAAAGTCGATCCCATAGCCCACGACAAATTCGTCCGGAATTTCGAATCCGGTCCAGTCTGCCTTGAAGTCAACCTCGCGGCGGCTGGGTTTGTCGAGCAGGGCGATGGTGCGCAGCTTGGCGGGTTTGCGGCCCTTGAGCAACCGGGTGACGTGGTGCATGGTATGGCCCGTGTCAACGATATCCTCGACGACAAGCACGTCGCGGCCTTCTATGGCGCCGCGCAAGTCTTTGAGAATACGCACTTCGCGGCTGCTTTCCATGCCGTCTCCGTAGGATGACGCCTCAAGAAAGTCGACTTCGATCGGCAGGTCCAGCTCGCGCACGAGATCGGCAATGAACACGAAACTGCCGCGCAAAAGGCCCACCACGACAAGCTTGTCCGTGCCTTCAAATTCGGTCTGGATGTTGCGGCACAATTCCTCGATCCGGGCGGCAATAGCCTTGGCCGAAATCATCTGGTCTATGACATATGGCCGCTCTGACATGGTCTTTCCCTTGAATTTGTGCGCTTTTCGCGACACATGCGTCTCTAGTAAACCCGAGGTCCTGTCTAGCCTAATGCCTACCCATTCCGAAACCCGCTTCCTGCCCTATTCCGCGCAACAGATGTACGATCTGGTCGCGGATGTCGGAAACTACCCGAAGTTCCTGCCATGGTGCGCGGCCGCACGGGTGCGTCGGGTGACACCCGAGGGCGATCATCACGTCATGGAGGCCGATCTGGTCATCAGCTTCAAGGTCTTTCGCGAGCGCTTTGCCAGCCGCGTGGTGCTGTGGCCCGCGACGCACAAGATCGACACCGAATATCTGGACGGCCCGTTTCGCTACATGAAGTCCAATTGGGCATTCGCGGATGTCGACGGCGGGTGCACCGTGTCGTTCTTTGTCGATTTCGAATTTCGCAACGCGATCCTGCAGGGCATCATCGGGGTTGTGTTCAACGAGGCCATGCAGCGCATTGTCCGCGCGTTCGAGCGGCGTGCGGCAGCGCTTTATGCCTGAGAGCCTGCCGGGCTGAGAGCGACCCTTCGGGGAGGATTTTTTGGAACAGAGAAGTGCCGGAATAACAGAGTTGGCTTTGAGCTACGCGCGGTCGACGCCGCCGGAGGATGTGCGCGATGTCATGCGCCTGTCGGTTCTGGATTGGGCGGCCTGTGGGATTGCCGGGGCACGGTATGGCGGATTTGCCGCCTGGGCGGCGGTGTTGACTGCCGAAGGGACGGCGACCCGCCTTGATGGTCGGACCGGACCCGCGTCTGAGACTGCGCTGGTCAATGGAACATTGTCCCATGCGCTCGACTTTGACGACACGCATTTTGCCCATATTGGCCATCCATCTGTCGGAATTGTGCCTGCGGCGCTGGCCGTGGCAGAGCTGCGCGGTGCCTCGATGCCCGAGATGGTTGATGCGGCCCTGATCGGTGCGGAAGTGTCTGTCGCCATAGGCCTTTGGTTGGGCCGCGCGCACTACCAGGTGGGCTATCATCAGACCGCGACGGCTGGTGCGTTTGGGGCAACCGTTGCTGCGGGACGATTGATGCGGTTGTCCGAGCCACAGATGCGGCATGCTCTGGGCCTTTGTTCCACAATGGCATCCGGCTTGAAGTCGCAATTCGGGACCATGGGCAAGCCTTTGAATGCGGGCCTCGCCGCGCGCTGCGGGGTTGAGGCGGCGCAATGGGCTGAGGCCGGCATGACCTCGGCGGTGGATGGTTTGGCGGGTCCTTTGGGGTTTGGCGCGACCCATCATGCCGTCGGATCCTTGCCCGCGTTTGAATGGCGCATGGGCGAGGTCAGCCACAAGTTTCATGCCTGTTGCCACGGGCTGCACGCCGCGTTGGAGGCCGTGCGGGGCGTGGATTTGGTCAACGCCCAGCGGATTGAGGTGTTTACGCACCCGCGTTGGATGACTGTCTGCAATCAACCGGCACCTGAAACGGGCCTGGGTGCCAAGTTTTCCTACAAGCAGGTGATCACCATGGCGGCCTTTGGGATCGACACAGGTGATATTGCGCAGTTTAGCGATGAAACTGCGCAGAGGTCCGAAATCGTGGCCTTTCGCGCCTGCGTTTTTGTATCCGAGGATGAGAGCCTGTCAGAAATGCAGGCGCGTGTTGTGGTGGACGGCAGGGCGCTTGTGCA
>CAYGQZ010000138.1:0-11095 GCA_964352055.1 uncultured Rhodobacterales bacterium
CAGCCCCGCCCGCATAACCCTCGACAACAAAGAGAAAATCCGGCCGCGGCCGGATGGGGAGCACGCTTTCGCGAGAGCAAGTGGCGGAGCGGAAGGGATTCGAACCCTCGAGACGGTTCCCCGCCTACACACTTTCCAGGCGTGCGCCTTCGACCACTCGGCCACCGCTCCGATGACGTCTCTATCGAATCTGGGAACCAAAAGGCAAGCAGGTAGATCAGAAAGAATAGGGTAAAGCGTCATTCATTGCGTAACGCCCTGATTCATCTGTCCAAATGAAGGTAGACTCGACGGTTCCGTCTGCCTTTTTTCTCAATCTTGCCCAGGCGCAATGCGCCAATCTCTCCGGTGCGCAGGACATGTGTGCCGCCACAGGGTTGCAGATCGATCGTGGCGTCGCCTTCGCCGATGCGCACCAGACGAATCCGGTCTTGACCGCGCCGGGGCTGAACAGACAGGGTTTTGACAAGCCCTGGGTTGGCGTCGAGGTCCGTGTCGCTTATCCATTCCTCGGTGATGCGCATATCGGCTGCAACAAGAGCATTCAGTGCCTCTTCGATCAGGTCGCGATCTGCGGGTGCGTCTTCCATGTCAAAATCCAGACGGCCCCGCCCTGCCCCGATTGACCCACCGGTCACGCCGAAGGGCAAAACCACGGACAAGAGGTGCAGCGCGCTGTGCATGCGCATGTGGGCAAAGCGACGTTCCCAATCGAGAGATGTGTCCACGGTTGCGCCAAGCTGCGGCAACATGCGCGGTTCCGCAGGCACAAGCACGATCTGGTCACCGTCCCCCTTGACGGTTGTGGCGATGGTCATCTCACCACCTGCCCAGGCGATTGATCCGCTGTCACCGGGCTGGCCGCCACCGGTTGGATAAAAGATCGACCGATCCAGCACGACGCCGCCTTCTGCCGTGTGCGCCACCACGTCAGCGACGGTGTCCCGCATGTAAGCATCGTCGCGAAACAGCATTTGCGTCATGCCGGATCTTCCCGTCTCAACGCTTCGGGGTTGCGGATCCAGAGATCACGCTGGGCGAATGGTATCTCGATGCCTTCCTTGATAAAGCGTTCGGCGATCTGGTGGTTCATGTCGTTCTTGACCCGCAACATCCAGTTGATATCCCGCAAGATCACCCTGATTTCAAAGTCCAGCGAATCTGCTCCAAACCCGGCAAAGACAATGAACGGAGGCGGATTGGCCAGTGCCATGGGGTGCTGATCTGCAATCTCCTGCAGAATGCGTTCCACCTTGTGCGTGTCGGTGCCGTAAGCGACACCAACCGGCACAATCAATCGCCCGATTGTGTTGCCGCGCGTGTAGTTCGTCACCGTGCCGCTGATCAGGTCCGCATTGGGCACAATGACGTCTGTGCGATCAAAGGTTTCGATCCGGGTCGAGCGGACCGAGATCGATCTGACATACCCCATCTGGCCGCCGACCTCGATCCAGTCCCCTTCGGATATGGGCCGCTCAATCAACAATATGATTCCGGACACAAAGTTGGACACGATGGTTTGCAGGCCAAAGCCGATACCCACCGACAGTGCGCCCGCCACCAGCGCAATGCTGGACAGATCAATGCCCGCCGCCGTGATCGAAACAATGGCCGCAAGGAATATCCCAACATAGCCAAGGCCTGACACAATCGCGACCTGCCCGCCCGGGTCGATCTGCGTTTTCGGCAGCAACGACGTTTTCAGCGCGGCCTGAATGACTCTGGTCAGCATATACCCGATGCCAAACACCGCAATCAGGACCAGGAAACTGGTGAGCGAAATGGTGACGCCACCAAGACTGAAACCCGACCGCAGCGTTTCCCACGTTTCCGAGATGTCGGTGACCCGTGCACCCCAGACCAATGCCAGTATCGGGATGGCACAAAGCGCAAGCGCGAATTTCATCAGCGTCGGAATGAGACTTTCCGAGGCCCCCTCGCCAGGCCAGATGATCGCATAGATTTCGCCAACCAGCTGTTGCAGCAACGCCAGTGTGCCAAACACGCCAAGGGACATGATCGTGGGGTAGATCACCCATTTTGCGGCCGTACCGTATCCGAACGCAGCCAGAATGGGACCAAGCACGCCCGCAGCGATAAGAAGTCCGCTGAGAAGACGGATCATCCGATCCATAAAAATGCGATCAAGCGCCTCGTCCTGGCTATCGGCTTTGCCTGCGCCGTTTAATATCCATCCCAAACCCAGCAGCAAGCTACCGGCGATGATGATCAACGGGAAATGCAAGACGGCATTTGTCGCCGGGTCGTACCGTTCCGCGTCCGACAGGCGCTGCACCAGTATGAACAGCGCAAGAACCAGACCCAGCATCAGGCTATAGAACCGGCCTTGCGCATGGCTATCGCGGGAGACTTGCAAGGGCGTATTGATGCTTTTCGATTTGGGGAAGATCCGACTTGCCAGCCAACGGGCAAAGAACATTACAAAGCCCATGACTTCCATGGTTTCGACAATCACAGCGCCACGCTGGCCGAACATGCCGGTCGCCCCGATTGCGCGCAGCAACGCAAGCAATCCAAGCATCGGCAATAGGATCTGTCCCAGTGAGACGATAAAGCCCGCGACCGATGTTCTGACCTCGGACTTGGCGCTCTGAATGCGAACCACAAGCCGTTCCGACCACTTTCGGGACCGGAAAAACAGGGTCGCGCCCACCAGCACGAGGAAAACGATCAGCGGCAAGTTGTCTTGCGCCGCTTCACGCCCGGCCGGACTCCTGGCGGCTTCAACAGATTCAGACACCGCTATCGTCAACGTGTTTTGAAGTTCACGAAGTGCAGGAAACCAGTAAACCGGATTGACGGGCCAAGGGCCCACATTCAACAGTTTCTCGGCTTGCCTGGCCCGCAAGATGTCATCGATTTCCGAGATGATCCCGTTGGCCCGGCTAAAGGCTTCCTCCGCAGTCCGGCGCGGTGTCGTTATCCGTTCGCGCTGTTCATTCAACTCTGCCCGGCGTGCCGCGATTTCTTCGGGCTCTGTCGCGCCCTCTTCGGGGGGCGGGCCAAGGGCCGCAATCTGCTCGTTGACCGTCGCCAGGCGACTGTCGTTGCTGCTTTGCTGTCTTTGAAATTCAAGCCGCCACGCCGCAACATCCGCACGCAAGGCAAGCAAAGTCTGGTCGGCCACCTCGCCTGCTTCCACTGCCTCTTCGGCCCGCGACGCGATGCTGTCCCAGGCAGAATAGTCAAGGATGTCCGACTGGGCCCACGCGCCACCTGCCCAGACAAGCAAAGCCAAAACGGCAATCGTGTGCCGGACCCAGGCTGCCAGCATCATGCGTCCTCAAACACGCCGGGAATGCTGGACGGCGCTTCGGTCAGCCATGCAGGGACAGGCAATCCCTTTTCCGTCAGGAATTCGGGGTTGAACAGTTTGGAGTGATAGCGCGTGCCGAAATCGCACAGGATTGTCACGATCGTATGGCCCGGACCCAGATCCTTGGCCAGACGAATGGCGCCAGCCACGTTGATACCGGAGGACGCCCCCAGACACAGACCTTCGTTTTGCAGCAGATCAAAGACGATGGGCAAGGCATCGCTGTCATGGATGTTGTAGCAATAATCCGGTTTGAACCCTTCAAGGTTGGCCGTGATACGCACCTGACCGATGCCTTCGGCAATCGACCCCCCCTCCATCGCGATCTCACCGGTCGTGTAATAGCTGAAAAGGCCCGCACCGTCAGGGTCCGCCAGACCGATCTTTACGCCTTTGGGTTGCAACACTTCGGCAACGCCCGCCAGCGTGCCACCTGAGCCCACCGCACAGATGAAACCGTCAACCTTTCCGTCGGTCTGTTCCCAGATCTCGGGACCGGTCGTTTCGACGTGGGCGCGGCGGTTGGCGACATTGTCAAACTGGTTGGCCCAGATCGCACCATTGGGTTCAGTCTTGTCAAGTTCGGCGGCCAAGCGCCCGGAATATCGCACAAAATTGTTTGGGTTGCGATAAGGCGCGGCCGGCACCTGGATCAATTCCGCGCCCGCAAGTCGCAACATGTCCTTCTTTTCCTGCGACTGGGTCTCCGGGATCACGATCACCGTTCTGAACCCCATCGAGGCCCCGACCAGCGCCAGACCGATGCCCGTGTTCCCGGCCGTGCCTTCAACGATTGTGCCGCCGGGCCGCAGTGCGCCGGTAGCGACCGCATCCTGAATGATCGACAAGGCGGCGCGATCCTTGACGGACTGCCCGGGGTTCATGAATTCCGCTTTGCCCAGGATGGTGCACCCCGTTTCTTCGCTGGCCCGGCGCAGTTTGATGAGCGGCGTGTTTCCAATGGCGGCTGAGAGGTCGGATGCATAACGCATGGGGGCACTCCTTTTGCAGACTTACATCCGATGTATCCCTGTGTCGCGTCGACCTCAAGCGAATGCTGGCTAAGGCGTGTGGCACAAACGGTCCCGGTGATGCGCCAGCCAATAGGTCAGCAAGGTCAGCGGCGCGTTGGCCGTTTCGCGGGCTTCTGCCAGTGCAAGAAGGTCCGCGAAGGCCATGATATGAGACCTGATATTTTCGCCCTCTTCCACCGCACCGCCCACACCCGCAACGTCGTCGGGCAAGTCGCACAGACCGACAAAGAGATAGAAAAAATCTGTGACCGCCCCGGGCGAAGCATAGCATTCGCCCGCCGCCTCGAGCACATCGAACCGCAGCCTTGCTTCTTCCCAGGCTTCGCGATGTGCGGCCTCGTCAGGTGTTTCTCCAGGATCGATCAGGCCCGCAACCGGCTCCATCTGCCACAAGGTGCGATCCTGACGGGCGATGGGGCCCAACCGGACCTGTTCAACCAGCAAAACGCGATCACGGATCGGATCATAAGGCAGGACAATCGCGGCATCCGACGACACGAAGGCTGCACGGTGCAAGGGTTCCGTCATGCCACCGGCAAATGTTTCGTGGCGCAGGACAAAGTCGTCGATGGCAAAGAACTTGGAATAGGCGCGCGTGCGTTCCAGGATCTCGACCTTGCCGTTCAGCGTGCCCGCCCCATGGCGGCTGGACTGGGCATTGACGGCCGACAGCGCACGGGCCCGGATCCGGCCAAACCACTGGGCCACCTGAGCGGCCGGGATGGTCCCGAAACCGTCCATGATTTCGCTGGCCGCAAAACAGCTGGCTTTTCCCCACTTGGCCACCCATGCCTCCAAGTCCCAGGGTCCATCGGCAGTCCACGCCCCTGCGGCGGGAAAATAGACCTCGGCCTTTTGCCCATCTGCCAGGATGACAGGCAACAGATCGTAGTCAAAACCGGCCTCATAATAGGTCAAACGGGCGATGTCGCCTTCCGAAAGTCCACGGACAAGGACACCTTCGGCCCGTTGGCCGGGGACTTTCTCGATCATTGGAAACGGCCCTTCAGCCACGGCCATCACCGCGTGGTTGGGCAATACCGCCTCCGCGATATCCAGTTCAGAGGCAGGCCGGCCAAGGACGATTTCAAGCAATGGACGATGGCGAAGCGTGCCGTAAAAGAAAAGATTCATCATAGCCTTACCGCCACCTGCGCGCAGCATATTCCGCGGCCAGCCCGGCAATCACGCCCCCGGCCAGCAAGGTGACCCATACCGGTACGCTGACCAGCATCAAGGCCCATTCCGAACCGATTTCAAAGATCGCAACCACAGCCTCGAACGGGTCGCTATAGCGGTTCTTCATCGCCAGCCTCACCATCTCGTTGCAGGATTGAACAAAAAGCGCCCAGAACACCAAAACGATCGGCGCCGTGAGGCCCACGTTGACCGCCGACACGATCCCGCGTCCGGCGCGAGACCCAATGACCATCCATCCGACCAGAAGGCCAAGGCCAATGTTCACTTGGATGAACCATCCAAAGTTCGTGGTTTCCTCGAACAATGACATGACCATTCCAGACACGATGAAGGCCAGAACTGCCATCGCCAATGCCCCGACAAGTTTGGCGGCATTGGGCATTGTCGAGGTCCTTTTGGTCAGTCCGGGATCACCCGGGGCGTTTGATCGTAATCTGGGTTACGTCGCAGTTGGCACTTTCAAACGTCGCCGCGCAAGAGGTCAGGTAGAAATTCCACATCCGCCGAAACCGGTCATCAAAGCCCAGATCCGCGATCTGATCCCATTTTTCATTGAAGGTTTCGTGCCAGCGGCGCAGCGAAATATTATAACTTTGGCCAAATTCGATGGACTTTTCGACAGCCAGACCCGCTTTGACAATCTGATCGCGCAAAACAGTCGGGCACGGCAGCATGCCGCCAGGAAATATGTATTTCTGGATAAAGTCGACACCGCGTTCGTACACTTTCCAGCGTCTGTCGGCGACAGTAATGATTTGCAGCGTCGCGGACTTGCCCGGTTTCAACCGTTCCCGCACGGTTTCGAAATATGCGGGCCAGTACTTTTGCCCAACCGCCTCAAACATTTCGATGCTGGCAATCCCGTCATAGACGCCGCGTTCATCGCGGTAGTCCTGAAGCTTGAAATCAACCATATCGGAAAGACCTGCATTTTCAATGCGTTTCCGAGCGTACTTGATTTGCTCCTCACTGATTGTCAGGCCGGTGACCTTCAATCCGCGTTCCTTGGCCGCATATTCGGCAAATCCACCCCATCCGCAGCCAATCTCAAGGATATGATCGCCGGGTTGCGCGCCCATCTGGTCCACCATGCTGGCATATTTCGAAATCTGCGCGGCTTCATGGCTTTCCTGCCCGGTCGTGAACAAGGCACTGGAATAGGTCATCGTATCATCCAGCCACAGGCTGTAAAACTCGTTGCCCAGATCGTAATGATAGCTGATGTTCTTGCGGGCCTGATCGCGGTGGTTGCGCTGCAGCCAGAACCGGAACTTTTCGAAATTGCGCAGGATACTCATGCCCGGAAAGCCATCATAGAGGCTGTCATTGTCCGCATGAATCCAATCCATGAAGGCCTGCAGGTCGGGCGTTGTCCACCATTCATCAAGGTAGGCGTCACAAAACCCCAGATCGCCCTCGCGGATCATACGCGCAAACAGGTCGTCGTTGTTGATGTGCACTTCGGCAATCGGACCGGGATTAGGCCCTTCGGCTCTGAAGTGCCGCCCATCGGCAAGGACAAAGTCCAGACGGCCGGTATTGATGCGTTGCGTCATTTCAAACACGCGCGCCATGTATCGTGGCAGGTTTTTCTGGCCGTCCGTTGTCGTCAGGATCATGGGTGTTCCCCGTTTCGCATTTTGCCAAAGCTAGCTTGACCCTTATCAGGGTTCAACCGCGCACACATAAAGAAAATCAAAAATCTCGGTGTTCATAGGCACTTAGCGCGCGCTTGCGCCCGACATCTGCCGCCACGACTGGCTCCGGATACGGATCATCTGCGGACAGGCCCCACTGTCGCGGCACCGCATCAAAGAATTTGAGCGCATCGGCATGTTTGTTGCGCCGTCCTTCGCCGATCCAGCGATTGACGTAGTCGCGGTTCTTGTCGAATTTGTCCAATTGCGTCACCGGGTTGAAGACGCGGAAATAGGGTGTGGCATCGGGGCCTGACCCGGCAGACCATTGCCACCCCATTGCGTTGCTGGCCGGGTCCCAGTCGATCAGGGTTTCCTCGAACCACGCCTGCCCGATTTTCCAATGGCTGAGCAGGTGTTTTGTCAGATAGCTGGCCACGATCATCCTGCCCCGATTGTGCATGCGGCCTGTCACATAAAGTTCGCGCATGGCCGCGTCGACAAACTGGATGCCCGTGCGTCCCATCTTCCACGCCATCACCTCGGGGGTGCCATCGTCGGTGTTCCACGGGAAGGCATCCCAGCCTTCTTTCCAGTTCTGATCAAGGATGCGCGGCGTGTGGTGCATGAGGTGATAAGCAAACTCGCGCCAGACCAGTTCCTTGAGGAACGTCTCCGCCCCCGGTTTGCCTTCGGCGCGTGCGCGCATGCCTGCGTGCCAGCATTGGTGCGGGCTGATCTCGCCCAAAGCGAGGTTTTCCGACAGGTTGGATGTTCGATCCTGCGCAGGAATGTCACGCCCCGCATCATAAGACGCGACTTTGTCGGCGATGAACGTACCCAGCCTCGATTGCGCCGCGTGCTCGCCCAGTTGCACGAAGGGCCGCACGATGTCCGCGCCGCGATGCATTGCTGCACCCAGATTCCAGTCCGCGATGTCCTCGCTTTTGGGCCAGGTTTCCGGCGCGGGAATGGTGTCCGGCGCGGACAATGGAGCGGCTACGTCCCGCCCCTTCACCATGTTCCAGAAGGGCGTGTAGACCTTGTAATAACCGCCGGTCTTGGTCTCGACCGTCCAGGGTTCGAACATCAAATGGCCGCCAAAGCTGCGTGCCTCAACACCATCTGCTTTCAGGCTGGACTTGATTTCGGTGTCGCGCTCAACCGCTTGAGGATCATAGAGGCGCGACCAATACACAGCGTTTGCACCAGTCTCGTTGATCAGTGCCCGCAGCACGTCAATTGCGCGACCAGAGCGACAGATCAGCCGACTGCCCTTGCCCGCCAGGGTTTCGCCAAAGTGTTCGGCCCCAAGACCCCAGCGCCATTTCGGTGCAGCCCCAAGGGTGTCAACGCTGTGGTCGCGAATGATCACCGGGATCACAGGGCGGCCAGTCGCGCAGGCCGCCGACACGGCGGCATGGTCACTCAGCCGAAAATCACGGCGATACCATAGAATGATTGGAGTGCTGCTCAAGCCCCCGCCCCTTGTGCTTTAGTTAATATACGAAACCAGGATCACAGCGGATCAGTGCGACCTGCATGACCTAAGGTCAAAGAACCGCATCGAGCGCGTCGAGCAATTGAGCGATGTCTGCATCACTTGTGTAATGGGTAAAGCTGAGACGCAGGACACCGATCTCTGTATCTATGCCCATAGCCTGAAGGGTGCGTCTTGAGTAAAAGTCACCGCCACCCGTCATGATCCCATGCTCCGCCAGTGCTGCGGCAACCGGCAAGGGATCGCGGCCAAGATCCAAAGCAACCGTTGGTGCACGGATGGCTGCATCCGTCGGCCCAAGAATGCGCAAATCATTCCGGTCCTTGACGGCGTCCATCAGTTGGATCAGCGCCCCCTCTTCGCGGGTGCGCATCAAGTCGTGGACAGCCATCCCGCGTTGCAGCGCATCCGCGGCACCCCCGATGTGGTGGTCATAGAGGGCATCGACATAGTCCGCCATTCCGGTACAGGCCGCAATCTGGGCATGATCCGGCCCGGCAGGCGTGAACCGCTTGTAAAGGCTGCCAGCATTGAAAAAATGTCCCTGGTTGGGCAGCAATTCGCCCAAAGTGCGCCTGACAACCATAAGCCCCTGATGCGGCCCGTATGTCTTGTAGGCCGAAAAGAGATAGATGTCGGGGCCAAGCGTGCCGACATCCGGAAACCCATGGGGCGCATAGCTGACACCGTCCACGCAGACGAAAGCGCCTGCGGTGTGGGCAAGTGCCGTGATCTCGGTCACCGGATTGATCTCGCCCACCACGTTCGAACAATGCGGAAAACAGACCAGCCGCACCTTTTCGTCCAAAAGGTTCTCGAGAACTGAGGGATCAAGATGCCCCGTCCCCGGATCAATGGCCCATTCGCGCACCTCGATACCCCGGTCAGCCAGGCGCCGCCAGGGGCCGGAATTTGCCTCGTGATCCTGATTGGTGACAATGATCGCCTCGCCGGGTTTCAGCATCTGCGCGAAGGCCTGCGCCAGAACATAGGTGTTCTGGGTGGTCGAGGGGCCAAAACTCAGCTCATCATTCTGTACCCCCAGCATCGCAGCCATACGCGTGCGCGCCTCGTCCATCTCTTCTCCGCCCAAACGGCTCGCCTCAAAATCCCAATAGGGCTGCACCTTGCGCTGGGTGTAAAACCGGGTCAGGCGGTCGATCACGGGTTTGCACGCAAAGCTGCCGCCTGCATTTTCAAAAAAAGCCCGCCCTTGCATGGATGGTTCAGCGAATGCAGGAAACTGCGCGCGCACAAATTCAAGGTCCAACGCCATGGCATCCCGCTCCAGCTTTGACAAAAGAAAGGGCCCCGACCTCGATGGCAGGGACCCCTGAATGCTACCTGAGTGGCCCCGAAGGACAACCCCGAATGCGACGTTACTCGCCCGCAGGCAGGCCGTTTCCGGTCGCGCCCTCGATCTGGGAATGGACCGAAGGCACACCGGCCGCCTCCCGCTTGCCGTCGTTATAGATGGCTTTGATCAGGGAAATGCACATCAGGACCATCACCAGAGAGAATGGCAATGCGCCGATGACCATCGCAGTCTGGATCGCCGAGGTGCCTCCGGACAAAAGCAAACCGCCCACAACCAGACCCAGAGCCGAACCCCAGAAGAGGATGTGAGGACGGGCCTTGGGGCCTTCGTCTCCGGCCGCGTTGATGGTGTTCACGATCAGAACCGCGGAGTCAGCCGATGTGACAAGGAATGTCATCAGCAGCACAACGATCAGCATCGCCATACCCCACGCCAGGGCCTGGGCAATCGGTGCCAGCATGAACTCGGTCATGGCAAAGATCTTGTCGCCATTGGCCGCGTTAAAGATGACACCTTCGGCACCGCCATTCAGCTCGAGATCAATGGCTGTGCCACCGGCCCATGCAAACCAGACAAAGCACATCAGCGAAGGCACGATCATCGCACCCAGCACGAATTCACGGATCGACCGGCCCCGCGAAATGCGCGCAAGGAACAGGCCTACGAACGGGGCAAAGGCGATCCACCAGGCCCAGTAGAATACCGGCCACCAGCCCTGCCATTGCGCCAGCAGGAATGCTTCGGAGCCTTCGACACCGTCAGACGCGAACACGTTGAAACTCATGGCCGGAAGGGCGATGAGGTAATCCCAGACCCCGACGATCATTGCCGTTGCGCCAAACCATGTTGCCCCGAAGATGATGAAAAAGCCCAAGAGGATTATGGACAGCACCATGTTGATGTTCGACAGCCATTTGATGCCTTTACCCACGCCCGAAAGCGCCGACAGCGTCGACGCCCCCATGATGACGACCAAAGCCACAACGATCCCAACGAAAGTGGCGCCTCCATCGGCGTCCATCAGGCCTCCGATGCCGATCCGGGTCAGGCCTGCAACGAATTGCTCGA
>CAYGQZ010000139.1:0-11069 GCA_964352055.1 uncultured Rhodobacterales bacterium
GTCATCCGATTGTGCTTGCGCGCCACGAATTCCTTTGCCGTGTCCACGGCGACGGCAGCATCGCGGCAATAAGCATCTGCACCAATCGCTTTCCCAAACTCTTCGTTCAGCGGCGCACCTCCGACGAGAACAATATAGTCGTCGCGAATGCCTTTTTCGACCATCGTGTCGATCACGACCTTCATGTAAGGCATCGTTGTCGTCAACAGCGCGGACATGCCCAGAATGTCAGGCTCTTCGGCTTCCATCGCTTGGAGGTAGTTTTCGACCGGATTGTTGATCCCCAAATCGACAACTTCAAAGCCTGCGCCTTCCATCATCATGGACACGAGGTTCTTGCCGATGTCGTGAATGTCGCCTTTTACCGTGCCGATCACCATCTTGCCAACGCGCGGCGCGCCGGTTTCGGCCAGAAGCGGCTTGAGAATGGCCATGCCGCCCTTCATCGCATTCGCCGCCAGCAGTACTTCGGGCACAAAAAGGATGCCGTCGCGGAAATCTGCGCCCACGATCGTCATACCACCCACAAGTGCTTTGGTGAGGATATCGTACGGAGCCCAACCCCGTTCCAGCAGGATATTCACCGCTTCCTGAATCTCTTCTTTAAGACCATCGTACAGGTCATCAAACATCTGCTGTACAAGCTCTTCGTCGTCGAGCTCGGAGAGAATGATTTCGTCGTCGTCTGACATGGGCGTACCTCTGACTGCAGGTGCACGCACCTGATGATTTATTCGCTTATGGTCCAGATTGTCGCAGTTGCACTTTCCAAATTACGACATCGTCCGCACTGCACGCGACGTGCACGTACGTTTCACCACTCATTTGACACCGTTCCGGTCTGATTTGGAACTCTTTTCTGGTATATGTTCTTATTATGTTCTAATCATGCTCCCATGATGAGCGACTTGCAAACAAGCGTGCCAAAAGGGCGGGGCGCTGTCTCGAACCGGGTCAACCGGTTTGAGCCTGTTACGCGGCATGCCGAAGCGGATGGCTGGGCGCCTGACGACGATTTGCCGACCCTGCGCACCGAAGTGGCGTTTGAACGACCCCGCAGTATCATTTCCTACAACAGGTCGCCCGATTTGCCATTTGACCGTTCGATCAATCCCTATCGCGGATGCGAACACGGCTGTGTCTATTGCTTTGCGCGCCCAAGCCACGCCTATCTGGGGCTGTCGCCCGGCCTTGATTTTGAAACCCGTTTGATTGCCCGTCCGGAGGCGCCGGAGGTGTTGCGTGCCGAACTGGCGCGTGCGTCCTACCGGGTTGCGCCCATCGCCATCGGCACCAATACCGATCCCTATCAGCCGATCGAGCGCGAGCATCAGGTCATGCGCCGGTGTCTGGCCGTTCTTGAGGCGTGCGGTCATCCGACGGCCATCGTGACAAAAGGGGCATTGATCGAGAGGGACCTCGACATTCTGGGCCGTATGGCGCGGCGTGGGTTGGTGCGTGTCGGTGTCTCTGTGACGACACTTGATCCGAAACTGTCCCGCTTGATGGAGCCGCGGGCACCCGCACCTGCACGCCGCTTGCAGATGATCCGTAAGCTGGCGCAGGCGGGTGTGCCCGTGCGCATCATGGCGTCACCCATCGTGCCCGCGCTGACCGATCCGGAGCTTGAAGCGATCTTGGCCGCTGGCAAAGAGGCCGGTGCGCGCAGTGCAAGCTGGATCATGCTGCGCCTCCCGCGGGAAGTGTCGCCGTTGGTCCAGGAATGGTTGGCCGCCAATTTCCCGGATCGCGCACGGCGCATAATGGCGCGGTTGCGCGAGATGCACGGCGGCAAGGACTATGACGCGGGTTGGGGGCGCCGCATGCGCGGTGAAGGGCCCTATGCCGAAATGATTGCGCGACGGTTTTCGATTGCGCTGAAGCGCTTGAACCTGCGTGAAACAGCGCTCCCAATGCGCTGCGATCTGTTTGTGCCGCCACGTGTGCCATCTGCGCAATTGGACTTGTTCTAGGCCACACGCGACCGTCCGCGCCGTGTGCGCCGGGCAGGCGGGCCATCGCCGTCCGTGCCATCGCTGTCTGATGAAAACGGACCCAAGGCCGCCACAATCGCATCAAGGGTCGGGGCAGGCTGCTTTGGACGCGTGTCCAACGCCTCGCGCATCAGGCGCAGATGGTCTGGCATCGTGCCACAGCATCCGCCCACAATCGTCGCACCGCTGTCACGTGCAAGTGCGGCGTAATCGGCCATCAGTTCGGGCGTGCCGTCATAGTGGATGTGCCCGTCGTGATATTTTGGAATGCCCGCATTGCCTTTGGCCACAATGGGGATCTGGGTGCCTGTTGCGGCAAATCCCTGCACGGTGCGCAGCAGATCCGACGCGCCGGTGCCGCAATTGGCGCCGAAGGCCACGGGCGGATTGGGCAGGCTGGCGACCAAAGCCACCATGTCCTTGCTTGTGACGCCCATCATCGTGCGCCCGGCTGTATCAAAGCTCATCGTGCCGACCCATGGCATGTCGGCCAGGGCAAAGCCTTCGGCTGCAGCGCGAAACTCTTCGGCGGCCGATATGGTTTCGAGCCAGGCGATGTCGGCACCACCAGCCTTGAGCCCGGCTGCGGTTTCGTGAAACATCTCGACGGCGTCCGCATGGCTGAGGCTGCCGACCGGTTCCATGATATCGCCGGTTGGCCCGACCGAGCCTGCAACGATCACCGTGCGTCCGGATGCATCCGCGACCTCGCGGCCAATCTCTGCGGCCAGTTTGCTGAGTTCAAAGGCGCGGTGACCGGCGTCGTGCAACTTGAGCCGCGATGCGTTTGCGCCAAAGGAATTGGTCAGAAAGATATCGCTGCCTGCATCCACGGCCCCTTTGTAAAGGGCGGTGATCTTTTCAGGATGTTCCTCATTCCACATTTCGGGCGCGTCCCCGGACATCAGACCCATATTGAACAGGTTTGTGCCTGTTGCGCCATCCGCCAGCAAAGTGCCTTTTTCAGCGAGCATGCGGGTCAGGAGGTCGGGCATGATGTGTTACCTTTTCATGAGTTCACTGCCGATGCACTGTCACGCGCGTCGTCGTGACTCCAGTTCATAATCTTCATCAACATAATGAGGTTGATTTGATTCCGCTTTTGATAACGGGCGCGGCGACAGGATTTCCCGGGTGAGGTCGGCAAGACCCAGCGCCAGTTGGAAGCGGCTGGGAGCGGCCGCATAACGGGCCGCCCAATGCGGGGCGAAGGCAGATTTGAACTGACGCAAACCGGGACCGCCGGCACGTGACACGACCTGCCGGGCGGCCCAGCGCCAGTGCGCGCTGAGGGGATCGGGGCAGGCGGGTGTGGCTGCTAGGCAAAACTGCGACGCGCCTGCTGCGCGGGCCGCGAGAATTGCAGCATCAACGAGGCTGTGCATCGTTCCATCCGGGATATCGGCACAGTGGCGCATGATGTCGAGGCACCAGTCCGTTTGACCGACATGGACCGTTATGAAGGCGATCAGGCTGTCGTTTTGATAGGCACGCACAACCCACTGGTTCTGGATGTAGAGTTCTGACAGCCGCCCCATACTGCCGCCGCGCGCGGCCCCGTGAAGGTTTTGCCATGCAGCATCGACCGCGATCAGTTCGGCGTAGGAGAGCTGCTGCGCAGACACAATCTGCACATCCGCCTTTTCCCGCGCTCGCAGCTTGCGCCTGAGCGTGCGCCTTGCCGGTACGCTGTGGTCGTAGGTCGAAAGGTCGATAAGGGCATCATCCGCCAGATGGATCACCGCCCAGCCTGCCTTGCGTGCTGCGGCGGCCATCCGGCCCCCGCATTTGTAAATGAGCGGAGACTTGACTGCGCAGCGCGCCGAATCCGTCAGATGGGACAGGGCCATATCGGGCGTGCCGTGAACCGAATCGGCAAACAGCGTGACGGTTTGTCCGGTCGGCCAAAGCGCCAGACAACTGCCCGGGACAGATTGAAAGGCGCCACCGTTTTGCAAGATTGCACCAACTTCACTGCGCGGGCCGATACCATGTTCGACTCTGTCGGCCACGGGGCGGAGCACGGAAGGCTCCAGTGGGCGCAACAGGGCCAGCATCGCAATGGCTGCGGGCAAAGCGTAATGGACCAGCCTATAGGCGACGATGGTTGTCACAACGGTTTCGGGTGCTGCCTGTGGCAATGCGGTGAGCATCACGAGTTCGAACGGCCCGACGCCCCCCGGTGTGTTCGAAACAAGGGCGGCCCCGAGCGCCAACAGAAAAAGCGGCAAGAACGTCAGGAAAGACAGGCCTGCGTCAGGTATGAACACGTAAAATGCCGCCGCCGCGAAACTGGTGTCCAGTGCGGCCCAGACCACAAAGGCGGCCGTCAACGTGAGGCTGGGCAGGTGAAACGTGTGGGCCTGCCACTGCAAGATGGGCGTGCGAAACAATACCCAAACGCAAAGCAGGGCGATGATCATGGCTGACAGGGCGGGCCAGGTCGTCCAGTCCGGGGCCGGCAGGATGAGGCAGAGCACTGATGTCACAATCAGCCAGGATATGATGAAACTCAGCGAAACATACGTCGACAGACGAAGCGCCGCAGACAGCCTGAAGCCCGGCAACATGCGCCAACGGGCCAGCGCCCCTGTTACCAGACCAAATCCGAGGGTCTGGCCCAGTGCTATTCCGATTGTACCGGTCAGCCGCGCCTGTCGGTCGCTGATTCCCGTCCGCAGCGCCCGGTGGGCCAGCGCATCATATTGACCAACAGCCCAGAAGCTCGCCACCGAGAAGGCGGCTGCCAGCGCCCATTGGATCCCGGTGATGTCCTGCAAATGGCCCGGCAAGCTGGCCAAGTCCGTGCTCGAAAGTCTCTGCGACAAGAGCACAAGACATCCCGTGAGAATGAGCAAAGGCAGCCCGAAACGCGCGGATTTCATGGCCGTCGATGCCGTCAATTGCCGCATGAACCTTCGCCCCGGTGCCCGTACTTCAGCACAAAGCCTAGCGTCGGGGGATGATCCAATGCTTAATCAGATCGCGCCTGTGCCACCTGAATACAGCAGATAAACATAAAAAACGCGCAAAACCGAAACAGGTTTCGCGCGTCTAGAGTAACCTTATGAAGGCCCTGCAAGTCTTTGATTTATTTCAATTCTGTCATGAGTTGCACCTTGGCTTCGGCCATCAACTCGGCCATCTTGGCGCGGATCGTCGCTTCGGTTGCCAAATCACCCAGATCGCCCGACACCTTGCGATAGACATCCTCGTGGCCTGCTTCCTCGAAGTCGGATTTGACCACTTCTTTGGCATAGGCCGCCGCGTCCTCTGCGGACTTGCCCATCAGCTCTGCTGCCCACAAGCCAAGAAGCTTGTTGCGTCGGGCGTCCACCTTGAACTGCATTTCCGCATCATGTGCGAATTTGCTTTCAAATGCGTTCTCACGGTCATCAAAGGTGCTCATCAGCGGTCTCTCCGGCAGGTTTTGTTAGGATAGATATGCGGTTGCAAGGCCCTGTGTGCAACCCCTTTGCTTGCGGCATTTCCTCGGATTGCTTATGAGAGCGAAAGGCCGGGCAGACTCGCCGCCCGCCAGCAGCGAAAGGACGCCCATGGCGCGACGCAAAAAGATTTACGAAGGTAAGGCAAAAATTCTGTACGAAGGTCCCGAACCCGGCACCATCGTCCAGTATTTCAAAGATGACGCCACAGCCTTCAATGCGCAGAAAAAAGACGTGATCGAAGGCAAGGGTGTTCTGAACAACCGGCTCAGCGAGTTTTTCATGACCGGTCTGGGCCAGATTGGTGTGCCAACGCATTTCATCAAACGCATCAATATGCGCGAACAGCTGGTGCGGTCCTGTGAGATCATTCCGCTGGAAATCATCGTGCGCAACTATGCGGCCGGCACCATGAGCACGCGACTTGGCATGGAGGAAGGCACGCAATTGCCCCGTCCCATTGTCGAGTACTGCTACAAGGACGACAAACTGGGCGATCCGCTTGTTACAGAAGAACACATTGCCGCCTTTGGCTGGGCCAGCCAGCAGGACATGGACGATATCCTGAGCCTTGCATTGCGCGTCAACGACTTTCTGTCCGGCGTGATGCTGGCAGTCGGAATCCGTTTGATTGATTTCAAGATCGAGATTGGTCGTGTCTATGACGGAGATTTCATGCGCCTCGTCATTGCGGATGAGATCAGCCCCGACAGTTGCCGCCTGTGGGATATCGAAACCGGTCAGAAACTGGACAAGGACGTGTTTCGCCGGGATCTGGGCAGCCTGACAGACGCCTATACCGAGGTTGCCCGCCGTTTGGGTGTTATGCCCAAGAACACGCAACGGGTGACCAAGCCGACTCTGATAAATTGATGTATTGCGCAGTTGCGGGTGCTAATTGAGTATTTTTGGGAACAATGAAGGGCAAGAGATGAAGGCGACCGTACATGTGATGCTGAAGACGGGTGTGCTGGACCCCCAAGGCGAAGCGGTGCGTCATGCGCTGGCAGCTTTGGGTTTTGCTGGCGTCAATTCCGTGCGCCAGGGCAAGGTCATCGAACTGGACTTGGCTGACGGCACCAGCGAGGCGGACGTCACCGCGATGTGCGAAAAGCTTCTGGCCAACACCGTGATCGAATCCTACCGGGTCGATTTGACATGAAGGCGGCTGTTGTCGTCTTTCCGGGTTCGAACTGTGACCGGGATCTGGCGGTTGCTTTTGAGGCCGCAGGCGCGGATGTCACCATGGTCTGGCACAAGGACACCAGTCTGCCGGACGGTGTCGACATTGTCGGCGTGCCGGGGGGATTTTCCTTTGGCGACTACCTGCGCTGCGGTGCGATTGCGGCCAATTCTCCGATCTGCCAGGCTGTCAAGGCGCATGCCGACCGGGGCGGCTATGTTCTGGGGATCTGCAACGGCTTTCAGGTTTTGACCGAAACCGGCATTCTGCCCGGCGCGTTGCTGCGCAATGGCGGTTTGAAATACATCTGCAAGACGATTGGCTTGAAGGTGGAAACCTCGCAGTCGGTCTATACCGAAGGGTACAATGCGGGTGACGTGATCGATATTCCGATTGCGCACCATGACGGCAATTACTTTGCCGACCAGAACACGCTGGATATGCTGGCAGGTGAAGACCGTGTTGCGTTCACCTATACGGACAATCCGAACGGGTCCCTGCGCGACATCGCAGGCATCCTGTCGCAGAACCGTCGCGTCCTTGGGATGATGCCACATCCCGAGCGGGCGGCGGATCCCGGCCATGGTGGGACGGACGGGCAGGCGCTCTTTCGCGCAGTGGCGAACCAGCTGACCACGGTGTGACTTGAGCGGGTGGCGCCTGCGCCCTATGCTTGCACGCATGGCAACAAGACCAACACAGAAGCGCTTGTCGGAACGGACCCGCACCGTGGGGTGGCGCGTGCGTATTGCCCTGGGCATTCTGACGGTGGTCGCGGTTGTGACGGTTGTGATGACCAACAAGTTGCTGACGGACCGCTTTACCGAAACAACGCGCAATCGCGCCGAACTTCGACTGGCCCTCTACTCCGGCAACCTGCTCAGCGAATTGCGCCGCAGTGCAATTGTGCCACAATTGCTGGCCCGTGACCCATCGCTGATCGGCGCCCTCAATTCTGCGGATTACCAACAGTCATCGCAGCGATTGATTTCCTTTGTCGAAGAGATTGGTGCGGCAAACCTGATGCTTCTGGATCGCGATGGTCGCACAGTGGCTGCCACGGACCGCAACGTGCTGGGATCGAGCCACCGCGCGGAACCGTATTTCATCGACGCGCTGCGGGCTGCCGATACGATCTTTACCGTTGCGCCACGCGAAGCGACCGGATTCACCTTTACCTATTCGCGGCGTGTGACGTCCGGCGGCGACGTTCTGGGCGTGATCGTTGTCGAGGTGGATTTGCAAAAATTCGAACGGGCCTGGGCGGGGATCTCTGCGGCGGTTCTGGTCACGGACAGTTCCGGCCAGATCGTTCTGGCGACGGAACCGCGCTGGCGTGGCCTGACGGAAGAGGCCGCACTGATGCGTCAAACGCCGCAAAGCGCCATCGAGCGGGCGATCCGGGCCACGGCGGACTGGACGGCACTGCCACCTGACGCCTATCTGCAGGGCGAAGGGGTGATGCGCCTTGAAACGCGTATCCCGTTCCGTGGGTGGCGGATGGCGTCGTTTACCACTTATGCGTCCGTTCGCGAGAAGGTGAATGGTGTTCTTGCGCTGGAGATCATGGGATTCGCGATTTTGCTGGCACTGGCCTTTTACGCCCTCAGCCGCCGTTCGGCGTTGCGCCTCGCGTTGTTTGCCCGCGAGTCGGCAGAGCTTCGCCATTTGAATGCTCAGTTGCAGCGAGAAGTTGCCGAGCGAAAACGGGTTCAGGAAACCCTGGCTGTCGCGGAACAAACCCTTGAGCAGTCGTCAAAACTGGCCGCCTTGGGCGAGATGTCTGCCGCTGTCAGTCATGAGCTCAATCAGCCACTTGCGGCAATGAAGACGTATCTGGCGGGTGCGCGGCTGCTGTTGCGGCGCAACCGGCCGGAAGAGGCGATGGTCAGCTTTGGCCGGATCGACGATCTGATCGAACGGATGGGGGCGATCACGCGGCAATTGAAATCCTATGCCCGCAAGGGGCAGGACGCGCTCAGCCCTGTAAACATGGGCGATGCGCTGGCCTCCTCGCTGTCGATGATGGAGCCGCAGTTGCGCCAGCGCCGGGTCTTGATCAACCGGGTGTTGCCGCCGGATCCGGCCATGGTGATGGGCGACCGCTTGCGGATCGAACAAGTGATGGTGAACCTCTTGCGCAATGCCATCGACGCCACCAAATCTGAACGTAAGCCGCAGGTCGATATCATCCTGTCCGTTGGTGAAACCGTGACACTGACCGTGCGAGACAATGGACCCGGAATTGCCGATCTCGATGAGCTGTTCGAGCCGTTCTACACAACCAAACAGCCCGGGGACGGTGTTGGACTGGGGCTTGCCATTTCGTCTGGCATTGTGAACGATTTGGGCGGACGGCTTACGGCGCGGAATGGACAATCGGGCGGGGCGGTATTCGAGATGCAACTACCCATCCTGCCCGAGGACGTGGAAACGGACAGTACAATTGAAGCGGCGGAATAAGCCGGGAGTAGATCAATGACCCAAGCGATGAAGATTGCGATCGTGGATGATGAACAGGACATGCGCCAATCCATCAGCCAATGGTTGGCCCTGTCGGGCTATGACACGGAAACCTTCGCCAGCGCCGAGGACGCGCTCAAGGCGTTGGGACCGGACTACCCTGGCATCGTCATCTCCGACATCAAGATGCCCGGCATGGACGGGATGCAGTTCCTCAAGAAGCTGATGGGGTCTGACAGTGCGCTGCCGGTGATCATGATCACAGGTCATGGGGATGTTCCCATGGCCGTCGAGGCCATGCGTGTGGGCGCATTCGACTTCCTGGAAAAGCCGTTCAACCCGGATCGCATGTCGGAACTGGCCAAAAAAGCCACCGGCGCGCGCAGGCTCACCATGGACAATCGCGCATTGCGGCGAGAACTCAGCGATGGCGGTCAGTTGATGAAAAAACTCATCGGCAATTCGCCGGTGATGGAGCGGCTGCGCGAGGATATCCTCGATCTGGGGCAGGCCGATGGTCATGTTTTGATCGAAGGCGAAACCGGCACCGGCAAGACCCTTGTGGCCCATGCCTTGCACGCCGTGGGCAGTCGGGCCGGCAAGAAGTTTGTACTGGTCAGTTGTTCGGCGTGGGAAGAATCTGCACTTGGCAAGCGGCTCTTTGGTCCGATGCTGCCGGAAGACGGCCAATTGCCCGCCATTGAAGAGGCGCGGGGCGGGACCCTCGTGCTGGAAGACATCGAAGCGCTCAGCGAAGGGCTGCAGGCGCGTTTGCTGTCTGTCATCAATGAGCAGGGCACGCCGGCCGAGACCCGCATTGTCGGGATCTGCAACATGCAAGAGGCCGGGCGCACTTCCGAGGACGCATTGCGCCCGGATCTGTTTTACCGATTGGCTGCGTTGAAAATAACGGTCCCGCCATTGCGTCAGCGGGGGGAAGATATTCTGACCCTCTTTACCCGGCTCAGCGATCAGTTTGCCGAGGAATATGGCTGCGACGCGCCAAAGGTGTCCGCGCAAGAGGCCGCGCAGCTGTTGCAGGCCCCATGGCCCGGCAACGTACGCCAGTTGATCAACATCGCGGAACGGGCCGTGCTTCAGGCCCGTCGCGGGACCGGGTCAATTGCGTCGCTTCTGATGAATGATCACGAAGAGATGCAGCCCGTGATGACAACCGAAGGCAAACCGCTGAAGGAATATGTCGAAGCGTTCGAGCGGATGCTGATCGACAACACGATGCGGCGTCACAAGGGCTCGATCTCAAGCGTGATGGACGAGCTTTGCCTGCCGCGCCGCACCTTGAACGAGAAAATGGCCAAATACAGTCTGCAACGGTCGGATTACCTTTAAGTCCCTGAAAATCGTCAGCCGCAACGGCTGGGATGGTCAGATCTGGGATGCGCTGCCACACCTTGCGTGCTTGTCAGCGATATCAACGTGTTGCCGGACAGTACGACGATGGCAGGCACCAGCGGAGCCAGGGCGTTGCACCGTTTGACGCAGTCTCTCGGCTCTCATGATCTCGTGGTGTCTTTCACCGAAGACTGGCACGTGGCGGTCAAAGCGGACTTGGCGACAAATGTTCGGCCGAAACCCACGGTACGGGGAACACTCGGAATGCTGTCGGGGGCAGGGCACCGTATGGGCGTCGCGACCTCAACCCATGGGCACCGCGCAAGACAACACCTTGAGGTTGCAAATCTGCTGCATTTCTTTGAACGGTTGACAGGTGGCGACGAGGTGGCGGCGATCAAGGCACAGCGGCGCCTTATCTGCAGCGCCTGGCGTTGATCCAACGCGCTGTGCTGCGTTCGAAGGTAGCGATCCGGGCATCACGTCGGCGGTCATGGCCGGTTGCTGCGGCGCGCAAGTCCCTGATGTCATACCCCCCCCCACATCGCGCTGTCGGACCTTGGCCAGTACGTTGCACCTGATCTGTGGCAGGCGGTTGCCTATCTTGGTGGCTTTTCCGCGCATCAAATT
>CAYGQZ010000140.1:0-9574 GCA_964352055.1 uncultured Rhodobacterales bacterium
TCCAGCCGCGCCTTTGGCGACGATGCGTCCAGCCGCGCCTTTGGCGCGAGGTCGGGGCGGAGATTTGGCGGGTTTGTGCTCATGGATGCCTCATATGTGAACTCGGGCGCGGGGAAAAGGGTTTGGGATCATGGCCGCCGCAAGGTAGCATTACAAAAACGTCGTCAGAACGGAGCAGCCTCATGAAATGGATCATTCGCCTGATCGGCGCCGTGCTCGTGATCGTCCTTGTCTTGGGCGTATCCCTGTTTTTCCTCCCCGCCGACAGAATCGCCAAACTGGCCGCCGACCAGATCAGGCTGGCCACGGGGCGGAACGTGACAATCAACGGGGACGTGTCGATGACCCTCTGGCCGGTGCTGGGTGTCAGCGCCGATGGGCTGGAAGTGGGCAATGCCGATTGGGCCCGGCAAGGCCCGATGCTGACGGCGGAAAACACGACCATCGGCGTTGATGCGATGTCTTTGCTGAGTGGCGAGATCCGTTTTACCAATATCGAAGCGACCCGGCCGACCATCCGGCTGGAAAGCCGTACGGACGGTCGGGCCAGCTGGATCTTTACCGATGGTAGTGGTGACGCACAGATCGAGACCGCCACAACCCCCGAAAGCACGCCGCAGGCTGTACTGATTGAACGGTTGCAGGTCAGCGATGCAACGTTGATCTATGACGCTGAAGGGTCTGACCTTGTGTCTTTGTCCGGTGTTGACCTGACCCTTGACTGGCCTGACCGGTTGGGGGCGGCAGAGATTGCAGCGACCCTGAGACCGGCAAATGATGACGTAGGGGTGCAGGCCACAATCGGCGGATTTGCGGGGTTTATCGCGGGGCAGGTGCAGCCTTTGGACGTCACCGTGAAAGCAGGCGGCGGGACGGTGCGTCTGGCGGGGCGCGGCAGTACGGCAGGCGAAGTTGCAGGCCAGATTTCGGTGGACCTGGATAGCACGGATGCGTTTTTCGCGGCCCTGGGCTTGCCGAAACCTGGCTTGCCGCAAAGTTTGGGCCAGTCGCTGCAACTGGCGAGCGAGATCACGCTGACGCCCGACCGGCGTCTGGCCTTGCGCGCTTTGGACGCGGACCTTGGCGGCAATCGATTGGCGGGGGCCGCTGACATCAACCTGAATGGCACGCCACAGATCAATGCGCAATTACAGGCCGGAGCACTGGATTTGACCCGAGCCACGCAAGGCGAAAGCGGCGACGGGCCGACATCTGCGGGCCAGGGCTGGCCCAAGGACCGGATCGATGCCAGCGGGCTTGCGGCCTTCAATGGTCAAATCGCGTTCTCTGCGGCGAGTGTCGATTTGGGCCAGTTCAAACTCGGGTCCACCCGGACGCTGCTGCGCAATGACACCTCACGGATGGTGTTCGAACTGCGCGAGGTTTTGGCCTATGACGGGTCGCTGACGGGCGAGTTTGTGATCAACAACCGGTCTGGCCTGTCGATGGGCGGCCAGTTTTTTCTGCGTGGGATGGAGATGCAGGGGCTCTTGCGGGATGCAATTGCGTTTGAGCGACTGACCGGACAGGCGGACGCGGAATTTTCGTTTCTGGCGTCGGGCGCGTCAGTGGATGCGTTGATGCGCTCGATGTCGGGGCAGGGGGCAATGACCTTTGGCAAAGGCACGATCATCGGCATCGATCTGGACCGGTTGATGCGCTCGGGGCATGTTGGGGGCGGTACGACCGTCTTTGACAGTTTGGGCGCGACCTTCAAAATCGATGAGGGTGTCTTGCGCAATGAGGATCTTTTGCTTGCCCTGTCTGCTTACGAGGCGCGCGGAAACGGACAGGTCGGATTGGGCGCGCAGACCATCGACTATACATTTACACCCGTGGCCTTGCGCGCCAATTCGGGGACGGGCATTGCGATTCCGGTCCGCATCCGTGGGCCTTGGTCAGATCCCCGGATCATGCCCGACCTGGAGGCGGCGATTGATCTGAACTTTTCCGAAGAAAAAGAGAAGCTGCTGAAAGAGGCAGAGCAAGAGGTGCGCGAACGGATTGCCAAGGAACTCGACCTTGGCGAGGATGCTGCGGACAATCTGGAGCAGGCGGCACAAGACAAGCTTGAAAAAGAGATTACCAAGGGCCTGCGCAAGCTCTTTGATTGAGGGCGGATGGCGCACCATGGGTGCGCCTTACGGGGATTGAGCGCGCGTGGCGCCCTAGAACGTCTGGTCGTAGTCACCCACGGACGGTTCTGTCCGGATCACCGCGTCGATGGCGCCAAAGATTGCGCGCAGTTCCGCGTCGCTCTCGGGGCTTTCACACACAACCACGAGATTGGGCGTGTTTGACGAGGCGCGTACCAGACCCCATCCCCCATTTTCGAGGATGACGCGTGCGCCGTTGACGGTGACCACTTCTTTGATCGCGCGACCTGCAATTTTGTCCTTGGCAGCGTGCATGGCCGTCAGTTTTTCGACAATACGCTCCAGCGTGTCATATTTTTCGAGGTCCGAACAATAGGGCGACATGGTCGGTGTCGAATGGGTTTTGGGCAGGGCCTTGCGCAGGTCCGACATTTTCATGTCGGGATTCCGGTCCATCAGTTTGCAGATCTCTACCGCGACCCGCATGCCGCAGTCATAACCGCGGCCAATCGGTTCTGCCAAAAAGTAGTGGCCGGACTTTTCAAACCCGGCTAGGGCACCCAGTTCCTTGACCCGCCGTTTCATGTGGCTGTGTCCGGTCTTCCAGTAATCCGCCTTGATGCCGTATTTTTGAAGTTCCGGATCTGAGGCAAAGAGCCCGGTGGATTTCACGTCCGCCACAATCGTGCTGCCGGGATAAAGCTTGGCCAGATCGCGCGCCATGATGACGCCAACCTTGTCGGCAAAGATCTCCTCGCCCTCGTCGTCCACCACGCCGCACCGGTCGCCATCGCCGTCAAACCCAAGCGCAAAGTCCGCGCCCGAGGCTTTGACGTTGTCTGCCATATCGTGCAGCATCTCCATCGCTTCGGGGTTTGGATTGTAGTTGGGGAAAGTGTAGTCGAGCACGTTATGGCTGGGCACAACCTCGACGCCGATCCGCTCGAACAGCTCAGGGCCAAAGGCAGCAGCGGTACCGTTTCCTGTTGCGCAGACGACTTTCAACTTTCGGGTCATTTTGAAATCCCCGACAAGATCGTCGAGATAGGCCTCACGCACACCGTCGACGAATTCATATTGCCCGCCGGGGCGCGTCTCGCCTTCGCCATTCAATACGATACTGCGCAGCTCGCTCATCTCATCCGGGCCGTGGGTCAGCGGGCGGTCAAAGCCCATCTTGACGCCCGTCCAGCCGTTGGGATTGTGCGAAGCAGTGACCATGGCCACCGCAGGTACATCCAGATGAAACTGGCTGAAATAGGCCATCGGAGACACCGCAGGCCCGATGTCCTTGACGTGAATCCCGGCCTGAACCAAGCCGACAATCAGCGCATTCTTGATGCTGAGAGAATAATCGCGGTAATCGTTTCCGACGGCGATGACAGGGTCGATGCCGCGGCGCTGCATCTGCGTGCCAAGGCCAAGGCCCAAGGCGGTAATGCCGGGCAGATTGATCTCGTCCGGATATTTCCAGCGTGCATCGTATTCGCGAAATCCGGTGGGTGTAATCATCGGATCGCGCAGGAATTCCCATGTGTTCTGGGTCACGGTGGCGGCAGGTTTGGTCATGGGGAAATCTCGGCTATGATCGGCATTGTCAGATCGAAATGGGATACTCTTTGGCGAGCGCGTCGAACTTCATCAACGTCTCGATCAACTGCGCCATCTGGTCGAGGTAGATCATGTTGGGCCCATCTGACGGCGCGCTGTCAGGGTCTGGATGGGTTTCGATAAAGACCGCGCCAACGCCGATGGCCACGGCGGCCCGCGCCATGACCGGTGCAAATTCGCGTTGACCCCCACTTGATCCGCCCTTGCCGCCCGGTTGCTGGACCGAATGCGTGGCGTCCATCACAACCGGGTAGCCGGTTTGCGCCATCTGCGGCAACGACCGCATGTCAGCCACCAGAGTGTTGTACCCAAAGGACGTGCCCCGTTCGGTCAGCAAGATGCGGGTGTTGCCCGTGCTTTCGACCTTGGTGACGATGTTGGGCATTTCCCATGGGGCCAGAAACTGACCTTTCTTGATGTTCACCACCGCCCCGGAGTTGCCTGCCGCGAGCAGCATATCCGTTTGGCGGCACAGGAACGCAGGGATCTGCAAGACATCGGCCACTTCGGCCGCGATGGCGCACTGGGCTTCCGTGTGGACGTCTGTCAAGACGGGCACGCCGATTGTTTCCTTGACGGATTGCAGCGCTTTCAGCCCCTCGTCCATACCAAGACCGCGTCTGCCGCCAAGCGAGGTGCGGTTGGCCTTGTCATAGCTGGCCTTGAATATGTACTGCGCTCCGGCGGCGTCGCAGGCCGCTTTGACGGTGCCTGCAATATCCTGGCCCATGCCGGCACTTTCAAGTGCACAGGGTCCCGCAATTACCGTTAGGGGGCGGTCGTTGCCGATCACGATATCGGCAAGTTCTACATGTTTCATCTTAGCTGGTTACCTGTTCTCTGAGGATGGACGCGGTAAGCGAGATCATCAGATAGATGCCTGCAAAGACGAGGAATGCCAAGATCGTGTTTTCGAATGCGCGGGGATAGGACGGTTCTTCGCTGGCCAGGGGCCGAACCGTGTTGTTGAGATAGCGCACCTGACGGTTCGCCTCTACGCGGGTTTGTTCGACCTGTTGCAACGCCGATTGCAGCAGTAAGTCGCGGGTTGCGAGGTCAGCTTGCGCCATTTGAATACGCACTGTCAGCTCGGCCAGTGAGTTTTCGCCCTGACTGGCGTCGGTCATCTTGTCCTTGAGGATCTTCAGTTGTTCGTTGAGGATATTCAATGTGCTGCGCGCACCATCCACGCGGCTTTGGTTGGGGCGCGCATTGTTCAAAAGGCTTGCAAGCTCGATCTCCTTGTCGATCACCTGCGTCTCGAGACTGGAGATCTGTGTGCGCAGGCTGGCGATCACGCTTTCCGGATCAAGTGTTGATCCTTCCAGTTGAAGACGCACAAGTTCTTCCTGAGCGGCACTGCGCTTCAGCTCTGCCTCTTCGAAGCTTCGCATTGCGTCCTGCATCTGGTTTTCGCGCTGGTTCAGGCTGACCGCGTTCAGACGTTCTTCGGCATATTCGATGAGTTGTTTGGAGAATTGTGTAGCAACAACCGGGTCCGCTGCGATGATTTCCATCCGAACAATGCCTTCGGTCGGGTCATAGCCGATTTTGACGTTCTTTTTGTAGGTCTTATAGGCCTCTTCGTTCGATGCATTCTCGTTCAGCCTTTGGATCGGGTCGATCCAGGCTTGCAGAAAATGTGACTTGAAGCCGGCGTCCTGATCGAGGCGCAGCATGGCTTCCTTGGATTGCAAATAGCCTTGCGTTGCGATGGAATCCGAAGCGGATGCAATCGGGGTGCCGGTCAGCAAAGATCCAAGCCCGCCACCGCCGCTATTGTCGGCCGACGTGATCATGAATTCGGATTTGGTCGAATACATCGGGGTCGCGAGAACAAAGAAATAGTACCCGGCCAGGAATGTGGGCAGCGCCACAAAGAAGGCGAGCCGCACCAGAAGCAGACCCAGTTTCTTGCGGCGGCGGCGTGTGATATCACGCTGAATATTCGAGATTTCTTCGGCGCGTCGGTCTGCGGGGCTGACTTCGGTCGAGGGCAGACTCTGCTTTTTTATCGGCATCGTCTGAGGCAGTTGGACTTTGTTGCGTTCCGAACCAGCGCCCCCGGCCTGGGCCGACAGGCTGGCAAACGCGTCCGGCGCACCGCCTTCATGGGGTTCTGCCCCCGCTTGCGGCACCACCAGTTCCAGCATGTTCGAGCGCTGGAACGGATCAATGCCCTTTTCACGCAGAATCCGGACCGCTTCGTAGTCCGACTCCACCTCAATCTCATGTTTTTGTGCAACCCTTCGGGCCATGCGCAATTGACGACCTGTCAGACCCTCCTTGCGGATGTTCTCAACCGTGTTCTCGAGCTCTGGCGGTTCCGCGTCGGAATCTTTTTCGGGCGGGGTCGGTTGCGCAGACTGAGGTGCTGTTTGCTGCAGCGTTTCGCGTTGTTCCGGCGCGGCTGACTGCTCATGTGTGTCCGCCGTTCCGGACGTTTCATGATCCGGTTCCGACACCCCAGAGGCCGCATCAAGTGCGTTACTGCCCAATGTGGGCGCTGGCCGCTTGATGCGGAACTTTCTAGTTTTCCGTTTCGTAGTCATACAGCCGTTTCGCTTCTTCCAGGGAGTCGAACATATGCAGCTTGCCATCCAGCAGAACTGCAGCCGTGCGCGCGAATTTTTCGAGCGTCTTGGCTTGGTGCGACACAATAATGATCGTTGTGGTGCGCAGGCGCTCGCGCAACACTTCGCCTGCCTTGCGGTTGAATTCGACGTCGGTGCTGGATGGCATGCCCTCGTCAATCAGATAAACGTCAAACTCGAGGGCCAGCATCAACGCAAATGAGAACCGCGCCCGCATCCCCGAAGAATACGTCCCCAGCGGCTGTTCGAAATATTCGCCCAGATTGCACAGCCATCTGCAAAAGCTTTCGACGTAATCGGGGTCGAGCCCGTATAGCCGGGCGATATAGCGACAGTTTTCCAAGGCCGAGATTTTGCCGATCACTCCACCCATGAAACCCAGGGGAAAGGAGATATTGCACATTCGCCGGATTTCGCCCTCATCCGGTTTTTCCAGCCCTGCCATCATGTTGATCAGTGTGGTCTTGCCCGTGCCGTTTGGTGCCAGAACGCCCAGTGAGTTCCCCAATTCCACTTTGAACGACACACGGTCAAGGATCACCTTGCGCTGTGTGCCTGTCCAAAAGGACTTGGATACATTTTCGAACTCAAGCATCCCTTACTCCGCAGTGTACCGTTACGCGCGCCTTATATAGTGGCAACCCGTCCGCTCTCTACCAGAGGTGTGTTAACGGTCTCATCACTGGCTTGGGATACATTATGTCCAACTTAGTAACAAATGTACAGATTGGTGCCGGAACTGTACCGTCTGAAACAGTTGGAAAATAACGTGCGACCAAGGCGTATCAGCCGCTGTGGCGCGCAGGGTAAATCTGACGCTTCGTTGCCTCTTTGCACGTACAGTGATTGGACGCCGGACAGCCGCGTGGTTTGGACGGCAGTCCGCGTCGCTCATGCGATGATCTGCCAGGCGACACCGGCAATGATCGAGCCGATCAGTGCAAATCCAAGGTAAGCGGCAAAGACCCGCGGCTTGACCAAAGCCCAGACCGCGATGGCGGCGGGAATGCAGCTGACGCCACCCGCCAGCATGAAGGACATGGCCGCACCGTTCGACATACCCTGATCCAGCAGTTCGGCCACCAGCGGGGCGGCCGCATAGCCGTTGAGATAGGCGGGCATGCCCACCAGCGCGCCCAGCAATACCGTGCCCAGACCGTCACCGCCCAGCACGGAGGCAATCAGGTTGGCGGGCATGTAATGCACCATGAGCGCTTCGATCACATAGGCCAGTGTCAACCATTTGAGCAAAAAGGCCGCGTTTTCGAGGGCTGTGTCACGGAACGTTTGCACGCGCGGCGTTTCCGTCCAGAATTTCCAGACAGGCTTGGCCGAGAAGGGCTGTTTCACGCCGCAGCATCCGCCCACGGCGGGCCTTTCGCGCAAGGGATCGGTAAAGACGGGTGTGGAGGACAAAAGCAAGGTGCCGAACCCGCCCAACATCCCAAGGCCGACAGCGGCGACGGTTTTGGCAAGCGCAAACTCGAACCCGATAGCGCCTGTCGTGATGGCAAACATCGCGGGATCCATCAGCGGCGAGGCCAGCCAGAACGCCATGACAGCGCCCAAAGGTGCACCGACGGCGAGCAGGGCCGCGATAAAGGGAATAACTTCGCAAGAGCAAAACGGCGACAGGCCACCCAGAAGGGCTGCCATGACGATCATCCGGGCGGGATTCCCCTCGAACGCCTTGGCCAGCAGATTTTCCGCCCCGGTTGCCTTGAGGTAGGCTACGGCAAGCACCGCAAACAGGATGAACGGGGCTGTGCCAGCCAATGCCTGCGCCGCAAAGATCACCGTGGGAACGAATTGTGGCCAGTCCAGTACCGCGACAAGCGCCAGAAGAATGGCAGAGGTCGCCCAGGCACCACTGATCCGTTTGCGCCAGTTGAGGGGGGCAGGTGTCGTTGTATCAGCCATGGTCATGGTCCTTGGAGGGGGTCACACTGTCAGCGCAACATTCGGTCAGCAGGAAGTTTGAAAGGCTTTGCACTTCGTCAAAGGCAACAGCGGCGCAAATGATGGAACGGCCCTGTCGGGCTTGGGTCACAAGGCCCGCCGTCGCCAGAATCTTGACATGATGCGTCAGGGTGGAGCCGGTCACGCCTGTGCGCGCGCCCAGGTCCCCGATGCTCAGGCCTTCGGGGCCGGCGCGGACCAGCGTGCGCAACACCGACAGGCGTTGTTCCGATCCAAGCGCGGCAAAGGCACTGGCGGCGCGGGTGAGATCAAGCGGGGAGGGCGATTCCATTTTCATATTTCTAGCTTTATCGAAATGATATCGGCGTGCAAGCATTATTTCGATATTTTTCGAAATGATTGCCTGTGTGCAGAAAAAGTCTTAGCTCGACGCCATGACGCTTCACGCCGATATCCGCGCTTGCCGCCTTTGCGCTGATCGCTTTGCCGCAACGGAAACCGGGCATGCGCCCCGTCCGGTCGTCTGGTTCAAGCCTGGCGCGCGCATCCTGATTGCCGGGCAGGCACCGGGTGCCCGGGTGCACGCCTCTGGCCAGCCGTTCACGGACCCCTCAGGGGATCGGTTGCGCGATTGGATGGGGATTGATGAGGCCACGTTTTACGACTTGGACCGGGTCGCAATTGTGCCCATGGCCTTTTGCTTTCCGGGCTATGACGCCAAGGGCAGTGACCGCCCGCCGCCAAAGATCTGCGCCAGAACATGGCGCCCGGCGGTCATGGAGCATGTGGGCGACGTGCCTCTTGTCCTGCTCATCGGCGGATACGCGCAGTCCTGGCATCTGGGCACCAGGACCAATGTCACCGACACAGTGACCCGATGGCGCGACCATGCGCCCCGCGCCTTTCCCTTGCCCCATCCGTCCTGGCGCAATACCGGGTGGATCAGGAAAAACCCGTGGTTCGAGGCAGAAGTATTGCCCGCCCTCCGCGCACGGGTCAAAGAGGTGTTGGAATGACGCAAACCGTTTTGGACGCCGCGCACGCGGCGATGACCGAAAACCCCGAGGATGACACGGCGCGTCTGCGCTTTTACGAGCGTCTGGGCGATGCCGAACTCTATTTGCTGCTCGAAGGTGAAGCCGAGGACGACAAGGTCACACCCCAAATATTCGATCCCGGCACGGGCCAGATCGTTTTGGTCTTTGACCGGGCTGAGCGGCTGACGCAATTTGTCGGCGAGGCAGCTCCCTATGCCGCTTTGTCGGGACGGATCATCGCTGGGCTTCTGGCAGAACAGGGTCTCGGGCTTGGCCTGAACCTTGATGTTGCACCTTCTGCGTTCTTGCTGGATGC
>CAYGQZ010000140.1:9674-11047 GCA_964352055.1 uncultured Rhodobacterales bacterium
ATCGAGGCCGGGGCCATGGATGTTGCATTCTTTGATGCGACCGATGCAATGACGGAACGGCTGGCGCGTGTGGGCCTGCGGTTTGATCTGCCGCAGCCCGCGCCGGTCAGCGCGCCGCAGGTTGTGGCACCGGGATCAGACCCCGCCAAACCGCCAAGGCTGCGGTGATCGAATGTGTCGATCTCTTCACGGGAACTGCGCGGTCAGTCACATCGCCGCGAGGCGGGCTGCACGGCGCGGCATAACCTGCTTATCGTAAGGTCAGCCGCGCACCGATCCCGACGCACGGCCCGTTTTGAACCCAAGGATGACCCACCGATGATGAACCGCTTTACCCTGACCATCGCCGCAGCCGCCAGCGCGCTGACCATTGCAACATCCGCCTTTGCGGGCGAACAATTTGTAGACCAGACCGGCTTTGCCGTCTCGGGCTATGACGTTGTGGCCTATTTCGACCTGCCGTCCAACCCGGTTGGCACCGCGCAACCCGCCGCCGTGCCGGGCAAAGCCTCGATCACAGCGGATTACAACGGCGCCACTTTTGCCTTTGCGACCGAAGAAAACCGCGATGCCTTCATGGCCAACCCCGCCAAATATGCGCCCCAGTATGACGGACACTGCGCCTACGGCGTTGCCAAGGGCGGCAAGGTGCCCGGCAACCCGAACCTGTGGCGCATCGTGGACGACAAGCTGTATCTGAACATCACGGACGTGGTCGTCGGCTTTTGGGAAGAGGACATTCCCGGCAACCTGACCCTGTCGGAAGGCAACTGGGTCTCGCTTGATCCCGAGCCTGCCTCGACCAACCCGATCCCGAAATTCACCAGCGCCGCTCCGAGCAACTGAGAATGAAGACCCCGACGGGCAACCCCACCCCCAAAGGAGCCAAAGCTCCGGCGCGTCTGACGCGCCGGAGCTTTGGGCTGTTGGGGGCGGCTGTGCTGGTCGGGGGCACCGTGTTCGGCGCGCGCTGGTTCAACATCACGGCGCAGGCGGACGCGGATGGCACCTTGAGTACGCCGCAGGCGCATGAGGCCGCCTTGTCCGGTGAGGTGCATCTGGTCGACATCCGCCGTCCGGACGAATGGGCGCGCACGGGTGTGGGCGAAGGCGCTGTGCCGCTGGACATGCGCCGCCCGGATTTCACCGATGCGCTCTTGGTGCAGACCAAGGGGCAAAGCGACAGCCCCGTGGCTTTGATCTGCGCGCGCGGTGTCCGGTCGCGCGCCCTTGGCAACCGTTTGCGCGACGCAGGGTTCACCAACATCATCGACGTGCCCGAAGGCATGCTGGGTTCCGGTGCGGGCCCGGGATGGGTGCGGCGCGGTCTGCCGGTTGTCGCATGGCAGGACAGTTAGCGCGCCCTTGTCAAA
>CAYGQZ010000141.1:0-11018 GCA_964352055.1 uncultured Rhodobacterales bacterium
GATCATGCGTTTTTGCTGGCCCATGACACGGATCCCTTTACGCGCTGGGAGGCAGGCAACAACCTTGCGCGCGCATCGCTGATCGCGACGCTCACCTCCGGGTCCGACCCTGACCCCGCATGGATCACCGGTATCGCTGGCATTCTGACGGATGACGGACTGGACCCAGCCTACCGCGCCTTGATGCTGGACTTGCCGGGGCAATCTGAACTGGCGGCAGAGCTGCACCGCACCGGGCACAGCCCTGACCCGGATGCAATCTGGACAGCACTGCATGGGCTGAAATATGCGCTCTCCGACGCGTTGGCGGACAGGTTGTCAGACCTGTACGCAGCACATCAGGTGTCCGAGGCCTATGCGCCCAACGCCGAACAGTCCGGCAAACGCGCCTTGGGCAGCACTGTGCTCACGCTGCTGACGCGGCAGGACGGCGGCGATCAGGCACAGGCTCAGTTTGACACGGCCGACAACATGACGCTTCAACTCGGCGCACTGGCCAACCTGATCCGCGCAGGGAGCGGAGATGGTGCGCTGGCCCGGTTCGAAGCACAATGGAAGACCGATCGGCTCGTGATGGACAAATGGTTCGGGCTACAAGTGGGCGCGGCCGAGCCAGACAATGCGGCTGACGTTGCCAAGGCGCTGACAAAACACCCGGATTTCAACTGGAAGAACCCGAACCGGTTCCGTGCCACGCTGGGCGCTCTGGCTGGGCACCATGCCGGGTTTCACGCCAGAGACGGCTCGGGTTACGCGCTTCTGGCCGATTGGCTGATAAAGCTCGATCCGGTCAATCCACAGACAACGGCCCGGATGTGTTCCGCCTTCCAGACATGGCGGCGTTATGATGCGATCCGGCAATCGCTGATCCAGAAGGAATTGGAGCGGATCGCGTCCGCACCGGATCTCAGCCGCGATACTACCGAAATGATCACCCGTATCCGGGAGGCCTGAACCAGACCCATTGTCCCTTCTCTGTTCCCAAAAATCCCGGGGAGCGCGAGGGGCTGGCCCCTCGCTCCGCCGCTTCAACCGACACGCGGCTCTGGCCTCGCAAGCTGCGACGCACTAACCTGCCATGCATCGCAAGATCCAATTGACCAAAAGAGAGATGCCAATGACCCACCGCCCTGTCTGCCTCATCACAGGCGCGTCCGCAGGCATAGGTGCCGCATGTGCTCGTATGGCAGCCGCAGACTATGATCTTGTGCTCAACTACCGGGCCAACCGCGCTGATGCCGAGGCCGTACAAAACGACGTCGAGGCCCAGGGCGCGAAATGCGTGATCGTGCAAGGCGATGTCTCCAACCCTGACGACATCCAGAGGATTTTCAAGGCAGCCGACGACACGTTCGGGCGGGTCGATGTGCTGATCAACAATGCGGGCATCGTGGCCAAAAGCGCCAAACTGACCGACATGGACCACGCAAGGCTCACCCGGATGATGAACGTCAACGTCATCGGCGCAATGCTCGTGGCCAAAGAGGCCGTTATCCGGATGCAGGCACAGGGCGATGGCGGTGTGATCATCAACCTCTCCTCCGCTGCGGCGCGGCTGGGATCGGGCAACCAGTATCTCGACTACGCAGCCTCGAAAGGGGCCATTGACACGTTTACCAAAGGGCTATCGGACGAAGTTGCCGGCGACCACATCCGGGTGATGTCTGTGCGTCCCGGCATCATTCTGACAGATATTCACGGCAAGGGCGGCGAGCCTGACAGAGCAGAGCGCTTGGGTCCAAACGTGCCCATGAAACGGGCCGGGACCGCCGAAGAAGTGGCCGAAGCGATCCTTTGGCTCGCGTCTTCCAAGGCCAGCTACGTCACCGGCTCCGCACTGGATGTCACCGGTGGACGCTAGGCAGCCATGACGCCTTACGCCTATGAAACCACGGGCCGAAACCGGGCGACGGTCATCACGGTTGTGCTGGTCTGGACGGCACTTGCGCTGGCCGTTTTCGTTCTTGACGCCGCCCTTTGGCTTGCTGGCGTTGTTTGCCTGTTCACACTTCCAGCGATTTATGACCTCATTTCGGCCCGCAGATCGGGTATCGCACTGGCCAGTTCCGGGCTCAGTTGGTTCTCGGGCAGGCGCGAGGGCCGCATCACATGGGACCAGATCAGCCATATCCGCCTGGATACACGGCTGGACCTTTCGGTACGAACCACCGTCCTGCTGATCACCGGGCGCAAGATTCGCCTGCCGCTGGAAGCCACGCCACCTGCCGATACATTCGAAGGCATCCTGACCGAACGCGGCATAAAAGTAGAAAGACACCACTTTTCCCTGATGGGGTGAAGCAGAGGCGAAAACCTTTCCGTTCCGCGGCAACGGGATTTGAGGCAGCGCCCCAATACAGTCCATTCGCGGGACGCGAATGTATCAAGTCGCGTGCGCCGTCAGGCGCTCAGTCCAGGATCGCCGAGGTTGACGCGGTTGCGGGGCGCGCTTTTGGACGGATCGTGCTCTTGGATTTACAGTAGGGTTGCTTGCGCAGCCATTCGGCCATGTCTGCGCGCTTGGAAGACGACCGCATCGGCCCCCAATCGGCACTCACGCCGCGCCACTTGTTATCGCGGCTGTGGATTACCCCATCGCGGGGTACAGTCACCGCCATGATCCGCACAGCGCAACTCACATTCGCAGCTCCGCGCTTGAGCGCTTCGCCCGTGCCCGCATTACAACCATAGCCCCGCGCCGTTGCAGGCGAGATCTGCACCAGCCCGAACCATTTACCACCGCCGCCAACCGCACGCGGTTTGTAAGTGCTTTCGTATTTCGCAAGCGTCGACAAGAATCCAACCCAAAACGCCCGGCGTTCCTTGTCCGGGGCCGACCTGTAGGCCGGGCACCAATGCGCATAATCGGCAGGCACCATCTCAACAAGTGCGCGGCCGTGAGACTTCAGCGCAGACAGCGCAGCCCTGTTCCACAGCACATGGGATGGCTGGTGCGTCCATCGCGTGTTTGGCAAATTATTGTCCCGGGCCACCGGGCGCACACTTCCGGTTTGCGAACTTTCAGCCTCGACTGCAACTGCAGAGGCCAAAACAAGAAAAAGGACTGTCACTATTCGAAACATGACGAAAATCCTAGCCTGCAAAATATCACACCGTCCATGACGGAAATGACCACCGTCCCGGTTTGCCCACGAAAACCGGCAATAATCCGCAAACTCAAAGACCATTGTTGCCAGACTGCAGGACAGAAACCTCAAAATGCCGTGTCATTTTGCCGGGGTTGACGTTTGAGCGCCGTCATTGCGTCCCAATTCAAAGGCATGATGAATTTTGTAACTCGTATTGGGATTTTTTCAGAATGGCATTTGCAGAACGACTTTTCACACCTATGACGCAAAACCAGGGCGAACTGCATCCTCGCCCGGACATGATGGCGCCCGACGGCGTCGCGCATGCAGCATCACAGCTCAGGCCGGGACAAACACATGTACCGCTCGCAAGAGCGTCCCGGTCCGCCCTCGCGATCCCCTGTCCTGACCCGACTGCCGAAGAGCGCGAACGTGACCCCCATCAGAACCTCGGACAGAAACTTGCCCGGCAGGAAGACTGGCAAGGCTTGTCCTGCCGTATTGCGATCGCCGACGCAAACAAATCCAAGACCGTCGGCGGCATGCCCGTCGCTGAACTGCTTGCCTTCGGGGCGCGCGCGGATGTGGTCGCGGCGGCAGAGCATGCGCTTCTTACCGGGACACCGGACACAAGCGATCCGCTCATTGTCGGGATCGAGGCGCTGGAAGGCGTGCTCCGCGAACACCCGTCCGACCCGGCGATCGCCGCCATCGTGGCCAAGGCGCATATGGATATCGGATGGGCCTGGCGCGGTACGGTTTGGGACATCGAAGTCCCGCAAGTCAACCGCGAGGCGTTCCAGGCCCATTTCGACCGCGCAGCCGAGATTGTCGCGGCGTTTGACACCAAGCCCGTCAGATCCTCACTGATCGCGTCCACAAAATGTGGTCTGAATGCCGCCAATGGAAGCCCGACCAGAACTATCATCAAGACCTACGAATGCTGGATAAACTTCGATCCCAGGAACACGCAGGCGATGCGGGCCATGGGCAGCCATCTGTTGCCAAGATGGCGCGGCAGCTATGAACAGCTTGAGATCGAGGCCAGACGCACGGCCGGTCGCACCTATGATATCTGGGGCGCCGGCGCATATGTCTGGGTGATGTTTGACGCAATTGCCGCCGACACCGGGGCCTGTGCGCGTCTTGATCTGGACTATTTCCTGGACGGCCTGTCCGATATCCTGCGGCGCTGTGCCGATCAGCACACGGTAAACCTGCTGGCGTCTTATTGCGCCATCACAATGGGCTCCATCCCGACCGGCCATGACGGGGCGGACTATATCCGCGCCCAGATTGCCCGCGCCGCCGAGGGGATCGTCAAAGAACACCTGACCGAATTGCATCCGATGCTTTGGGCACATGCGGCACGCGGGTTTGACAACGCGCTCAAGGTGCGCTGCCCGGACCGCTTTGCGGCGTCTGGCTGTGCGGATGCAATGCGCTATCTGACGGATCTGTTTCGGCGGGAACTGGCCGCCGGACAGCAGATCACCTTTACGGATCAGGGCGTCGTGACCCAGTCAGCATAGGATGCGGGCCGCAGCAGCGCGGTTTCATGCCAATGCATCAATGCTGTCGCTGCAACTATGGGAGAAGCCCGGAAAACAAGCGCAGCATCCGCAAAAGCCATTTGGTCGAACCGGGCAAAAACCGTATCCTGTCGCCCTGTTGATCAAACGGCTTGCACCCGCCGGGCCGCCCCCGCAAGCAGCGCGCGGGAATACACCTTGTGCGCGCCGAGCAAGCTTTGAAACACCGGCCCAAGGGTCGGCTTGCCGCCCCGACCCGACACCGGCACGACAACAGACCCAAAGCGCAACACATCCGCTTCGGCCTGCAACCAGGACAGGGTGCGCCCGCTTCTGTCTTTCAACAGCAATTCTTCCGGCGTCCGGTCAACCACATGCCAGACCGCAAACCGATCAGCCACGCCCGTGGCCAGGTCCGCCACATCTGTATCCGTCGAGGGCGCACGCGCAGCCATCCGCAAGACCAGCCGTTCAGCCTGAAACAAGGGTTGCGTGTAAAACGCACGTACAAATGGTGCCAACCCCGCACCAGTCGGATTGGCGCATTCAAAACAGTCGGTGTAGTGGCCCGCGCGCGCGGCATAAGGGGCGATCAACGTACCCTCGGGCACCGGTGTTTCATCAATAACCATACGCACATATTGCACACTTGCCGCCGCAAACACAGATGTCGAGGCGCCGCGCCCTCTTGCGGCATGCGTGCACCTGATCTACACCGCGAAGCGGCCCAAAAAAGTACGGTGAGACAATGCTTGATCTGACATATGAGACCCCGAAGCCCAAAGTGATCGCAGGCGCGAAACATGACTGGGAACTCGTGATCGGGATGGAAGTGCATGCGCAGATCAGCTCGAACGCGAAACTCTTTTCCGGTGCCTCCACCACATTCGGGGCCGAACCGAATTCCAATGTGGCGTTCGTGGACGCGGCCATGCCCGGCATGTTGCCCGTGATCAACGAATACTGTGTTGAACAGGCGGTGCGGACCGGATTGGGCCTGAAGGCTGCGATCAATCTGAACTCGGCCTTTGACCGCAAGAATTACTTCTATCCCGACCTGCCGCAAGGTTATCAGATCAGCCAGCTTTACCACCCCATCGTGGGCGAAGGCGAAGTGCTGGTGGAAATGGGCAACGGCACGGCGCGCCTTGTTCGCATCGAACGTATCCACATGGAACAGGACGCAGGCAAATCGATCCATGACATGGATCCCAACATGTCCTTTGTCGATCTCAACCGCACCGGCGTCGCGCTGATGGAAATTGTCAGCCGCCCGGACATTCGCGGCCCCGAAGAGGCGGCCGCCTACCTCACCAAGCTGCGCCAGATCCTGCGGTATCTGGGCACATGCAATGGCGACATGCAGTCGGGTGCGATGCGCGCCGACGTCAACGTATCGATCTGCCTGCCCGGCCAATATGAAAAATATCAGGAAACGCAGGATTTCGATCATCTTGGCACCCGCTGCGAGATTAAGAACATGAACTCCATGCGCTTTATCCAGCAAGCGATCGAGGTTGAGGCGCGCCGTCAGATCGCGATCGTCGAAGGTGGCGGTGAAGTCGATCAGGAAACCCGACTTTATGACCCGGACAAGGGCGAGACGCGCTCGATGCGGAGCAAGGAAGAAGCGCATGATTACCGCTATTTCCCTGATCCTGATCTGCTCCCGCTGGAAATCGAGCAAGCCTGGGTCGACGATATCGCGGCTGGATTGCCCGAACTGCCCGACGCCAAGAAGGCGCGTTTCATCGGCGATTTCGGACTGACGGATTATGACGCGTCCGTGCTGACCGCCGAAGTCGACACTGCCGCCTATTTCGAGGACGTGGCCGCCGGGCGCGATGGAAAGCAGGCCGCCAACTGGGTAATCAACGAACTTTTCGGCCGTCTCAAGAAGGATGATCGGGACATCACCGACAGCCCCGTCTCCCCTGCCCAACTGGGCGGTATCATCGATCTGATTGGAAAGGGCGACATTTCCGGCAAGATCGCGAAGGACCTGTTTGAAATCGTCTATACCGAAGGCGGCGATCCCGCCGAGGTCGTCGAAGCACGTGGCATGAAACAGGTCACCGACACTGGCGCTATTGAAGCGGCTGTGGATGAAATCATCGCGGCCAACCCCGCTCAGGTCGAAAAAGCGCGGGAAAATCCCAAGCTTGCAGGCTGGTTTGTGGGCCAGGTGATGAAAGCGACAGGCGGCAAAGCCAACCCCAAGGCCGTCAACGAACTGGTTGCACTGAAGCTAAAGGGCTAACTGGACCAACCGCGGGTTGGCACATAGGGCCCAATGGCGGCGCCCGGACATCCGAGGCGTCGCCATTTGAATGTGTCAACCGCTTGCGAAGACCGGCCCTTGCGAAACGCTTTCCATCGTCATCGGCAACTCAGCCTTCGCTTGCGCCCGGATTTCCGCAATTTTGGCCTGCGCAGCGGTAAACGCCGCCTCGTCCGCATAGTGCGTCACCACGCTAAAGCTCAGATCGCCCGTGCGCACCATCTGCACCGATTGCGCACCGACAGCCATGACCATCGGAACGAACTTGTCACGCGCCAGCGCTTCCATCTCATCCGTCCATTCGGTCGCTTTCCAGTTTGAAATTGCCGAAAAAGCCATTGTCAATTCTCCCCCCAAAGTGCCGCCCAAAATCCGGTCGGTATAGAAATCTTAGCACAAACTCCCAAATCCGCGGGGTTTTTCTGACCACAGAGCATCAGGCACCACGTCAGAACCTCAATCAGAAGATGCCAGGAAAAAGTCCTGACGCAATCAAATTGACGCCGCCCGGCAATTGCGGGACAGTTATCCTCATGACGCAATATGCCCCTTTCCGCTCGTCCGTTCTAACCGTCAAACCAGAATGGATTGACTATAACGGTCATCTCAACATGGCCTATTACAACGTACTGTTCGATCAATGCGCCGACGAGGTGTACGAGCAAATGGGCTTTGGGCCCGACTATCACAAGACCACGGGCAACACGACATATGTGGCCGAATTCCACGTCGCCTATGTGCGTGAACTGCATGTAAACGATCCGGTGACGGTGACCTTTCAAATGATCGACTTTGATGCCAAACGCTTTCATTCCTATCAGGAAATCTGGCATCAGGACGGATGGCTTGCCGCCACGGGAGAGGCATTGACCCTGCATGTGGATCAATCCGGGCCGCGGGTTGCCCCCATGCCGGATGACATTCTGAAGAAAGTCACCCAATTGCACGCCGCACACGCCGCTTTGCCACGCCCCGACCGTGTGGGCGCCAGTATCGGTATACGTCGGCGCTGACCCCGTCTGCCAACTGACGGATTACAGGCACACCTTTCGCCTTTCGGGCCATCCCTGCGATTGTCGGGGTTTTCACCGCTTCGACAGACGGCTATATCGGCCGCGGTGATTTAGAAAGGCCCGTAATGTCCGCTTGGGAATACAGAATTGTGCCTGCTCCGACCAAGAGTCTGAAAACGCGCGGCATCAAGGGTGGCGAAAACCGTTTTGCCCACACTCTTGAAGTCCTGATGAACGACATGGCCGCCGAAGGTTGGGAGTTTCAGCGCGCCGAAACCCTGCCATCGATCGAACGGGCAGGTTTGACCGGAACGACAACAGAATGGCGCAACGTGATGGTGTTCCGGCGCGCCCGTGCGGTTGAAACCGAGGACTTTGAACAAGAGCTTCTTCCGGCGCCGGGCCCGGTTGTTGAGCTTGAACCAATGGCAGCTTCTGAACCCGATCCTTCGATCTTGGCAGCCAGCTTGAACAAGCGTGCGTTGGACGATGTAAGCGAGGCGGACGCGCATGATGTCGGTTCAAGCGACCAATTTGAACATCTCAAGCCAGTCGAAGGACAAAAACCGGGTGGCAGACAAGGCCGCGGCCGAAGAAAGCGTCATCAACTTGGCAAGAACAAAATGGCGCAAGATACTGCACAAGATACACGCTCGGGTGATGCAAAATCTCGTGAGGCCGACGATCAAGCTTCGAACGCGGCGTCAGAAGACGCAGCGGCGCCTAACACATCAGCATTTGCGCAAGCAATTGACGAAAAATCAAAAGACTGACACCGCGTCTTAAACGTCCAGATCCAGAGCAAGGGCGTGGATGCGACCGATCAGGTCCGGACCAAGAGCAGCATGTACAGACCGATGCCTTGAAATTCTGTTTTTTCCTTTGAATTCAGGGCTTCGAAGCAAGACGTTAAAGTGACTTTCTCCTGCGGCAGGTGCCCCTGAATGACCTGCATGGCTGGCACTGTCATCCACGACCACAATTTCGCGCACATCGAACGCATTGCGCAGCTTGTCCTCAATTTCCTGCCTGACCGACATTTTTTTATCGAACCCCCTTCAATCCTGATCCCCAAAGACTAAACTTGAGCGCCTGAGTCGGAAAGGACCGTTGCAATGCCCAAATCAGATCCCTTCGGTTTTGACATGTCCGTCTCGTCGGCCAAAAAGAAAAATCCGCGCGGACGTCGTGGAATGTCCGGCGCGTCAGAGACTTCGGTGCGCGTGTGCGATCACGCGGGCTGCGAGGAAGCAGGCAAGTTTCGCGCTCCCAAAGCGCCAGACGTTCTGGATGATTATTACTGGTTTTGCCAGCAGCACGTGCGCGAGTACAATCTGAAATGGAATTTCTTTGACGGTACAACCGAGGCTGAAATCAATGCACAGCAGTCCAAGGACAAGGTTTGGGAGCGTGCAACCAAACCGCTTGGAGATCCCGAGGCGCGGGCATGGGCACGCCTTGGCATCGAGGATCCGCACCAGGTTCTGGGCAAGAACAGCACCCAGAACCCGGGCCGCAACAAACCCGGTGGCGGTCGCAAACTTCCCCCTACCGAGAAGCGTGCCATCGAGATTCTGGACGCGGCCACCGCCGAAACCAAAGCAGATGTGCGTAAGGCATACAAAGCCCTGATCAAAGTGCTGCACCCCGACATGAATGGCGGCGATCGCAGTCAGGAAGAGCAACTGCAAGAGGTTGTCTGGGCCTGGGACCAGATCAAGAGCAGCCGGAACTTTCGCGACAAGTAACGCGCGCACGCCCCCCATCAAGGGCAGGTGCGCGGCAGCACGCTCTTCCCCTTGCCCTTTTTAGATATATGTTGCACCACGTGCGTCGCGCCCAAGCGCGGCGTTTTGATTTAAGAAGGAAGATGCGACATGGCTGACGGCGGGATCGATATCAACGCAAAACCAAGCGAGGAAATCTCTGTCCGCGAGGTCTTTGGCATCGATACGAACATGGTGGTCAAAGGTTTCGCGGATCGCACGGATCGCGTACCGGACCTCGACTCAACGTATAAGTTCGATCCGGACACGACGCTGGCCATTCTCGCGGGCTTTTCGCACAACCGCCGCGTGATGATCCAAGGCTATCACGGGACGGGCAAATCGACCCATATCGAGCAGGTCGCCAGCCGTCTGAACTGGCCCACCGTCCGTGTGAACCTCGACAGCCACATCAGCCGGATCGACCTGATCGGCAAGGACGCGATCAAGCTGAAAGACGGCAAGCAGATCACCGACTTCCAGGAAGGCATCCTGCCCTGGGCATTGCGCACACCTACAGCCATCGTGTTCGACGAATACGATGCGGGACGCGCTGACGTGATGTTCGTGATCCAGCGTGTGCTTGAAGTTGACGGCAAGCTGACCTTGCTGGACCAGAACAAGGTGATCGAACCGCATCCCTATTTCCGCATCTTCGCAACCGCCAACACCGTGGGTCTGGGTGATACGACGGGCCTTTACCACGGCACCCAGCAGATCAACCAGGGCCAGATGGACCGCTGGTCGCTGGTGGCAACGCTGAACTATCTCAGCATCGATGCAGAGACGGCCATCGTTTTGTCCAAGAACCCGCATTACAACACGGCCGAAGGGCGCAAGAAGGTCAAACAAATGGTCACCGTGGCTGATCTGACCCGGACAGCCTTCATGAATGGCGACCTTTCGACAGTCATGTCGCCCCGGACGGTCATCGCATGGGCCCAAAACGCCGAGATTTTCCGCAACGTTGGCTATGCTTTCCGCCTTTCGTTCCTCAATAAGTGTGATGAATTGGAGCGTCAGACCGTCGCTGAATTCTATCAGCGCCTGTTCGACGAAGAACTGCCGGAGAGTGCCGCCAGCTTGAGCCTGGGGTGATCCGGACGCCTGCGGTAGAAACAGCGGCCAAGCCGGACGTTTGTCCGGCTGTCAGTCGTTAAGCCTTGTTTGGAGCTGAACATGTCAAAGACCTCCGACAACCCCGCCGATCCGTTCAAAAAGGCCCTCGCCGAGGCCACAAAGGTCATGGCCAATGACCCTGAACTGAACATCTCTTATTCCGTTGATCCATCGGGCGTTTCCGGGGACGCGATGCGCCTGCCGCAGGTCAGCCGCCG
>CAYGQZ010000142.1:0-3085 GCA_964352055.1 uncultured Rhodobacterales bacterium
CCCTGGCGGGACATCAGAACCTTGTCGCCCGGGTTCAGCGTATTTGTAATCGCGGCCTCCCATGCGCCCGTGCCCGAGCCGGGAAAGAACATGACTTTGCCGGTTTCGGTGCGCAGGACGGACTTCATGTCCTCGAAAAGCCCAAGCGTCAGGTCGCCGAAATCGGCGGCCCGCATGTCCTGCATCGGGACATTCATCGCCCGGCGAACCGTTTCGGGAATGTTTGTTGGACCAGGGATGAAAAGATGTGTTTGACCAGTGCGCATGATAATTCCTCCGTGCTGAGGAAACCCTTAATGCGCGAAACCCGGTTGCTGCAAAGGCAACCGGGTCCTGCTGTGAACGCGAATATTCACACAACTTCGAAATTGTGAACTTGTGAATTTTGTGTTAACAGGCGATATGAAGACTTTCATCGGACCCCGCCTGCGACGCCTCAGAAGCGAAGCCAAACAAACGCAAGCCGACATGGCCAAAGCGCTCAGCATCAGCACGTCCTACGTGAACATGCTTGAGAAAAACGAGCGCAGCGTGTCTGTCCCGGTCCTGCTGCGCCTGTTCGAAGCATACGGTGTCGACTGGCGAGACATAGCGGATGAAGACGACACTGCCGCGTTGCGGAACTTGCGCACCGCCTTCCAGGATCCGCTGTTTGACGCACACCGACCCGATCTGGCGCAATTGCGCGCGCTCATGGCCCATTGTCCCGACGTTGCGCACAGCTTCCTGCAACTTCACCGCTCCTATCTGGCAAGCACGGATCAACTCCTCGGGCTAGCGAACGCAAGCGAGTCGGATCTCGGGATCTTGCGGGCCTCGCCCGAAGCGGTTGTGCATGACTTCTTTCGCAACAACAAAAACCATTTTCCGGAACTGGAGCAGGCCGCGGCAGAGTTCTGGGGCGGCAAGCAAGTCAGAAGTGACGACGTCTATGCAGCATTGAAGGAGCGGCTGCGTACAAAATTCGGAGTCCGAACGGATCTGGTTGCGGTGGCCGACATGCCGGAAACACTCCGCGAGTACGATGAGGTCCAAAAGGAGCTGCGTCTGTCAGAAGGTCTGGATCACCCCAATCGAACGTTCCAGTTGGTGCATATGACCGCACTGATCGAACATAGCGAGCTGATCGACACCATCCTTGCCCGCCTGAATATGGATGAGACATCCGGATTGAACCGGTGCCGCGTCGAGTTGGCCAATTACTTCGCCGCTGCCGTATTGATGCCCTATGACGCGTTTTTGCAGGAAGCTTTGAAAAGCAAGTACGACTTCGCCCATCTTTCCTTGCGGTTCGGCGTCAGTTTTGAGCAAGCCTGCCACCGTGCCACGACCTTGCAGCGCGACACGGCCAAAGGGGTCCCGTTCTTTTTCCTGCGGATCGACAAGGCAGGCAATGTGACCAAACGCTTCAACTCGACCGGATTTCACCTCGCGGAATACGGCGGCGCATGTCCCCGTCTGGACGTGCATACGTCCTTTCGAACCCCCGGCGCCATCGTGCCGCAATTCGTGGAAACGCCGGATGGCGCGCGCTTCTTTGTGTTTGCGCGCACAGTCAATCGGCCAAGACTGACACGCCACACCCAGGACAAACGTCTGGCCATCGCCATGGGATGCGAGATCGAACATCTGGAAGCCATTGGCTATGCTGAAGAATTCAAGCAAAGCCATCCCAAGATCGTCGAAGTCGGCATCAACTGCCGCATATGTCCACGCGCAAATTGCGATCAACGTGCGCACAACGCCATGATCCTGAACGAACCCGTCGACATTCGTCGTCGCGGCCCCACCCGCTATGCCACTTGAAGCGGTTTCTTGAAACAGGTCCTGCCCGGACCAAGCCAAAGCCTCGGGCCCGCTGCAAACCGTCTAGGGCCAAAATCGAGGCTTGGGACATTGCAGCCCCGCACGTCTTGGAACGCAACCTGGACCTATTCCAGAAACCGATAGCGGGTCACAATCGAAAGAAGAGCGTGGCCATCACGGAAGTCACCAAAGATGTGATGTAAGCCACAACCCTCAGCCCAACGATGAGCCCGAGCGGCTGTTTGATCCTGGCAATCCATCCAAAGAGGTTCTTTCGCGACGACAGCAGGCCCGACACTGCAATTTGCATCACCGTATGGAAACTATGTGCGATGCCGTCCATCCAACGCGGATGAAAGTCCTTGTCGAACCGGCGGTCAAACAGCGTAAAACCGATAGTGCCCAAGAGAATAATAAAGGTCAGCCACATATCGGCCTCGATATGGCCCGCAAGGTGACCGCGAGCAAGCCGACAAAGCCCAAAAGCTCGTTTGGCCCGAGCCTGTCATAGAAGGTCACGAAACTGCCGGGCTGACCAGTAAGCCGGTTTGGCAGACCCTGAAACGTGGCCACGATAATCCGAAATGCGCCCAGAGTTGTATGAAAGATAGAATCCGACAGCCCAGCGGCGCTGGCATCGGGCGCACCGCTGGGCAAGGTGCCCAGGTGATCCAGCAGCAACGCCCGGACTTCGGCTTCGTTACGGCGTGCGACCAGCGCATTTGCAGCCTCTTGCGTCTCAGGGTGGGACTGTTCTGCCAAGGCTGTTGGCGATGCACCGTCCGACAGGCCCGGAAGCACCACCTGCGCGTTGGCCAACCCGGGCAGCAGGCAGAGCAGCAAAGTGGCTCCAAACAGGATGCGGCGTGTCCAAGTCTCAAAGAGGTTTTGCTCGCCCTGTTCCCCCTTTAACGCGCCCAATCCGTGGCCTTTGATTGCACTATTTGGTTGTATATCCACCGTTCACGAGGATGGTCTGACCGGTCATCCACCAGCCGTCAGACACCATCATGCGGATCCAAGGCACAATATCCTCCACATGGGTCAGACCGGTTGGCGAAAAGGGTGACAGTGCGGCTGCCGTCTTGTGGTAAGCCACGGCGTCTTCGCCCTCTGCGGGGTAAAAGAATGGCGTGTCCATGGGGCCCGGGCCGATTGCATTGACCGAAATCCCGCGGGCACCGAATTCTTTGGAGGCCGCACGCGTAAAGTGTTCAATCGGGGCCTTCATGCCCTCATAGGCTGCATAGAATGGCGTGTAGGCCCCCAGCAGCGAGGT
>CAYGQZ010000142.1:3185-8566 GCA_964352055.1 uncultured Rhodobacterales bacterium
GCCGCCCGCGTGCTTGGATTGCCGCGCTCGACCGTTTCGACGATCATCCAGGGGCTGGAGGATCGGTTGGGCACGCAGCTTTTGCGCCGCACAACACGGCAGATGGTTGCGACGGACGAGGGGGAGCGGTTTCTGGCTACCGCGCGTGATCTTGTATCGGCAATGCATGAAACCGACACCATGTTCCGGCAGAACAACAGCCAGTTGCACGGTCGGTTGCGGGTAGACATGCCCAGCCGCATCGGGCGCCGCATCGTGATCCCCGCCCTGCCCAGCCTTCTGGAAAATCACCCGCGCCTCAGCATTGAAATCAGCACGTCTGACAGTATGGTCGACCTGATTGCAGAAGGTCTGGACTGCGTTCTGCGTGCGGGTGATCTCAAGGATTCCGAAATCATCTGTCAGAAACTCGGCGATGTCGACATAATTACATGTGCAAGCCCGGCGTACCTGACGCGATATGGCTTGCCCAAATCAACCGACGATCTGTCCGGGCATGTCATGGTGAATTACGGCCAAAGCCTGCCCACCCGCCCGGCAAGCTTCGTGCATCGTACGCTGAGCCAATTCGCGGAAGTTCCGATGTCGAACACTGTCACGGTGAACAATGCAGAAGCCTATATCGCCGCTGCCAAAGCCGGGCTGGGTATGATCCAGATACCGGCCTTTGATGTCATGTCAGCCGTTGAAGCCGGCGATCTTGTGCCTGTTCTGGAACGCCTTCGGCCGCCGCCAATGCAGTTGTCTTTGCTTTATGCGCGCAGACGAAATGTCCCTGCTCGCATATCGGTGTTCCAGGCGTGGGTCCATGATGCGCTGCGTGAAAAGCGTGTTTTTGACCGGTTTGAAATCAAGGCGTAACAGGGTTCAGTCTGAAGTTGAGGGGCAGGACAACTTGAACGCTTCTGTCGCCGGGCGACTTGAAGGATCAGTGCTGAACCAATGGTTTGCAGCAAATGGCCTCACCACACCGGGCACAAATCCTTGCTTGCGCATCGCGCCCCTAACGGGCGGCCTTGATCGCCTGTACGGCTTCGAACTGGGACAGGAACACATGCCCCGTCATGTCCGCCAGAAAATGCTGTTGCTTGAGGCGGTCCATCACTGGCCCCTTGACCTCGGACAAATGCAGTTTCACATCCATTTCGCGCAGACGTTCGTTGATGGCCTCCAGCGATTCCAGCGCGCTCAGGTCAATTTCATTGATGGCCGAGCATTGCAGGATGACATGGCGGATGTCCGTATCACCAGCCACGCGGTTCTGGATCTTGTCCTCAAGGTAGCGCGCATTTGCGAAGTACAGGCTTTCGTCAACGCGCAGCGTGACAATGCTTGGGTCGGTGATGACCTGATGGCGCAGGATGTTGCGGAAATGCTCGGTGCCGGGCACCTGCCCCACTTCCGCGATATGCGGCTTGGACGATGCATAAAGATGCAAGAGGATGGACAGGGCGACACCCGCAGTGACGCCCACCTCGACCCCCAAAACCAGCGTGGCCAGAATCGTGGTCAGAACGGCTGCAAAATCCGCTTTCGAATAGTGCCAACTGCGTTTCAGGATGGAAAAATCCACAAGGCTCAGCACCGCCACGATAATCGTGGCAGCCAGCGTGGCCTTGGGCAGGTAATGGACAAGCGGCGTCAATGCGACGGCGGCGATGGCCAGACCTGCAGCGGTAAACGCGCCTGCGGCGGGTGTTTCGGCACCGGCATCGAAATTCACCACGGAACGGGAAAATCCGCCCGTCACCGGAAACCCGCCGGTCAGCGACGCCCCGATATTGGCCGCCCCCAGCCCGATCAGCTCTTGATCGGGATCAATGCGCTGACGCTTCTTGGCCGCCAGCGTCTGAGCCACGGAAATCGATTCCACAAAGCCGATGATGGAGATCAGGAACGCCGGCAGCACAAGCTGGCCAAGCAGCGTCGGCGAAAAAGACGGCAGCGTAAAAGGCGGCAGGCTTTGCGGCACGTCCCCCACGATCCTGACCCCTTGCCCCTCAAGGCCCAACGCCCAGACCGCATAGGTGGTCATCACGACCACCGCCACAGGCCCGGTCTTGACCAGCGTCCCGGCAAGGCTGTCGCCAAGTCCCAACGCCAAAAGCAGAGGTCTCAGCCCCTTGCGCACCCAGAACAGGAAACCGGTGGCAAGAACGCCAATCACGGCAGTGATCCAGTTGGTTTCGGCGGCGTGCCTCGCCAGTGACAGGATCAGGTCCAGCAGAGTGTGGCCGTGCGCCTCGATGCCCAGAACATGCTTGAGTTGGCTGGCCGCAATAATGAGGCCCGACGCCGTGATGAACCCGGCAATGACCGGATGCGACAGGAAATTGGCAATGAACCCAAGGCGAAACAGCCCCATGGCCAACAGCATCACACCCGACAGCCCCGCCAGCGACAGGGCGGCCACGGCATATCCCATCGTCCCCTGCTCAACGATATTGCTCAGCGCTGCGGCCGTCATCAGCGACACAACCGCCACCGGACCAACGGCCAGCGCACTGCTGGTCCCAAAGACCGTATAAAGCAGGATTGGCACGATCGAGGCATAAAGCCCCGCCTCTGGCGGCAGCCCCGCAAGCAGCGCATAGGCCAAGGATTGCGGGATCAGCATGATCGTCACAATCACGGCGGCCATCAGATCATTGGACAAGGCAGACCGGGTGTAATCCCGGCCCCATGTCAGGATGGGCAGGAAGCGCATAATCGCAAGTCTCGGAGTGAAGTTTCGTAAAGTGAAGCCGCCCGCAAAGGGTCTGCGGGCGGGCCCATTGGCTTAGCTGACGCTGACCTTTTCAGGCTTGGCCATCCATTCGCGCCCCTTCAGCATGCCCTTCCAATAGACCGGCGGCAGCATTTTTTCCTTCAGGATCCAGGCCGCGCGGCTGGGCTTGGTACCGTCGATCAGGAATTTCGGGAAACTGGGCAGCATCGTCCCGCCATAGCCAAACTCGGCCAGCACGATCTTGCCGCGCTCCACCGTCAGCGGACAGGACCCATAGCCGTTGTATTGTGCAACGGGCGCACTGCCGCGCATATCCGCAAGCATGTTTTCCGCAACGATCGGGGCCTGAATGCGGGCTGCCGCCGCTGTCTTGGCATTGGGTGCATTCATCACATCCCCCAAGGACCAGACGTTATCGTATGTCTTGTGCCGCAATGTCGACTGATCCACATCGATCCAGCCCGCCGCATCCGCCAGCGGAGAGACGCGAATAAAATCGGGCGCTGTTTGCGGCGGACAGACATGCATCATGTCAAAATCCATCTCGATCCGTTCAACCGGCGTGTCCGGCTTGGCCACGTCGAACCAGGCTTTCTTGGCCGGGCCATCCACCGCGACAAGGTTGTGAAAGAAGTTCAGCGAGGCATCGTATTTCTTGACGTATTCCATCAGCGCCGGGACGTAGTCCTTGACCCCGAACAGAACCCCGCCCGCGTTGTTGAACTGGATGTCGATGTTCTTGAGCACACCACGGCGGAACCAGGCATCACCGGACAGATACATCGCCTTTTGCGGGGCACCGGCGCATTTGATCGGCATCGGCGGCTGGGTAAAGATGGCCCGCCCCTCGGTCATGCCCTGAACCAGTTCCCATGTGTAAGGTGCCAGATCATAGCGGTAATTCGACGTCACCCCGTTCTGACCCAGCGTTTCGACCAGACCTTCGACCTTGTTCCAGTCCAGCTTGAGCCCCGGGCAAACAATCAACCGTTTGTATTTCACCACCCGGCATCCATCGAGGATGACCGCGTTGTTGTCGGGCTCGAACGCCGCGACAGCGGACTTGATCCAATGCACCCCAGGTGGGATCAGCGACCCCATAGTGCGCGATGTCTGCTGGGCTTGGAAAATGCCGCCGCCGACCATCGTCCAGCCGGGTTGATAGTAGTGGATATCGGCGGGATCGATGATGGCAATCTCAAGCCCCGGCTTGCGCGCCTTGAGGCTGGCCGCGGCGGCAATTCCGCCCGCCCCGGCCCCGACAATCACGACCTCGAAACTGGCGTCACCTTTTTCGGTAGGGGTTTTGCCGCCATTCACAATCCGGCGGACCACGCCACCCATATCGTATCCGGCCGCCTTGGTTGCAGCGAGGATATCGGCGACACTGCGCTGCCCGGCCTGCCCAAGCGACCACAGCGTGGCAGAGCGTGTCCCGGTCCGGCAATAGGCCAGAACCGGGCCGGGCAATTCAGTCAGCGCAGAGTCAAAGGCTGCCGCGTCTTCGTCGCTGACCTTGCCCGACACGATGGGCAGGTACGTCGCCGAAAGGCCCGCGTTTTTCGCAGCACTTGAAATCTCTTCAAAGGTTGGCTGATCTGCACCCTCGCCGTCAGGTCGGTTGCAGATGATCGCGCGAAACCCGGCGTCCTTGATGGCCTGCATGTCCGTGGGCATGATCTGCGGGCTGACCGACAACCCGGCTGTAAGCTTCTTGATATCCATGTCTGTCCCTCCTCCGGATCAGATGCTGTTGACCGGCACTTTGAGCATCGGCCTGCCGTCATGATCCGTCGGCACAGCACCTGCGCGCATATTCACCTGCAGCGACGGGATGATCAGGCGCGGCATGTCCAGTTGCGCATCGCGTTCGGTGCGAAACTTGATGAATTCCTCGCGGGTCTTTCCGCCGCCCACATGGATGTTTTCGGCTTTTTCTTCGGCCACCGTGGTTTCCCACTGGATCGCGCGTCCGTTCGGACTGTAATCGTGACACATGAACAGTCGCGTCTCGTCCGGCAGGCTCAGAACCTTTTGAATGCTGTCATAGAGCTGGCCCGCATCCCCGCCCGGAAAGTCACAGCGCGCTGACCCACCATCCGGCATGAACAGCGTATCCCCGGCAAAGGCCGCATCACCAAGAACATGCACCATACACGCGGGCGTATGGCCGGGCGTGTACATCGCAAAGCCTTGCATGCCGCCCACCATATATGTGTCACCATCCTTGAACAGCGCGTCGAATTGCGACCCATCGCGCTGAAATTCCGTGCCTTCGTTAAAGACCTTCCCGAACGTCTCCTGCACGACCAGAATGTTTTCACCCACCCCGATCTTGCCACCCAGTTTTTCCTGCAGATAGGGTGCGGCGCTCAGGTGGTCGGCGTGCACATGGGTTTCGATGATCCAATCCAGCGTCAGGCCCCGGTCCTTGATCTCGGCAATCAAGGCGTCAGCATGATCGTAGGTGATCCGGCCCGCCGCATAATCGATGTCCATGACACTGTCGATGATGGCGCAATGCGCGCTGTCGGGATCCTTGACGATATAGGTGATCGTGTTGGTCGCCTCGTCGAAATGGGCCGAGACATCTGGTTTGACGGTCATATCAACCGGGTAGGTCATTCTGTTTCCTCCAAATACGAACTGGGGT
>CAYGQZ010000142.1:8666-11011 GCA_964352055.1 uncultured Rhodobacterales bacterium
ACCGACAACTTCTGATGGGTCGTTGCGACCCGGTCCGTGTCATGGGACAGCGCGATCAGCCGTTCGGCCAGCCGGACGTCAAGACGCTGAAACGCAACCTCGTCGATCATCAGAAAAAGGTCGGTGATCCGCTTGGAAAACGCGGCAAACACGAAATCCCGGAAGGGTTTTGACTGCGCCACCAGATCGTCGAACACATCGCGGGGCACGGCCGCAGCTTCGACTTTCGTCTCGGCAATGCCCGAGGCCGAATAGTCCTCATAGGCCAGCAAGCAGGCGGTGGTCAGCACACAACTTTGGCCCGCTTCGATCCGGTAAAGCACGATTTCGTGGCCGGTATCGGACTCCTGTTGCACCCGCACCGTGCCTTCCAGCAGAAACAGCATGTTTTCGGGCGAGTTGCCGGGCCCAAAGATCGTTGTGCCCTCGGGGACCGTGACGATGGCACTGCGGGCCAGCAGCAATCGCTTGGTCGCAGTGTCCAGACGCGACAGGCCCGGAAAGCGTTCCACCCATTCAGATGTGTCAGTCATTCTTCTGCCCTCTCAGCTCTTGAGGCTTCCAGCGGCACGATCCGGTCCATCAACTGGCCCCGGTTGGCCGCGATATCGGCAATGGTCAGGTCATCCAGAACGGCCATGAAGGCTGCTGTCGCCTCCTGCATCTTGCGCGACAGAATGCACACACCCATCAGCGGACAGGTGTTCGTGGCCGGGTTGAAGCATTCCACGACATCCAGCGGCCCTTCGGTCATCCGAACGACTGCGCCCACCGCAATCTCTTGCGGCGGACGGGCCAGGCGAAAGCCACCGTTGCGACCGCGCACCGTCTCGATATACCCCGCCTTGCCCAGTTCATGCACAACCTTCATGATATGTGGCCGCGACAGGGCGTGGATTTTGGCAACATCATCGATCCGCACAAGGGCCGGCGCTTTCAACGCGGCAAGCTGAAGGGACCGCAACGCATAGTTTGTATAGCTTGTGAGTTTCATGGTGTATCCAATTGCCACAATTAAAGATACATTCACGATATTTCTTTTGTAAAGCCCCTGGTCGGCATGTACCGTGAGCGGCCGTGCCTTTGGGGCTGCATCCACTATGGCACTGACGCAGAATGAAAAACCCGACCTTTGAGTTTGTAGCGGAGCAAGGGGCAAAAGAGCGGCGAACGATGGATGTTGCGCTTTGCATGACCGTCGGCATTGACGCCAATCAAACAGCTATTCATTCGTGACAAGTGCCACGATTGCCTCACCGACCAAAGCTGCTGCAGCGTTGCGGCTTTCGAAACTCGCCTCGGTTTCTGTGATGAAAAGGCTCGCAATAATTGGGTCCCGATCCGGTGGGTAGATCACGGCGACAATCGACCTTGATCCGAAACCTCCCGCACCGGTGCGGTCATCAATCGACCAATTTGGTGGAAGTGCTGCTCGAAACATCGCATCGCCAACCGTGTGATCTGCAAGCCATGCTCGCAGTGTTCTCCGCGAGATCGGTGCAAGAGCTTTGCCCAAGACCAGAAGGCGAACAGCCTGTGCGATTGCGCGCGGAGTCGTTGTATCTCGCAAATCGTTGGGAACTGCTTCGTTGAGTGCGGTTTCCCATCGATCAAGTCGGGTCACTTGATCGCCGATGGATTGCATGAAAGCCGTCAGACCGACTGGGCCGCCGATCTCCGACAAGACTATGTTTGCAGCGGTGTTATCGCTGACGGACAACATCATTCGACAAGCGTCACCAAACGAAACCTCGACATGGCCCGCCCTTATGTGGTCTTGGATCGCCGGTGAGTAGGTGACAACCTCAATATCTCGCAAAGGAATAGTGTCGGACAAAGCGGTCTCTCCGCGCTCCACTTGGCGGAGCAGCGCACCACATGCGAGAAGCTTGAACGTGCTGTTCATCGGAAACCGGTCATCTTCCGAATAGGCGATCACCCCTCCCGTTTGAATGTCATGCAGGTAAAATCCGACACGCGCTGCCAGATCTTGCTCTATACTCCGAATGACTTCCAACATCGGTTCTGCGGTTGCGCTGATCGGTATGCAGATAGAAAGACAGATCGCGCGCGCAACGGACTTAACTGCTTTTGGAAATCCATGCATCGCTATCACTCTTTGCGTCCCTGTCGCCAAGTAGCAAAGCCGACGGCGTTTGGGTAGCTTCGTCCGCAAAACGTTTGAGCAGCCATAAGAGCCTGTTTCGTCCAAGTCCGCCCACCGGCCACTGATCCAAATCGGGCTCAAGGTCTGGTCCGCGTCTGAAGTGCCTGAGGTTTGGGTCCATTCGGCAAGGCTTTGCGCGTCGAGGTGCGTCGGCGCCCGGCAGCACTGGGTCAATCAC
>CAYGQZ010000143.1:0-11006 GCA_964352055.1 uncultured Rhodobacterales bacterium
TTTGCGCAGTCGGGGTCATTCCACCGTGGCTACGCAGGTGGTCTGCAAATGCCCGAAGACCTGGCCGATCGTATCATTGCTGTCACAGGACTGGACGAAAGACCTGTGTCCATCACACGACACCAGCCGGCCAATGGCGGCGCGGGGCAGGTCGATCTGGCCTGCACAGCCGCGCTTCAACGTTGCTTTGCCGATTTGAAATCGGAAACGGCTGCCGGTCTCAAATCCTTCAGCGAAGAAGTGTCCGACGACGCAGACGTAATAGCACTGAAGGAAAAAAGCGAGGCTTTGAAACAGGAACTGAGCGGCACCGACCCTGTCACGATGCTCAGCACATATAACCGCAAGATGGCCGAACCCCTCAAACGCGCGAACACGGCCATCGCCAAGGCCATTGCCGACCAAACCGACAGCTTGAGCGAAAGCACTGCCAAAAAGGCGACCGGCCATTTTCTCGCAGCGCTCAAAAAGATCGGAATCAAGACAGCACCGCAGGTCGCGGCACTCTATGATTTTCCGGCAGAGACCGACGGATCGGGGCAGTGCATCGGCATTGTCGAGCTTGGTGGCGGATATCTCAAATCCGATCTCGACGCTTATCTTGAGTTTCTGGGTCTGCCCGACGTCGACATTCACGATGTCGAAGTCGCGGGCGGCAAGAACGCGCCCGGCGTCATCGAACCTTACGATGCAGAAGTTGCGTTGGACATCCAGGTCATCGCGGGTGCCGCGCCCGGTGCCAAACTGGCAGTATATTTCGCTCCCCTGCATGCAAGGGGTTTTGTCGAGGCTGTTCAGGCTGCACTTTATGACAAGGATGCGCGACCCAGCGTCTTGTCGATCAGTTGGGACCTGTCCGAAGGGTTCTGGCTTGGCGCGCCCATGCATGTGCGCCACCTTGAGGACCTTTTCGAGACTGCCGCAGCACTGGGGGTGACGATCCTGTGTTCGGCTGGCGATTACGGGTCTGCAACGACGCTGCATGATGGCCAGCTTTGGGTGGATTATCCCGCATCCAGTCCGCTGGCCATCGGCTGCGGGGGGACGACCCTTAGTTCCTTGGGCGATTTCAGTCTGAATGAAACGGTCTGGAATACGTTTGCCAATTTCGGCCAAGCCACCGGCGGCGGCTTCAGCAAGCTGTTCGCGCGCCCCGCCTGGCAATCCAAGGAAACCGTGCCTTTCACGCAGCGGGTGGGCGGTGGCGAAGGGCGTGGAGTCCCGGACATGGCCGGCAATGCGAACCCATCGACCGGCTATCTGTTGCAAGTCCATGGCAAAACGACGGCGATCGGAGGCACCAGTGCGGTCGCCCCGCTTTTTGCCGCGATGATGGCACGTATCAACGAGTCCCTCGGCAAGCGCGCAGGATATATCAATCCGCTGATCTACCAGTCCAAGGATCGAGAGACAGCTTTTGTGAACATCAACAGTGGCTCGAACGGCACATACTGGGCGTCCAACGGCTGGGATCCGGTGTCCGGACTGGGACGGCCCATCGGCAGCGCATTGCGTGACGTGTTGCGCGACGCAAAAGGAAAATCCGAATGACCGACAGCAGCGAATACGTCTTTCCACTGTCCTTTGCGCAACAACGTCTTTGGCTTCTGGACCGTATGGCGCCGGGCAATCCGTTTTATAACATTCCGTTGGCGATACCGATTCAAGCGCAGCTGGACATCCCCGTTTTGGAACGCGCGCTGAACGCCCTGATCGAGCGTCAGGAAGCGTTGCGGACTGTGTTCGATGAAATTGACGGTGAGCCCGCGCAAATTGTCCGGGACGCAATGCCGCTCACACTCGAAGTGATCGACATCTCGCATCTGGACGCACAAGCGCGAGAGGTGCGAACCGCAGAACTGGCCAGTGCTGATGCGGTCAAGGTTTTCAACCTGCGCACGGGTCCCTTGATCCGGTGTTCGGTCATCACGCGTGGACCCGCCGACTGCGTTCTTTTGCTCTCCATGCACCATATCGTTTCCGACGGATGGTCGATGGGCATTCTGGCGCGCGAGCTTACTGCCTTGTATCAGGCCTTTGCGCTTGGCCAGTCAAATCCCCTGCCCGAGCTTGAGATTCAATATGCTGACTATTCGGTCTGGCAGCGCGAAACCTTTCAAGGCGACGAATTACAGGACGAGTTGAGCTACTGGCGGGACAAGCTGCTTGGCCTTCCGCAGCTTGAACTTCCCACGGACAAGCCGCGCCCGGACACCGCAAGCTTCAGGGGTGCTGCACATCTTGTCGATCTCGGCCCCAAGCTGAGCGCTGCGGCACGCGCGGTGGGGCGTCCTTTGGGTGCGACACCGTTCATGGTGCTGCTGACGGCCTTTGCAGTCGTTATGGCGCGCCGGTCCGGACAGGATGATCTGGCCATCGGTGCACCCATTGCCGGGCGCACCCAGCCCGAAATCGAAGGGCTGATCGGCTTTTTCGTGAATTCTCTGGTCTTCCGGATCGACGCCAAAGGTGATCCGAGTTTTGCGGAATTGCTGGAACGTGTGCGCGACACCTGCCTTGATGCCTATCAGCATCAGGAACTGCCCTTTGAACGACTGGTGGAAGAGATCAATCCCGGTCGCGATCCCAGCCGCAACCCACTTTTTCAGGTCACGTTCCAACTGGTGAATGCACCGACACTCGGGCAATCGGGGAACGCCAATGCAAGCCCGCAGGTACATCGCGGCAGCGCCATCTTTGACCTCGCATTCACCCTGCTCGATACACCAGACACCTATCGCGGCATGATCGAGTATTCGACCGATCTGTTCGAGGCTGACACCATCGCGCGCATTACGGATGAATTCATGGTGCTGTTGGAAGCCGCCGCCGACAGCCCGGGTACACCCATTTCATGGTTGCCCCTGTGCGCAGAGTCCGATTGGGACATCATCGACCTGCATGAATTGGGGCCCCAGACCGCGGCGCCTGATACGGCCTCCCATGTGCTGGATGAAATCAGCGCAAGGGTTCGGGAAACACCCGAGGCGATCGCGCTGGAGATAGAAGATACGCAAATCACCTATGGCGAAATGCACGCGCGCTGGCAAAACCTGGCGCGCCACCTTGCTGCCGCAAATGTCGGTCCCGAAGCGCGGGTCGGGCTGCTGCTGGATCGCTCGCCTGCACTTGTGATCGGACAATTGGCGACGATGGCGGCGGGGGCTGCGTTTGTTTCGCTGGACACCTCATACCCGCCGGAACACCTCAAGCGCATCGCGGCAGACAGCCGGCTTGACGTGATGTTGACCCAGCGCGCTCATGTCGCGTTTGCGAAATCCATCTTGCGCAAGGAAACGCAGATCATCGTGCTGGACGAACCGCTGGAAGTGCTCGCCCGTTCCCAGCCGTCAGGCCCTGTGCATGCGGAAAGTGCCGCATACGTTATCTACACCTCCGGATCGACCGGAGTTCCAAAAGGCGTCGTCGTGCCGCATTCAGCCCTCAGCAACCACATGCGGTGGATGCAATCGGCCTTCGACTTTGGCCCCGAAACCCGCGTGTTGCAACGCACGGCCGCAAGCTTTGACGCGTCAATCTGGGAAGTCTTCGCGCCGCTCATGTCGGGCGGCACTCTCGTTCTGCTTCCGCCCGATGCACAGCGCGATCCCGAACAGATCGTGCGCTGCATCGCCAAACACAAGGTCACCGTCGTACAGACCGTTCCCTCGCTCTTGCGGTTGCTGCTCAAGGAGCCGGGGTTTTACGCCTGCACCTGTCTGAAGCAGTTCTTTTCCGGGGGCGAGCCATTGCCCGAAGACTTGCGCGCGCAGGTCGCCTCATCCCTCGAGCTTGATATCGTCAACCTTTATGGGCCTACCGAAACGACCATCCAGGTTGCGACGGCGCAAACCGATGGCACACCCGAACCTTTCGGCGTGCCAATTGGCCATCCAATCGACAATACCGCGATCTATGTGCTCGACGAGGATCAGGCCCCGGTGCCGGTGGGCGTTGTGGGCGAGGTCTGGATCAGCGGTGCAAATCTGGCGCGCGGCTATCATGACCGGCCGTCGGAAACAGCGGCCGCGTTTCTGCCTGATCCCTTCGCCGAAGCCCCCGGCGCGCGTATGTACCGCACGCATGATCTGGCGTTGCGCCGCGGCGATGGCGCGCTGATTTACAAAGGTCGAAACGACACGCAAATCAAACTGCGTGGCTTTCGCATGGAACTGGGCGAGGTCGAGGCGCGCATTCGCGATGTCAAAGGTGTCTCGGATTGCGCCGTTTTTACTGCTGGCAATGATGCAGCGTCGCTGATCGCAGCCATAGTTGCCGCAGACAGTGGCGCACAGGAAGACGCCGACCCGCTGACAACGCAACATGTAGATCAATGGGAAAGCATTTACGAAGGGATCTATGGACAGGACGACAAGGTCGACGACCTGAGCTTCAACACTGTGGGCTGGACCAGCAGCTATTCCGGCCAGAACATCAGCGAGGCTGAAATGGCCATTTGGCGCGACACGACAGTCGCGCGCATCCGTGCGCTGCACCCCAAACGCCTGCTCGAGATCGGGTGCGGAACGGGTCTTTTGCTGACACAGCTTGCCCCCGAGGTTGACCATTACGTGGCAACGGATTTCTCGGCACCTGTGGTCGAGGAATTGCGCGCCAACCTCAAGGCACTTGGTCTCGACACCAACGGCGACGTGCTGCACCGTCGCGCGGATGAATTGGACGGGTTCGCGCCGCAGTCCTTCGACACGATCATCCTCAATTCGGTGATCCAGTATTTTCCAAGCGCCGACTACCTGGCTGACGTTCTGCGCAAGGCGGCAGCATTGGTACGTCCGGGTGGCTCGATCTTTGTCGGTGATGTGCGCAGCCTCGACCTGCTTGGGGCGTTTCATTTGTCCATCGCCAAAAGCGGGCTGCCGGACAGCGCAACCGGGACCGAGCTTTTGCAAGTCATGCATCGCGAAGCCGCACTTGAGAAAGAACTGGTATTGGACAGCGCGTTTTTCCACGCCCTCGCCCATGAGGTGCCAGAGATCAGCAGCATTCAAAGCGCCTGCAAACGTGGCGGTTACGACAATGAGCTGGGCAAGTTCCGCTATGATCTGACCCTGAAAATCGGTACGGAAGGAACGCGTGCGAACCCGGTGCAGATGGATTGGCTGACAGACGCACTCGATGCCGGCCGACTCGAAGCACATCTGCAAGCGTCAGATGCCGACTGCATCGAAATCATCAATATCCCGAATGCGCGGGTCGCGGTCGAAGTGCGTCTGCATGGGCTGATTTGCAACGGCGCAGCCCAAAAGCCACTGCACGAAGCTTTGGAAACCGCGATCGAAGCCAAGCAGGCGGCCATGGATCCCGAAGACTTCTGGCGCATTGCGAACAGTGCGGGATTTGATGTGCGCGTGCGCTATGCCCCTACGCACGCTGACCGGATCGAAGCCGTGTTCTGGCGTGAAGGGTCCGCACCGCCCGATGATCCCACCCCGGCCGATGTAAAGCCAGGCCCGGCCGCATATCGCAACCATGCCAACGATCCGCTGGCGACCGTCCGTTTTCGTAACCTGACGGTCCGCGTGGCCGCACACCTCAACGAAACGCTACCCGCACATATGGTGCCCGCGTTCTATTCCCAGCGCGATGAATTGCCCCTGACCGCGAACGGCAAGCTGGACCGCAAGGCGCTGGCCTTGTCCGAACAGGACCGCAACATGTCCCAACAGGGCTTTGTGGCACCGCGCAATCGTCTCGAAGAAGCCCTGTCGATCCTCTGGGCCGAGGTTCTGGACACCGGTCACATCGGGATCGACGACGACTTCTTTACCGAACTGGGCGGTCACTCGCTGATCGCGGTGCAATTGATCAACAAGCTGCGCGAAACCCTCGAGACAGATGTGGCATTGCGCACCTTGTTTGAGCGTCCAACCATACGCCGCTTTGCCGAAGGGTTGACCGAAACTGCCGACGACACCCTGCACGCCACGGCAGACCTGTTTGTCCGCATCTCGAACATGTCCGAGGCCGAAATTGACGCAGCACTTGGCGTTGACACGGGGACAGTCGCATGAATGTCGTGGGCGGAATTGACCGGCGCAAGGCCCTGATGCGCAAGCTGCTTGAGGCGGATAGCGAAACGCCGGAACCGGCCAAAGCCACTAGTATTCCACGGCGCGGGGATACGGGTCCGGCACCCCTATCCTTTTCTCAGCAACGGTTCTGGTTCCTTGACAGGTTGGCGCCTGGCAGCCCGTTCTACATCGAAAGCTCTGCCTTGCCTCTGCCAGCGGGTACAATAGACCCGGCCATTCTGGAACGCGCGATCAACATGGTGGTGGCCCGCCACGATCTGCTCAGGACACGGTTTGAAGAGAAAGGCGAAGGGGCTGTTCAGATCGTCCTGCCCGACGTTGTTGTGCCTCTCGAGATTACGGATCTCGGGCATTTGGAGCCCAGCGAACGGGCGGCGCGCACATCGCAACTTTTGCACGCCATCGCGTCGCAACCCTTTGATTTGTCGCGACCACCGCTCCTGCGGTTTCACCTGATCCGTGGCACGGATGAGGGCGAAATCTTTGCCATGGCCGTGCATCACATCATCTCGGACGGGTGGTCCATGCGCGTGCTGAGCCGCGAGACCAGTGACGCTGCCCGCGCATTGATGACCGGTCAAGCGCTCGACCTGCCGCCCTTGCCCATTCAATACGCGGACTATGTCAGCTGGCAGCGGGACACATTGGCCAGCGATGATGACCCCGATCTGGCCTACTGGCTCGGGCAACTTGCGGATCTGCCGAATTTGAACCTGCCGCTGGATCAGCCGCGTCCGCGCGTTCTGGGCTTTGAAGGCGCCCACATCGATCGGGACCTTCCAGCAAACGTCTCGGCAGGATCACAAGTGCTTGCCAAGCGCGAAGGGGCCACGCAATTCATGGTGACCCTCGCCGCTTTTGCAGCCGTGCTGGCGCGGCACAGCGGCCAGGATGAAATTGTCATTGGAACACCCGTGGCGGGCCGGTCCCGATCCGAGGTGGAACCGCTGATCGGGCTGTTTCTCAATACCGTTGTGCTGCGCATTGATGTTTCAGGCAATCCGACCTTCAGCGAGTTGGTGGGACGTGTGCGAAAGACCGCGATTGCCGCGTTTGAACGTCAGGACACCCCGTTCGAGCGTATTGTGGAAAAGCTTGACCCAGACCGTGACCTTGGGCGCAACCCGCTGTTTCAAGTGCTGTTTCAGCTGTTTACGCCGCATGATCAAAACGCGAATGTGGCGCAGGCCGAGGTCGAGACAGTCGGCGTCGACAAAGGGGCCGCGATCCTCGATCTGTCAGTCCATCTCTGGAGCGGACACAAGGGTCTGAAAGGCCGGATCGAATACAGCACCGAGCTTTTTGAGGCCAAGACCGTTAACCGGCTCTTTGAACACTTCTCGAACTTTTTGGGCAATGCAGTCACCGCACCGGGCCGAAACCTGTCGGACATTGAAATGATGACCCCGCAAGAGCAGCAAAATGTCCTGAGCCTGGCCCGGGGCAAGGACACGCAGCCTCAGGGTGCCGCCACCCTGCCCGACGCATTTTTACAGCAGTGTCAAAAGACCCCCGATGCACCTGCCTTGATCTTTGGCGACACAACCATCAGCTATGCGAACCTGCGCACACGGGTGGCGCAAGTCGCGGGCGCGCTGGTGGCCCGTGGCGTTCAGCCCGAAGACCGTGTGGTCATTTGTCTGGACCGCTCTGTCGACTGCATTGCGGCGATGCTTGCCACGATGCATATCGGGGCCGCCTATGTGCCCATCGATCCCGGCTATCCCCCTGCGCGGATCGTCTATGTCATCGACGACAGCGCCGCCAAAATCATCGTCACAACCAAGGCAAACAAGGACATTGCCGGCGGGGCCGGTGCATTGCTGATTGATGACGAAACGCTGCCTGACTGTGCAGTCATGCCCGCCCGAGCACACAGCGATGGACTTGCTTACGTCGTCTATACATCCGGCTCCACGGGCAAGCCCAAGGGGGTCATGGGAACCCATGCCGCAACGATGAACCGCTTCAACTGGATGTGGCAAACCCATCCGTTTGAAGACGGCGAAGCGTGCTGTCTGAAAACCGCCATCGCCTTTGTCGATTCCATCTGGGAGATGTTCGGCCCCTTGCTGGCGGGTGTACCGTCGGTCATCCTTAATGATCAACAGGCGCGGGATCCTGCAGCACTCAGGGACGCGTTGGCCAAACACAAGGTCAGCCGCCTTTTGGTCGTGCCGTCGCTGCTGCGCGAGATGCTGGATTGGAACACCGATTTCAACGCAGGACTGCCGCATCTGACACGGATTTTCACAAGTGGTGAGCGGTTGCCTGCGGACTTGGCCGTTCGGATGGGCCGGGCCGCATCCCGCGTGCGGTTGATCAACCTCTATGGCTCGTCCGAAGTGGCCGGGGATGTGACGGCAACGCCCCCTCTGGATGCCGGAGACGGTGCAGATGCCCCGATCGGCAGCCCCATAGACAACGCGCAGACGTATGTCTTGGACAAGGCCATGCGGCCCGTCCCCCCGGGGGCCATTGGGCAGCTTTATGTGGGCGGCGCAAACCTGGCGCGCGGGTATTTGCATCAGCCGGGCATGACAGCCGACCGCTTTATCCCTGATCCCATCTCTGGCACCCCCGGCGCGCGGCTTTTTGCAACCGGTGATCTGGTGCGTTTGATGTCTAACGGCGCTTTGGCCTTTGTCGGGCGCGTCGATCATCAGGTCAAAATTCGCGGCCACCGGATCGAGATCGGAGAGATTGAAGCGGCGCTTCTGGACCACTCGGAAATCGATGAAGCCGTCGTGACCCTGACGGCGGACGACGCAGGCGGGCGGCTGGATGCGTGGATCACGGCACATAACACGCATGAAGGTCCACAGAAAGCACATGTGAGGCAACACCTGACAGAGCGATTGCCAAGCCCCATGATCCCGACAAACATCACCGTTCTGGACGCCCTGCCCCGCCTGCCAAACGGCAAGTTGAACCGTCAGGCGCTCGCGGATCACGTGCCGGATCAACAGCGTGGAACAACCGCATCACCTCCGGAAACGGACACTGAAATTGCACTGGCCGCGCTGTGGTCCAAGCTGCTCAAAAGGTCCGAGATTGATGGGGCAGACAACTTTTTCGACGTTGGCGGTCATTCCCTGCTGGCAACCCGTCTGGTGACCGCAATGCGCGCGCAATTCGATATCGAGCTGCCGCTTACGGCTGTTTTCCTGTTTCCAACGCTGCGGGCAATGGCCGCCGAGGTCGAACGTATCCTGCTGGCTGAAATCGAGGCCCTGAGCGAAGCGGAGTCCCACGCGCTTCTGGATGAAAAAACGTCATTGGGGACCGGCGCATGACACATTCCGAAAACACACCTGAAGCCGAATTTCTTGAGGACTATGAGGCCGCAGATACAGGTTCCGGTTCCACGGCCACAGAGAACAAACCGAAAATCGATACGCAGGCTCTTTTACGTGCACGGCTGGCCGGCAAGAAATTGGGTACGACCGCAAAAAGGGGTGAACCCGGGATTGCGCGCCAGCCCGTCGATGCGCCCATCACACTGTCTTTTGCACAGCAGCGCCTTTGGGTTCTTGACCAGCTGGCACCGGGCAATGCGTCCTATACCGAAAGCTCCGCGCTCAGGTTTCAGGCCGTGATCCTGCCCGAAGTCCTGGAGCAGAGCATCAACGCGATCGTCGCGCGGCACAGCGTATTGCGCACCACCTTGCATGAACAAAACGGGCAACCTGTGGCCCATGTCGCCAAAGACGTGCACATTCCGCTTGTGGTCCACGACCTCAGTGGGCTGGACGCGGACGCACAGCAAGCCGAGACGGTGCGCCTTGCCACGGCCGACGCCCAAGCACCTTTCAATCTGGCGACCGGCCCCTTGTTGCGCACGACGTTGCTGAAACTGGGGCCGAGTGAGTGGGTCTTTCTGATCTCGATGCATCATATCGTGTGTGACGGCTGGTCGTCTTCGGTGTTCTCGCACGAACTGTCGACGATCTACGCCAACCTTGCCATGAACCAACCGATTGGCCTGCCAGACCTGCCGATCCAATATTCCGATTACGCGGCGTGGCAACGGACATGGCTCAGCGGTGCCCTGATCGACAAGCAGCTGGCGTATTGGCGAACAAGACTGGAAAACCTCACGCCGCTGGATCTGCCCACTGATTTTGCGCGCCCGCCGGTCTTCAGCTACCGCGGCACCCGCCACAGTTTTCAAGTCCCTTCCGGGCTGACCGACCGCCTCGAACATCTGGGAAAAAGCGAGGGTGCGACCCTATTCATGACGCTTCTGGCGGGGTTCAAGTGCCTGCTGCACCGGATCACCGGACAAGAGGACATTGCCATCGGGACACCGATTGCCAACCGCTCGCGACAGGAGCTGGAACCGCTGATCGGCTTCTTTGTCAACACGCTGGTCATGCGCAACGACTTGTCGGGCGCACCAAGCTTTCGGGAGGTTGTGCAACGGGTACGCGGCCGCGCGCTTGAGGCATACGACCATCAGGATCTGCCCTTTGAAAAACTGGTCGAAGACCTGCAGCCTGACCGGGATCTGGCCAGCAATCCCCTGTTTCAAGTTATTTTTCAGTTGCATGCGGACCAAGGCGCCACCAACCCTCAGAAAAAGAGCGACCTGGGATTTGTCGAGGTTGAACGCTCGACCGTAAAGTTCGACCTGCGTGTCGAGTTTCGCGAAACCCCCGGCGGGCTGGTGGGTACGTTTGAATACAGCACGGATTTGTTCAAACGCGACCGCATTGAGCGCCTCGCGATCTACCTGCTGGCAGTGTTCGAAGAGATGACGCGCGCCCCGGATAGGCTGGTCGAGGCGATGCCACTGGTGCAAGGCCCCGAACGGCTGCAAATCGCCGAGTGGGGCAGAGAAGACGAGACCGTCGCGGATCAAGGGTCCATTGCCGAACGGTTCTTGGCTCAGGCCAAGGCAAGCCCCGACGCCATTGCTGTGGCGGACGACACCGGCACCCTGACCTACGC
>CAYGQZ010000144.1:0-2353 GCA_964352055.1 uncultured Rhodobacterales bacterium
GGCGCAAGACGAACCCGAAGATACCCGCCAGGGCCATGACCAGCAGATCAAACGGGTTGCCGCGCACAAAGAACACACCAACCGTGCAAAGAAGCGAGATGATGACCAGCATATAGGCTTCCTTGATCCGCAACAGCGGCGCGGCCATACGGGACACGATCATGCCGAACGGCAACAGCATCAGGTTGATGATGAAAAACCCCGAAAAGATCGCGGCCATCAACACGGGATTGTCCGACATGAGCCGCACGCCGGGCGTCACACCATGCAACGTCAGGGTTGCCAGCATCACGGCGGTGATCGCATCTCCCGGAATACCAAGCGCCATGGTGGGCACAAGCGCCCCCCCCGTGACCGCGTTGTTGGCGGATTCCGACGCAATCAACCCGTCGGGTTCCCCTTTGCCAAAGTTGTCGCGGGTCGGTGCAGACCGGCGCGCTTCGGCATAGGAAATAAATGCCGCGGTTGCCGCACCTGTGCCTGGCAGAATGCCAATGACATTGCCGATCAGGACCGACTTGATCAGCCCTTTCACACGGCCGGACCATTCCGACAACCTGGGCAGAACGATGCCCGAAAACTTGACCAGTTTGCTGTCCGTCTCGGAAAACGCCGAGGCGCGGATCAACACCTCGGACAGGGCAAAAACCCCGATCACGACGGCCAGAAGGTCGAAACCCGCAATCAGCTGGAAGTTGCCAAAGGTAAAGCGGGCTTCACCTGTCAACGGATCCCCCCCGACCGTTGACAGGAACAATCCCAGAAACCCTGCGATCAGACCTTTGACCATCGATCCTTCGGAAACGGAAACGATGCAGGTCAACCCCAGCAGGATCAGCGCGAATGTCTCGATCGGGCCAAAGTTCAATGCAAATGCAGCCAGTTGCGGGGCGGCAAAGATAAGAACGACAGCAGAGCTCAGCCCACCGACGACCGACGCGATCGTGGCCCATCCCAGCGCCTTTCCCGCCTCGCCTCTCAGGGCCATGGGGTAGCCATCCAGACATGTGGCGGCGGACTGCGGTGTGCCCGGCGTGTTGATCAGGATCGCTGAAATCGACCCGCCATAGACGGACCCCGCATAGATCGCCAACAGCAACAGGATCGCCGGGGCCTGGGTCATTGTCAGCGTAAAGGGCAGGATCATCGCCACTGCAACAGTTGACCCGATCCCCGGCAGCGCCCCCAGCACGATGCCCAGCATTGTGCCAAGCGTCAGAACGAACAGCCCCTCGACCGTGAAGATCAGGGACAAGGCTTGTGGGATGGCTTCAATCATCCGAGGTCCTCAAATCCACCAGAAAAACGGTGAGGTGGGCAATGGCATCTTCAGGATGTGGTTGAACAGAACGACAAGGCTTCCGGCCGAGGCAATCGGAAGCACCAGCAAGACCAATGGGCTACGGATACCGAGCGTGATCAGGATCAATAGGGCCAGCAGAACCGAACTGATGAAATACCCAAGCGGCATGATCAGCACGACATAGCCCATGAACCCCGCGCAGATCAGCAATGTTTGGGCAAGCCGCAGATCGTTGCCTTTCACATCCGTCATCATGTCAATGACCAGGTTCAGCGTCGCAAGGCCAACCAGGATCGTCAGAATGATACGGGGAAAGAACATCGGACTGAACGCCCCGCCAAGGTCTGCAAATTGCAAACCGAAGGTCGACACGACCAATCCGGCAGACAGGATCAGGATCAGCAGCGCGACAATGCGACGTTCAGAGCACAGGTTTTGCATGACAGGAACCCAAGGGTGAAACTGTGCGCGCCCGGAGGTCCCCCCGGGCGCAGATCATAATCAGCCTGGCTCAGAGGCCGGCCGCTTCGATCAAAGCAGCGTTCGATTCGTATTGTGCACGGAAAAATGCATCGAAATCGGCTGCGTTGCGGTAGTTCAACACCGTGTTGGTCGTCGCGGCAAACTCCTGAAATCCATCGGAGTTGATTGCCGTTTCACAGGCGGCGCTCAGCGTGGCGGTGACGTCCGGCTCCAGACCCGCAGGTGCAAACAGGCCGCCCCACAGGTAGAGTTCATTCAACGGCGCGGCAATGCCGACCTCGGCCGCCGTCGGAACGTCAGGGAAGCTTTCGAGGCGCTCGGAATTGAACACAACCAACGGGCGGAAATCGCCTCTTGTCATCAAAAGCTCAGTGTCGCCAAAGAACTGGATTGTTCCGGCGGCCATGGCCTGCAATGCAGGTCCGGAGCCTTGGAACGGCAGGTGCTTCATGTCATCGATGATGCCCAGACCCGCGAATGCAGCAACCGCCGTCAGGTGTGTGATCGCGCCGGGCCCGGATGATCCGAAAATATACTTGCCCGGTTCAGCCTGCACCGCAGCGACGA
>CAYGQZ010000144.1:2453-10833 GCA_964352055.1 uncultured Rhodobacterales bacterium
GGCCCGGATGATCCGAAAATATACTTGCCCGGTTCAGCCTGCACCGCAGCGACGACATCCTCGATGGTCTCGAACGGGCTCGATGCGTTTGTGAACAAGACGGTCGGCGATGCTGCGACAGAACAAATGGGCGTCCAGCTGTCCAGACCGTAAGGCACGTCCTTGATTTGCGGCTGAATCGTCGCAACCGTCACCGACCAATATCCCATCTGGTGTCCGTCAGGCTTTTGACCCGCCAACGCAGCAGCACCGACAGTGCCCGATCCTCCCGCCATATTGGAAACATAGACATCGCCCCCCAAAGCTTCGGCGAAATGCGGCGCAAAGGCGCGCAGCAGCAAGTCAGTGCCGCCACCGGCGTTGAACGGAGCCACCAGGTTGATGGGACGCTCCGGGAACCCGTCTGCGGATGCCAATGTTGAAAATGCCATAACCGCCGCGACGGCCGTTGCAGGTGCCTTGAGAATGCTCATGTGTTCCTCCCGATGCATGAAGCAGTTCAGTTGGTAACGTTGTCAATCACTTTGATAACGTTGTCAATGGCGGTAAATCGTGGCAGTCTTGCATCTTACGGAGCACGCATCGGCAATGGCTGAAACACACAAAAAACCAACGCTCAAGGACGTCGCCGAACTGAGCGGCGTCAGCGTCATTTCCGCATCGCGCGTGATGAGCGGCGGCCCGAATATATCCCAGGATCTGCGCCGCAAGGTCGAAGGGGCCGCAAAAAGCCTTGGATACCAGCGCAACCGAATCGCAGGGTCCCTGCGCGGCAAGACAAGTGACCTTGTCGCGGTCATTGTGCCCTCCATGAGCAACAACGTCTTCCCCAACATCATCGACGGCCTGAACGATAGCCTGCAGGGAACGCAGCTTCGCCTTGTCCTGGGCATGACCCAGTACAGCGATGACAAGGAAGAGGAAATTCTGCGCGACATGCTGTCATGGAAGCCCGCCGCGGTCGTCCTGGCCGGATTGGAACACTCCACCGAAACCCGCGCATTGCTGGCCACCTATGACGGACCCATCATCGAGGTCATGGATACCGACGGCAACGCGACAGACATCGCTGTTGGCGTCTCACAGATCGCCGCAGGGCAGCTGATCGCGCGGCATTTCACAACGCGCGGCTACCGCAACGTCGGATATATCGGTGCCTGGGGCGAACGCCCGATCCGGTCCCGCAAGCGACGCATCGCCTTCGAGGCCGAACTCGAAAGGCTGGGCAACCCGATCAAGGCCGTCCGGATCTGCGATGAAGCGTCATCAATCACGGTCGGTGCGCGTGAAATGGAACAGCTTCTGGCAGAGAACACAGACATCGACGCCGTATTCTTTGCCAATGACGACCTTGCGCTGGGTGCGCTGCTCTACTGCCAAAAGGAAGGCATTGCGGTCCCGCAAGATGTGGCGATTGCGGGGTTCAACGGGATGGAAATGGCGCAAATGATGTCTCCGTGCCTGACCACGCTGCGCACGCCCCGCTTCGATATGGGCCGCATCGCCGGCGAAATGCTGTGCCGACGGATCGATGGGACGTTGGAGCGCAAACAGTCCATAAACGAACTCCCCATCGCACTTCTCATGGGTGAGACAAGCTGACAGATCTGTGCGCGGATCCGGGTCAACGGATCTTCGCAACCATCTGCATCCTGAGCGCGTTATGCACACTCTATCCGCTGAAACGCCGCCCTGCGGGAACTCTGCGCCAAACCCGCCCGCCGTCCTCCTTGTCAGATGTGGCGCCGTTGCAGCGCGTGCTGACAGCAGGCACAAACCTTGGACAAAGCGGCCCTATTGCACCGCGGTCGGTCGTGCCGTCCACCGATTGGATCTTGGGTGGACAGGCGGGAAACCCGGACGATGCAGCGCAAGGCCAAGACACCAAAGTGATTTGAATCACTGACAGGGCGGCGCCCGTCCCGTAGCGTCTGACCCGGAAGACGTTGCAGGGAAGATGTGCATCATGAAAACCGACTACCTCATCATTGGCTGCGGGGCGTCATCGCTGTCGTTTCTCGACACCATGCTGGCTGAAACGGACGCCACCTTCGTGATCGTGGACAAGCGCGATGCGCCCGGCGGGCACTGGAACGATGCGTATCCCTTTGTGCGCCTGCACCAGCCGTCCCGCTATTATGGGGTCGCATCGCGTCCGCTTGGCCGCGACAGGATCAATGAAAGCGGACCCAATGCCGGGCTGTTCGAACTTGCCTCAGGCACCGAGGTCCTCGCCTATTTCCACGCGCTGATGGAGGATGTGTACCTTCCATCCGGTCGCGTGACATGGCTTCCGATGACCGAATGGTGCGAGGACGACAGGTGTGTCCGCAACGTGATGACGGGCGCGCAGACCCGCGTGGATGTCGCAAGGGCCATCGTTGACGGACGGCGGGTTGGCACGGAAATCCCCTTGACCTACACCAGACGTTTCGGGGTCGACGACCACGTGACCTGCATCCCGCCCAATCACCTGCCGCGTCATGCCGCAGGGCGCTCGGCCTTTGTCGTGATTGGTGCTGGCAAAACGGCCATGGACTCGGTTCTTTGGCTGCTGCGGCACGAAATTGATCCTGACAAGATCACATGGGTCCGGCCCCGCGACGCATGGCTGGTGAACCGACGTTGCGCACAGCCGGGTATCGCGTTCTTCGACGACATGTTCGGTGCGGTCGCCCGGCAGATGGAAATCCTCGCCGAACTCGACGACGTCGAACAGCTGGCACTGGCCCTCGAGGCCGAGGGGATCTGGTTGCGCATAGACAAGACCTGCACGCCGCAGATGATGCACATGGCCGTCGCCTCGGAAGGGGAAATCGAAGCACTGGCACGCGTCAAGAACGTTGTTCGGATGGGCCACGTGCAACAGATCAAGGCTGGTCGCATGGTGCTGCAAACGGGAGAGGTCGCCATCCCGCAAGATGCGCTGGTGATCGATTGCGCCGCCAGCGCTGCGGCTGCAAATGTCACGGATCGCGCGCCGGTGTTTTCGGCCGGACGCATCAACCTTCAGATGATCCGCATCACGCAACCGACCTTCAGCGCCGCCGTGATCGCGCATCTGGAGGCAACCGTGCAGGACGCGGACATCAAACAGGCAGTCACCCAAGTGACACCGATGATCGACACCGTCGCCGATTGGGTCGACCGGCGGCTGACCACCATCCTGAACGAGGCCCGATGGAAGGATATCGAAGGGATGTCGGATTGGGTCGGCGCGTGCCGTCTCAATGCGTCCGCCCATGCCCTGTCAGAGCTCGACCCTTCCGACAGGGACAAGGTGGCTGTCCTCAACCGGATTGGGGCAGCGACACCAAAGGCATGCGAAAACATGCGCCGCCTGCTTGCCAGCGACAAGACCCGCCAAGCCAGGGCCGCAGGATGAAGGCTTCTGACCCCAGGGCGCCGGACCAGTCACGGGCGCATGACGATTGCGGCCGTTTGCGGTGCCGTGCGGCCATGGCACAGCACGCGGGGGAAAATGGATGCAATTGCCAAAACAGACCGGCTGGGATCATGAATTCCCGTTCGGCGTTGTCGTCGACGAGACAAGCGATCCGCTGTTGAAAACCCCGCAATCGATCTTCGGAGCAGAAGTGTTGCCCGCGCGGTGCGTCATCAAGTAACGACGCCTTCGGGCACAGGCGCGCCCATCATGGGGGGCTGTCCGGCACCTGCATGCCGCTGTCCGATCACATAGAGGTGGCCTCGGCCAAAAGCCGGTCGCGGGGGGCGCGCCGGTCACGCGTGACGGGCGCACACAGGCAAGGGGGATCCGGGTGCCGACGGCGCGCGCAGCACGCACCTACGCCAACCGCAGGCCTGTCCTCCGCGCAGCCGATCCATCCTTCAGTTCGTCTGCGCGCCCGCCCCGGCCTTCGCCCCGGCCATCGCCGCATTCAGCGCGGGCAGGAACCGGTTCTCATAGTCAGACCCGATCAGCGGGCCGATAAACCGGAACAGAACCGTTCCGTCGCCATCCAGAATAAAGGTCTCGGGCGGCGCGGTCACACCCCAGTCGATGGCCGACCGGCCTTGCGGATCAAAGGCCACGGCCACAAAGGGATTGCCATCATCGTCCAGATAGCCCTCGGCCGCATCCGCCGTATCGCGGAAATTCACGCCTACGATCGCAATGCCATCCGCCGCCATCTCCAGCAGCCTGGGATGCTCGGCCCGACAGGGCGGGCACCAGCTGGCCCAGAAATTGACCAGCGTCACCTCCCCCCGCGCCAGATCGCCAGGCATCACACCGGGGAAATCGGCCAGGGTGTCCTCGGTCAGCGCAGGCGCAGGCCCACCCAGCCGGGTCGAGGGCAACTCGTTGGGATTGTCGCGAAACATTCCGATGGCCGCAAAGGCCACAAAGCCCGCAAAGATCAGCGGCGGGGCCAGCATCAGAGGCGAGATTTTAGCCATCGCGCTTGCTCCGTCGTTCCACGTCCTGCATCTCGGCCCGCACCCGGCGTCCGCGCCACAGCGTCAGCAGGACAAACCCCACCAGCAACAGGATCGAGGCCGCATAGGCCGACAGAACCGCATCCGCATATTTCCCCAGATCAGGCATCGCGCGCCTCCGCCTGCACAGCGCTGCGACGCCCCTCGCGGGCGATCAGCGCACGCATCCGGCGCACCCGGATTTCCGTCCCGGTGCGATAGAGAACCAAGGCCAGAAACAGCAGCACAAACCCCGCGATGCAGACCAGCAGCGGGAAATAGAACACATCGGCCACGTTTTCTTCCTTATCGAGGCTCAGCGACGCCCCCTGATGCAGCCCCTGGTTCCAGAAGTTGACCGCATAGCGGCTGAGAACGGCAAAGACCGTGCCCACCAGACACAGGATCGACGTGAGGTCCGCCGCACTGTCGGGATCCTCGATGGCCTCCCACAGGGCGACATAGCCAAGATAGAACAGAAACAGGATCAGGAACGAGGTCAGGCGCGGGTCCCACGCCCACCACGTGCCCCACATCGGCTGGCCCCAGATCGCCCCCGTGACCAGCGCAATCAGCGTCATGACAATGCCCACCGGGGCCGCCGCCCGGGCAGCCAGCGCCGACACATGGTGCCGCCGGATGATCCAGATCAGCGAGGCCACCAGCATCATGAACCACGCATTGATTGCCATCAGGGCGGACGGCACATGCAGGTAGATGATCTTGACGGTGGAGCCTTGCCGGAAATCATCCGGCGTAAAGAAAAAGCCCCAGACCAGCCCGACGACAAGACAGATCGCAGCCCCGCCCCAAAGCCACGGCAAGAGCCGCGTACTGAGCGTCAAGAACCTGACCGGATTGGCATATTCCCAAAGTGACATGACAGACTACCTAAGCGCTCGGCGCAGCGTTCTCAATCCAAAATAATGTTATCGCAGGTTCACCCGCAGCACCGCCGCCGCGGCAAAAGGCATCAGGGCCAGAACACAGCCCGTGATCCCCGCCAGCAGCAGCAACGGCGTGGTGGTCTCAAGGCCCGCCGCGCCACGCCGCGCGGCCTCGGCCCCAAAGATCAGGGTCGGCACATACAGCGGCAAAACCAGCAAGGACAGCAACAAACCGCCCCGCTTGAGGCCCACGGTCAAAGCCGCGCCAAAGGCCCCGATCATCGACAAGGCGGGCGTGCCCAGCGCAAGGCTCACCACCAGCGGCCCATAGCCCGCGACAGGCAGGTTCAGCAGAACGCCCAGCACCGGGGCGGCCAGCACCAGCGGCAGACCCGTGGTGATCCAGTGGGCCGCCGCCTTGATCGCCACAACCCCTTCCAGCGGCAAGGGCGAGGTGGCCAAAAGGTCCAGCGCCCCGTCCTCCCAATCCACGGCCAGCAACCGGTCCAGCGACAGCAGGCAGGCCAGCAACGCCCCCAGCCACAAGGCACCCGCCGCAATGCGGGCCAAGAGGTCCGGGGCCGGGCCCACACTGAACGGCACCAGCACCACAACGATCAGGAAAAACGCGAGGCCAAGGCCAAAACCACCCCCCGCCCGCAGCGCCAGCTGCAAATCCCGGACCAGCAGCGCCCTCACAAGAACGCCTCGTCACTGCCCTGCACATCCATCGCCAAGGCCCGGAACGGGGTCACATCCAGCACATCCGCCTCAAGGCCCAGATCGATATGGGTGGCAATCAACGCCATGCCGCCACCCGCCAGATGGGCGCGCACGGCCGCTGCAAACATCGCAACCGATGCCGCATCCAGCGACACGGTCGGCTCATCCAGCACCCAGACCGGGCGCCCCGTGACCATCAAGCGGGCCAGCCCCAACCGACGCTTCTGACCCGCCGACAAATGCCCGGCCCGGCGCGACGCGAGACCGCGCAAATCAAACGCCTCCAGGGCGGCCCCGATCGACGGCCCGTCAAAGACCGAGGCCCAGAACCCGAGGTTCTCGGTCACGCTCAGGGCCGCCTTCAACCCGTCCGCATGGGCGGCATAGGCAATGCGATCCTCGGCCCCCGCAATCTCGCCCGCCATGGGCGGCTGCAAACCCGCCACAGTGCGCAAAAGGGTCGTCTTGCCCGACCCGTTGGGCCCGCGCAGCACAAGGGCCGCCCCGGGCGACAGGGTGAAATTCACCCCCGCCAGTACAGGCACACCGCCCCGGGCCACCGTCAGATCTCTCACCACCACATCCATGGCCCAGACCTAACCCATTGACACGGGACGCAACAGCCTGAGAACGCGCAATTTCCACCACCATTGCAGGCCGGAACCACCGCAACGCACGAGGCCGCAAGGCCCGCCCCTTCTCTGTTCCAAAAAAATCCTCGGGGGACGGATGCATCGCATCCGGGGGGCAGACAGCCCCCTGCCCGGCCTCAGACCGGCAACATCGCCAGTGCAATGCGCCGCCCTTCGCTCAACAGCACGTTATACGTGCGCGCCGCCGGGGCCGAGGCCATCACATCCAGCGCCAGCCCCGCCTCTTCCAGGGTCGCGCGAAAGGGTCCCGGCAGATGGGCAATTTCGGCACCGGTCCCGACAAAAAGCACATCAACCTGCCCCGCAAGGTCCAGCAAGGGCTGCGGATCGTCAAAACCACCCCACTTCTGCGTACCGGTCGGGCCGGTCAGGGCCGCGCCCAGGATCACTTCACCGCCGATGCGGAAAAACCCCGGCCCATAGCCCTCAACAGGCTTGGCATCGGTATAGGTGATCTCATTCAGGCGCATGGGCGGGCTCCTAGCTGCTCCAGATCGGCAAGCCAATGATAGCGGATGCCGCAATGACAATGTAGGCCACACGGCGAAAAAGTCGCTCTGCGGCGGGATCGAAATACCGCGCGCCCACCGCATTGGCCAGCATATAGACCGGCACCAGCAGCACTCCGACGACAATCGACTGTGGCTCCAGCAAATCCATGACCGCAAAAATGGCCAGCATCAGCATATCGAAGCCCAGCAGATACAGCAGGAAATTCGCCCGGATCACCGCAATCGGTTTGGCACTGGCCATATACAGCATGATGACCGGCGGGCCCGGTATGCCGGCCACACCGCCCAAGAGCCCCCCCAGGCCCCCGACGGCCACGGTCGTACGGGCACCGATCTGCCCGTGATAGCGCCATCCCGTGACCAGAAAGCCCAGCAGAACCAGAACCGAAACCGACACCGCCCAGCCAAACACCTCAGGCTGCATCAGCGACAAAAGCCACAGGCCAACGGGCAATCCCACCAGCGCCCCGCCCAGCATGCGCAGCGCATCGGCGCGCTGCCCGACGCGCCAGGCATCGCGCAGATTGGGCAACGGGCCCCAGAACTCCACGACGGTCAGAAAGGCCAATGCGGCAAACGGGTCCAGCACCGAACTGGCCGCAGGCATGATGATCATGGCACTGCCAAACCCGGTAAAGCCGCGCACAAGGCCCGCAGCCGTAATCGCCAGCGCCAGCCACCACAGCCCGGGCAACGCCAGGGCTGTGAGGACGATCTCAGGCATCTATGTTGGCGTATTGGTTGCCGGTGGTGTTGTCCGGCTTGTCCCAGTTCCGCGTGACGCCCAGCCACAACAGAATGGTCGATGCCACAAAGACCGAGGAATAGGTCCCCACGATCACACCCCAGATCATCGCAAAGACAAAGCCCCGGATGACGTCTCCACCCAGCACATAAAGCGCGATCAGCGCCAACAGCGTGGTGACAGAGGTCATCATCGTCCGGCTCAACGTCTCGTTGATCGAGATGTTCAGCACATCGGCCAATGGCTTTTTCTTGTATTTGCGCAGGTTCTCACGCACCCGGTCAAAGACAACGACAGTGTCGTTCAGACTATAGCCCACAATGGTCAGCAAGGCCGCGATGATAGCCAGATCGAACTTGATCTGAAGTTCGGAAAAGACGCCGATGGTCAGGATCACGTCATGGACAAGGGCCGCAACCGCGC
>CAYGQZ010000145.1:0-1722 GCA_964352055.1 uncultured Rhodobacterales bacterium
CATCTCGGGGCCAAGGGGGATGTCGGCCACATCGGCGAAGGTGATCGCGGGCCCTCGGGAGTTGACCATCAGCGGTGCTTTGGCCAGGTCAGCCAGTTCATCGACGTAGCCCGTGGAGCGGACCATGAATTCGGCCTCGCCCATCTCGATCACGCTACCGCCTGTCTCGCGGTTCGCGCCCTGAATGGCGTTACGGATCTGGGCAAGCGTTACATCATAGGCGCGCAACTTGTTGGGATCGACGACGACTTGGTATTGCTTGACCATGCCACCGATGGTGGCGACCTCGGACACGCCGTCGACAGTTTGCAGCTCGTACTTCAGGAACCAGTCCTGAAGCGTGCGCAACTCGGCCAGATCATGGCCGCCGGTACGGTCGATGAGCGCATATTGGTAGATCCAGCCCACGCCCGTCGCGTCCGGTCCAAGCTGGGGCGAGACACCTTCGGGCAGATCGGCAGCGATCTGGCCAAGGTATTCCAGCACCCGCGTGCGCGCCCAGTAGAGATCGGTTCCGTCCTCGAAAACCACATAGACATAGCTGTCGCCGAAGAACGAAAACCCGCGCACGTCGCTGGCCCCTGGCACGGCAAGCATGGCAGTTGCAATCGGATAGGTGATCTGGTCCTCGACCACCTGTGGCGCTTGACCCGGATAGGGCGTTTTGACGATCACCTGTACATCCGACAGGTCTGGAATCGCGTCTACGGGGGTTTCACGGATGGCCCAGATACCTGCAACGGACATCATGACCGCGAGGGCCAGAATGATCACGCGGTTCGCGATCGAAGCGCGAATGATGGCCGGGATCATTGGATCACATCTGGAGCCGCAGCCACGCCAACCAGCGTCAATGAGAAGTCCGGGTTGCGCTTGAGCAGAAGCGTGACCTCGTCTCCCTCCGGCAGGCGCGACACATCAACTGACGGATCAATGGCGAAATCCATCGTCATCCCCGGCATCCCGATCTCCATCATCGGGCCGTGGGTGATGTTGGCCATACCCACCGCTGCATCGAGGGAATTGATGGTGCCTGACACTTCCATTGGCGGAGTAATAGGTTCGGCGGACGCAAGGACCATTGTCATACCGTCCGGGCGGGCGAAGGTCAGGGTCATCTCCTGTCCAGTGATCAACGCGGCAGGATCAAGCGCCTCGTCCAAGGCGAACCCCATGGTCATGCCGGGCATCCCGATCTCGACAATTGGTCCGTGCGCGATGGTGGCCATGCGTGTCTCTTGATCGACCATCTCAATGGTCCCGGACACCACAATCGGCGGGGTCGCAGCATCTTCTTTTGCCGCTTCCATCGCTTCAGGCATGCTCATCTCGTTTTTGCTCATCATCCCGTCGCCGCGCACGGCGACGATTGTGAAGAGCCCATCCTCCCCTTTGGACAGATCGAACTCGACGGGCTGATCGAGCGGCACCTCTGCCACGTCGAACCCTGCGACTGGCATGTCCATCTGCATTGAAGGCCACCCCAATTCCGGGATCGGATCATGAGATAGTGTCAGTTTGCCATCCGCCGTAACGGCCATGACAGTTCCTGTGCCTGTTGCGGCAATTCCATCGTCGCTGCCAAGCTCGATCAGGCTGAGCAACCCGTCCGCACCGCGTGCCGCACGGAACGCCACCTGCAAACCCGGTTCCAACCGGCCCAGCGGAATATCGGCGCGCAACGGAAAACGCGATGTCATCGCAGGCCAATCCAGCGCGTCT
>CAYGQZ010000145.1:1732-10825 GCA_964352055.1 uncultured Rhodobacterales bacterium
TGGCGCTGCGGTTTTCGATATCGAGCGCAATCAACTCGCCCGTCCCGCGTGCAGGAGTCTCATCCGTCGGTGCCATACGCATCAGACCGGCGCTCAACGCGCTCTCGCTGTCGATTAAAAACTGAGCGGAGGCGACGACTTCCTCGCCGGGTGCCAGACCCTGCACAACTTCCGTCCGGCCGCCCCCGCCGAAATTGTCCCGCAGACCCGTTGTGATCAGGCGCGGCTTGAATGTGCCTTCTCCGGTTTTCAGAATGACGCGTTCGGCAGCGCCCGTACGAATGATCGCCTCGGTGGGGACCGTCAGCGCCATGCGTGTCTGGTTGGGGATCAGGCTGACATTTCCAAACATGTTGGGCCTGAGCAGCCCCTCGGAATTATCAAAGCGCAGGCGCACTGGCAGCGTCCGCGTCTCGGCATCAAGTTCTGGATAGATGTAATCGACCGCGCCCTCGAAGGTGCGCCCATGCAAGTGCTCAAACCGGGCGACCGCGCGCATGTCATCTGTCATGCGCGCGATGTCACGCTCGAAGACATCCACGATCAGCCAGACGGCACTGAGGTCGGTCAAAGAGACGGCACGAACACCAGGTTGCAGGAACATCCCGTCTGCTGCCTCGAGAGAGATGACCACCCCGTCCTGCGGGGCCAAGACCTCAATGTTGCGCGCAAGCACACCTTCGGCCTCAATCCGGGCGATTTGGTCGTTCGACATGCCAAGGCTGCGCAAACTGCTGCGGGCGGCTTGGAGTATGCGGGGGGCGCCATCCTCAACCGCGCGCACAAGATCACTGCTGGCAGAGCCGATCTGGGGCGAGAACATCTCAAAAAGGATGTCACCTGCGCGCACCGGATCCCCGACGGCGCGGACGTTCAACGCCTCGATCCAGCCTTCGACGCGGGTATGCACATGGCTTGTCAGGTGCTCGTCATAGCCAACAAAACCCACCGTCTCGATCCGCTGCGAAATCTCGGACTCCTGCGCAATCGCGGTGCGGACACCGATCGCATTGATCTCGGCTGCTGACAGCGTCACCTCGGATGGATCGCCCGAAGGTTCCTCACCAGCAAAGACTGGCACCAAATCCATTCCCATGGGAGATTTTCCAGGCCCCGGCTGCCGGAAATTGGCATCCATCGGAGCAACCCAATAAAGGATTTCTGGCCCTGTCGATCCGGCCATCTCCGATGGATTGAAGTACAGTCTCTCCAGATAGATGCCGCCAGCAACCCCGGCGGCAAGCGCTAGAATGCTCAGGGCTGAATATCGTCCACGCATTATTGCCTCACCCCCAGTCCCGACAACGGAACTGTTTCCAATCAATTAAAGTCACGCGGTCGCAGGATGCGGCCGCGGTTCGGAAATCAATCAGACGTGTCTTGGGGGTCGATCTTGGGTTGAACCTGTGTTCGAGGAAGGCGCTGTACCACGATCAATCACTTGCGTGCTGGGCAGAAGCGCGCCAATTGTGACCAGCTGAGACGACGAGACAGTGTCGTGAAAGCAGCACATCGAGGGCATGCAATGCGCTGCATTTTCATGCGTCCCATCAAGTTCGGCTCCACCAGGAGCATTGGCATCCAAATTGGCCGAATGCATCGGACACCTGTTCGCCGCGTTGGTCATTTCTTGATGGTGTGCATGAACATCAACCACAGACCTGGTTGCAGAGGCAGGAGGCGCTACGAGTTGAAAAACGAACACCAAGATCAGGAGCAAAAGCCCCATTGGCCGTAAAACCAATCCGATCTCAAATTTTTCGCTCGATGCAGTCATGCACATGTCATCCAGCCTTAACTCCCGAAATGCAAGTCAGATCAGCGTGAACGGGCCGACCCTCTGCAAGTCGCGAACGCTAAAGCTCTGCAAGCAAACGCTAATTTCTCCTGCGACACAAAGATTTTTCGCAATCCTGCGCACTCGACGTGACAAAATCTGCATTTGTCGGGAACCTTCCCGCGCTGGAATGTTGTTTGTTTTCAAAGGCCACATTTGGGAGAATGAAAATGAGCTATTCGCGATTTCTTGCAATGATCGTCACATCGACGGTCGTGATGTTCGGGTTGATGTATCTGAATACATACGCGTTGGGCCACGTCCAGTTCAGTGAAACACGGACGTATATGGCGCTTTACATGGGTGCGGTGATGGCAGTTATAATGCTGCTTTTCATGTGGGGCATGTACAGGACCAAAGCGCTCAACTACGCCATCATCGGATCGAGCATGGTTGTCTTTGCCGTCTCGGTCTTCTTGGTGCGATCACAAACAACCGTTCAGGATGTCTCCTGGATGCGGGCCATGATCCCGCACCACTCCATCGCCATACTGACCAGCGAGCGGGCGGAAATCTCTGACCCCCGCGTGCAGAAACTTGCCCAGGACATCATCGAAGCGCAACGCCTCGAGATTGCGGAAATGAACGCCTTGATCGCTGACCTTCAGGGCGGCCCACCCGCCACGCCGGAAATTGATGGGCAATAAGGCGGCCTTGACCTTCCGGTTACTGGAAGAACTACATTGAACCCACGGAGGATCCGAGCATGTCGAAGACAGCACTCGACGAGAAAGATATCACGCGGGATCCCGTGTGCGGCATGACGGTCGATCCGGACGCGGGCAAACCGCGTTTTGAGCATGATGGGCATGTCTACCACTTCTGCCAGGACGGATGCAGGGACACGTTTGTCGAAAATCCGCAGGCGTATATTGAGGCAACCGACCCCGTTTGCGGGATGTCGGTCACGCGGGCGACGGCACAGTTTTTGTCAAAGCATGACGGGGATCGTTTCTATTTCTGCTCGGAACGTTGCCAGCACAAGTTCGAAGACGCGCCCAATGACTATCTGGGGGAGCGTGCCGAGCGTGAACCGATGCCGGAAGGCACAAAATACACCTGCCCGATGCACCCTCAGATCGTTCAGGACGGGCCGGGTGATTGTCCCAGCTGTGGCATGGCGTTAGAGCCGATGATGCCCACGGCCGATGCAGGACCAAACCCCGAACTGGTCGACTTTCGACGCAGGCTCTGGATCGGCGCACCATTGGCACTGGCCGTCTTTGCACTTGAAATGGGCGGCATGATCGGGATTCCGTGGGCAGGATGGTTCGGCGTGGAAACCGTCCGCTGGCTGCAATTCCTGCTCGCCTCACCGGTTGTGCTTTGGGTCGGGTTCCCATTCTTCAAGCGGGGCTGGTCGTCGATCGTGACCGGCAACCTCAACATGTGGACGCTGATCGCGATTGGTACGGGGGCCGCCTATGCCTTCAGCCTCGTCTCGCTTCTGGCACCGGGCATTTTCCCGGCCAATCTGTCGGGCGATCACGGTCCGCCCCTTTACTTCGAGGCTGCGGCCGTGATCCTTATCCTTGTCTTGGTCGGGCAGGTGATGGAGCTGACGGCCAGAGAACGGACCGGTGACGCGATCCGCGCACTCATGGATTTGGCTCCCAAGACGGCGCGACGCGTGACGGATGCTGGCGACGAAGATGTCGCGCTTGATGACGTGGTCACAGGCGACAAGCTACGGGTGCGGCCCGGTGAAGCTGTGCCCGTGGATGGAATTGTACACCAAGGCCGATCATCAGTAGATGAAAGCATGCTCACCGGGGAACCTGTCCCGGTCGAGAAGGCTGCGGGAGACGCGATCACAGGCGGTACTCTCAACAAGACCGGCTCGTTCGTGATGACAGCGGAAGCCGTGGGCAGCGATACGGTACTTTCAAGGATCGTTGCAATGGTTGCGAGTGCTCAGCGTTCGCGCGCGCCAATCCAGGCGATGGCAGACCGCGTGGCGAGCTATTTCGTGCCGATCGTCATTGGCGTTGCGGCACTGGCCTTCGTGATCTGGATGTTCTTTGGCCCAACACCGGCACTTGGCTATGCGGTTGTCGCCGCCGTCAGCGTTCTGATCATCGCTTGCCCCTGTGCCCTCGGCCTAGCCACACCGATGTCGATTATGGTGGCAACTGGACGGGGCGCTCAGGCAGGTGTCCTGATCCGAGACGCAGAGGCGCTGGAACGATTTGCAAAGGTGGATGTTCTCGTGCTCGACAAGACAGGCACGTTGACGGAAGGAAGGCCGACTCTGACGGATGTTGTCGCCTTGGGCGATAAGACAGAGGAAGAGGTGTTGGGGTATGCGGCAGCTCTTGAACGCGGCTCAGAGCACCCTCTTGCCGAGGCTATCCTGAAAGGTGCCGGGGAGCGCGGGGCCGATAAGCTGGACCTAGTGGATTTCAGTGCAGTCACTGGCAAAGGTGTCCGCGGCAGAATTGACGAAACCCAAGTCGCCCTTGGCAACACGGCACTGATGGAAGACCTTGGGGTCGACATCTCTGCTGTCAAAGACCAACTGGCCGCGTTCCAGAACAGCGGAAAAACCGCCATGCTCCTGGCTGCGGACGCTAAACTTGCCGGTATTGTCGCAGTTGCCGACCGGATCAAAGACACGACACCTGCGGCCATTCGTGATCTGCATGCAGCCGGTCTCAAGATCATCATGGCGACAGGAGACAGTCAGGGCACCGCAGACGCCGTCGCCCGAGACCTCTCGATCGATGAAGTGCGTGCCGAGGTCTCGCCCGAAGACAAGGCGGATCTGATCGCGGAACTGAAAGCGAAGGGATATTCGGTCGCTATGGCTGGCGACGGCGTGAACGACGCGCCCGCCCTTGCGGCGGCGGATGTCGGCATCGCAATGGGCACAGGCGCGGATGTCGCGGTCGAGAGCGCTGGCGTCACCCTGCTGAAGGGCGACCTCGGCGGCATCGTGCGTGCGCGGGTTCTGGCGCAAGCCACGATGCGCAATATCCGCCAAAACCTGTTTTTCGCTTTCATCTACAACACGGCGGGCGTCCCGATTGCAGCGGGCATCCTGTTCCCAGTTTTTGGCGTGCTTTTGTCACCCATGATTGCTGCGGCGGCAATGAGCCTGTCGTCGGTATCCGTAATCGGTAACTCGCTGAGGCTGCGAGGTATCAAATTGTGAAGCTGGTCGTCTCAATCGGAATCGCGACTGCACTGGCGGGTATGGTTGCATTCTTTTTCTTTGACGCAGGTCCGCAGACCTCTGTAACCAGTGGAGACTATCTGCCGAACCTTGCGCGCGGTGAAGCGGTCTATGCGGAGGCATGTGCTTCATGTCATGGCGCAAATCTAGAAGGGCAACCGAATTGGAGATCACCGGGACCAGATGGACGTCTACCCGCACCGCCGCATGATGAAACCGGTCACACATGGCACCATCCAGATCGATTGCTGCTTCAAATCACCGCTTTGGGCACTGCAGCCGTGGTCGGAAATGGGTATGAAAGCAACATGCCTGGTTTTGGCGAAATGTACTCCGAACAAGAGCTTCGAGACGTGCTGGCATGGATCAAAACGCAATGGCCCGATCGCGAGCGCGACCACCAAGCGCAAGTCACCGCGCAGGACAGCCAAAGAAATTGACGTGCGTTGACCGCCAGGATCGCATTGCAAGGATAAGCCGCTATAAAACGAGGCGCACACGCCCGCGTGCCGGCCTGATCACCCGCCCTTGTTTCTCAAGTCTGGCGAGTGCCCTGTAAAGTGCAGGTGCAGTCACATCCAAATCCTGCGCCAATGAAAGAAGCGGAACGTCTTCGGGCAAATCATCTTTCTCATCCACCACCTCGATGAGCCTCGCGATAATGCCCTCGGTCAAAGGCTTGATTGCCCTCAGTTCGAGCAATCGCCGGGACTGCATCAGCGACTTTGACAAATAAGCAGCAAAGCGCTGTGCGAGGTCAGGTGACGTCGCCAAAGCATCCAGAACGGCCTTCCGAGGCAATAGATCGACTGCGGCTGGTGTGCGTGCGACAGCGTCGCAATGGCAGGATTCAGCAAAAAGGGAAGCTTCAGCGAAGGTTTCGCCCTGCCCTGCCGCGTGAATGCGTATCGAACGCCCCGTCTCGGACCACCTGACCAGATCAATCCGGCCTTCATGCACCTTCATGAAACCCGGGCTCGTTTCTCCTTGGCGAAATAAGACTTCACCAGCGTTCAGCATCACCCGCCTTGCTTTGGCCGGTGCGCAATTATGGTTCAGTTCAGCAAAAAAATCGACAGTCGACATGACCATAATCATATTCGCATAGAGCGCTCGACGCTACCGATCATCCCAACCAAGAAAGGAAACTCCTGTGAAAGTTCTGTACCTACCTTGCCTTATCCTGACTTGGACGCTTGCGACGGCGAGTACGACGTCAGCCCAGCACAGTGATCATCAAAATCATGGAAGCATGCATTCGACCACGACCATGCCAACGGAACCGGGCGATGCCTCTTTTGCCGCAATTAGCGAGATTGTGAAAATATTGGCGCAAGACCCGGACACCGATTGGGAGCGCGTTGATATCGACGCCTTGCGCGTTCACTTGGTCGACATGACCCAGCTAATTCTGGGCGCGAGCGTTGAAACGGAAGAGATACCGAATGGCCTTCGAATGACAATATCGCGGTCGGGCCGTCCGGGGGAAGCCGCATCCCGCATGGTCCCCGCGCATGGTCCCGTGCTTGCGAGTGAAACCGGTTGGTCATCGATAGTCGTTTCCAACGAAGGATCGATCACTTGGACCGTGACTGACCCTGAAGACGGCGATGTCTCGCAGATAAGGTCACTTGGTTTTTTTGGCCTGATGGCGACTGGGGATCATCACAGGGAACACCATATCGCTATAGCAAAAGGTGTTTCTACCCATTAGCGAGTGACCGCTTCTACATCATCACTAAAGCTGATCCATATCTCTATCGAAGGCTACGGTATGCTTATCGTATGCTCGGCCAATGCTGATGATAATCATCAATAACAATTGGGTGGCTGTGTGATCGGCCACCGCGAACATGCGGGTGATCTTCTGGAAGGTCATCATGAACATGTTCGAAAGTTCCAGTATCGTCACGCGCCCAAAGTAAGACCCCACAAATCATCCCAATGGCCGCGAGCAATGCCAAGAATGCAAAGGCCGTTGCAGGTCCCGCGATGGTAATCAGCCAGCCTGCGAGCGGGTATGTCACCAGCCAGCAAGCGTGTGATAAACCAAACTGAGCAGCGTAGACGGCGGGTCTGTCTTCAGCGTGTGCAGATCGTTTGAGTAGCCGCCCTGATGGGGTCAGCACCACCGAATAGCCGATCCCGATGACGAACCATCCCGCAAGCAGTGGGAGCCACTGCGTGTCGTAGATCAGTGAGATCAGCGACAGACTGAGCAGCGAGATAACCAGCACTGCCGCACCGCCGATCATCACCGGGCGGTCAGGGCGGTTGTCCAGAAGTCGGGGAAGCAAAAGGGCGGCCAGCATTGACCCGCCACCGAATGCACCAAGGGCAATGGCGACCTGCGCGTCCCCAAGCCCCAGATTGGCGCGGACCAGCACCACCGTGTTCACTAACACCATCGCACCCGCTGCTGCCGCTGCGAGGTTAAGCGATAACAGCCCGCGCAGGCGCGGTGTGGCGAGGTATATCCGCATCCCGCGCGTGGTGCGAACATAGATGCCCCTTGGTGCGGTTGGTTGCGGGCTGGGCAGCAGGACCGACACGACCAGAAAAGCCGAGCCAACGAATCCGATCATGGTGCCGAAGAACAACGCATGATAGCTCACGAAGGTCAGCAGGATCGCGGCCAGCATCGGGCTAATGATGTTCTCAAGGTCGTAGGCCAGCCGTGAGAGCGACAGAGCCCGAGTATACCGGTCTTCCTCTGGTAGGATGTCGGGGATGGTCGCCTGAAACGTCGGCGTGAACGCGGCAGATGCGGATTGCAGCACAAAGATCAGGATGTAGGCTTGCCAAACCTCCGCTACGAATGGCAGGCACAGCGCCACAGCGGCGCGGACCAAGTCGAGGCTGACCAGCATCGTGCGGCGCGGCCACCGATTGGCGAAGGCCCCAGCGATGGGCGCAATTCCGACATACGCCACCATTTTGATGGTGAAGATCGTGCCCAACACCAGCCCTGCGCGTTCGCCTGACAGATCATAGGCCAAAAGCCCCAGAGCGATTGTTGCAAGACCTGTCCCAAGCAGGGCCACGATCTGTGCAAGGAAGAGATGCCGGTAAGTGCGATCAGCCAGGACAGAGAGCATGGGCCTTCCTCATAGGTACTTGGTGATCGCCTTGAACTCTGCTGTTGCAGGCGCTCCATCACTGCCCGCACCGGCCATGGCAGCATCAAGGCAATGGTCGATATGATCTTGAATCAGGGTGCGTTTGGCCTGCGTGATGGCCTTTTCGACAGCATGGAGTTGCTGCGCGATGTCGGTGCACGAGCGCTCCGCCTGGATCATCTCGATTACGCTGAGAAGGTGGCCATTGGCACGTTTCAGCCGCTTGATGATATCGGGGTGGGTTGCATGCGGCGTGTGTTTTGTCATAAACAAGTGGTATCCCCCCTAGGGGGATAGAGCAAGCGGGCCAAGACCTGCAGAAACGGGCACATGAAACGACAGGTGAACTTAGTCCTGCGCTATGCAATGACCATCGCTCTGGCGGTCGGGATCATGCTGTCGTCTTATGCGCAGAGCGAGCTGCATGAATTTGCCGAGATCGCAGAACTCCTGGCCGAGCATCAGGCCGAGATCGAAGACCACGGACATTCCCACGATGATATCGTGGATATTCTGCACATCTTCCAAGGCCATGCACACGAGATGGCCGACCACGACCACAACACCGCCTATCTATCCCCCAGACGCGGCTTGGGTTTCGTTGCGCATTCAAGCACCACTTCGTCTTTGATTGAAATTGCAGCGTCCGACCGCAGCGCTCACGATTTAGATCGACCGCCACGAGTGTGATGTCGCGCCTATCCGGCGCTGTCCTCCATCAAACTCAATAAACGGAAAATCCAAATGATACCCAACCGATCCTATCGGTCAGGGCACCCGTTGCATGCTTTGCGGCAGACCCTGATCCTCTTTACCACTTTCGTGCTGATGCTGATCGCTTTCGCGACCTCGGCTTACGCCCATGCCGTCACCCCCGGCGACGCGGGCTATATCCAGGAGATTTTCGGGGTTCATATCATCTCGTTCATCTATCTGGGCGCAAAGCACATGATCACGGGATA
>CAYGQZ010000146.1:0-10819 GCA_964352055.1 uncultured Rhodobacterales bacterium
AATTTGCGATAGCCCACCTTCGCTGCGCAGTGCACGAACTGGCAAGATGCGGACAAAACGGACTTGTGCAGGCGCAGCTTTCGCTCACGCAGAAAATCTTCGCAACTGCGGCATGTCTGTCGCTGCGTTGCAGCTTATGTCGCCGAAGCGGTCATTGAACACCGCCACGATTCTCTAGCGAGAACTCAAAAAACAGGGCTGCCTGTGCCTCTTGCTTCGGTCCAATCATCGCCAAATCCCCCATGCTCTAGAAGAATTGAATCAGCGATTGCGCCTTCGATCAAGTAAGAGTTTTCAACAAAATTAGCCCGGTGCAGCCGCGTTGTATCCAGCGCGGATCGCAGGTGCAGCATTTCCTTGGTTGACCCGAATAGCCCACAACGGACATTGACGGTGCGGGCCGACGCCGCGATGCGGCTTTCGCATTGCAGACTTCCGTGCATCTTGCAGCTCTTCGTAGGCGTAAACGTCGTTCAGCATTTTGAACGACAGCTCAAGATTGCAAACGTTCAGACACCGCTCAAATTACGTGGTGACACGGTAAAAGGTCGGCGAGTGCCGTATGACAGGTAGATTGCCGCCATGAGGCGCTCGCGTGCTTGGCAACGCGCCGTCTATCTTGCCTGCAGGCGCTGACGTGTTTGCCGGGGCAATTCGCCGAACCATTCGCGATACTGGCTCGATAGGCGGCCCATATTCTCGAACCCATGATCGTAGGCAAGCCGGGTGATTGTGTCGTAAGCCCCGGCCGCGACCAACCTTTGGCGGAACTGGTGCAACCGCAAGATCCGAAGATAGCTTTGAGGTCCGAGCCCGGCGAAGTCCTTGAAAGTACGATGCAGGCTGCGCTTGCTGGTGCCCAGGCCGACGGCGATGTCATCGATGCTTGTGAAAGCCAGCTCCATCTGCATGCGTTCGGCCCTTTGTAATACGTTGAACTGCCGTGTGGGGCCGCCCGTCTGTTCACCTTGGAACAGCAGGGTGTCATGCTCTCCAGCCAGTGCGTCGCAAATGGCACCCAGCAGCCGCACATCAGTGTCCGGAGCGAAATGCCGCCCCTGGAGCGCAGCGCACCCAACAGAGGTCAGCAGCCGCCGGGGCGCGATGGCTGTGCGCCACAACCCGGGGCGCGGTCGTGGCAGACTGAACTTGTCGTATGCACTCATCGGCACGATGAAATTGAGAGAGCGCAAGCCGGCTGGAAGAATGTATTCGTTTTCTGCCTCGCCAAACACAAGTGCGTGCGATGTTTCGATCTCATGCCCGTGCCAGAATGCCATTCCACCTGCGGCGAGCATGAAACTGACCGACACGACGTCGGGAGGGGTGCGCATTCGCACACGCAACGGCTTATCAACACGTTCACACGAAATCGTCACATCGCCAATGCTGACACTGTCCTGTCCATACCCAAGATGGCCGGGCGCAAGTTGCACAAACTCGAACTCCGACCCAGTCTGGCCATCATAAACTGACATCATGTCTTCGAGTGAGAGAAGCGAATTACTGAACAAGCCTAGGATGTCCTTTTTCTGGTCCGCAGGTGACCGGGAACCGCTGCGATCCGACCGAGTCTTTGCCTGAATATTGGCAGTAATCGGCTTTATTTATTGTGAAAGTAGCGCATTTGCTAGCGAGATTTCAATATCGTGCACCGTCGAAGAGTCATCCTCCGGTGTGCCGCCCTAATGCAGGAGGACAGATACATGTCAGACGACCCGAAGAAACCAGGCAGAGCGACCGAAACGCAAAATGGAACAGATGGGCCATCGGATCTTGGACGCCGCGGCGTTTTGCAGGGTGCAGGGGTTTCGGGTCTGGCGATACTGGCCGCCGGCGCAGGGGCACGACAGGCGCAGGCACAAGCGCTAAGCCCAATTGCTACCCCGGAAGGCCCAATGTGGTCGCGTCGTGTCCTTCCTGGCGCAGAATCGCGCGGTCAGTGGGCCGAGAGCAGTCATTATTCATGGTTCGAATTCCCAACGGAAGACCCGGCCAAGATCGAGGTCTGGGGCCACACAGATGCTACGTCATATGCACCGGGCGACACCGTCAACCTGCATGTGACAACGACGGCAACCACCTTCGACGTAACCGTTATTCGTGACGGCGGTGTATCCGAGACAGTTCTTGAAGAGACAGGAATCCCGGGTGAATTCACCCCGACTGCCCCGAACGTTTTTGAGGCCGGCACTGGATGGCCCGTTGGCTTCAGCTTCGACATTCCGTCTTCGTGGCGGAGCGGAGGTTATTTAGTCATCTTTAGAGCGACGGATGCAGATGGTGCCAGCGTCGAACAGGAAGCGTTCTTCATCCTGCGCGCGGCAGCAGCCTCGAGCAACGCCATCGCCTTTGTGGCGGCAACGAGTACGTGGCAAGCTTATAACGACTGGGGTGGTGCCAATTACTACGAAGGCGTGGGCTCCGGCGTGGATGGCGAATTGGGGTTGGGACCAGCGAGCGCAACGTCCGTTCAACGTCCGTGGGCACGTGGTCAGATCCGGCTTCCCGAGGGCGCGCCTCGGGTGCCATTTAGCGAGCCGATGCCGATGGGTGCGGCGCCCCGCTACCCCAACCTCGAATGGGCCTATGCGCGGGGCTACAGCAAGTATGCTGCAGGCGCCGGATGGGCAAGCTTTGACAGACTGTTCGCGCGGTGGGCGGAGCAGAACGGCTATGAGCTGCACTACTTTGCGCAGGACGATCTGGATCGGGATAGCGATGCTTTGAATGGCTACAAGACGGTCGTGATGGTCGGCCACGATGAATATCACACTCTGGCCGAGCGCGATGCAATCGACGGCTTTATCGAAGCTGGCGGTCATCTGGCACGATTTGCGGGTAACCAAATCTGGCAGGCGCGTCGCGAGAATGGCCAACTCGTGAGCTACAAAACCAGCGCAACCGCCGATGACCCGGTCCGCGACGATCCCGCACGGCGGCATCTGCTCACGTCGATCTGGGAAGCGGAAGGTGTCGACCGGCCGGGAGCCCAGACCTGGGGTCTCAATGGCGTTCGGGGTGTCTATGGCAAGCTCGGCGGGTTCTCGCCCCGCGCCAGTGGCGGCTTCACCGTATACCGACCGAAGCACTGGGCGCTGGAAGGCACGGACCTCTACTACGGCGACACGCTAGGGGCGAGCTCTACCATTGCCGGATACGAGGGCGACGGCCTGACCTACGGTTTCGAGCACGGCTTGCCCTTTGCAACCGGTGAAGACGGTGCGCTTCCGAACACAGAGATCATTGCTATGGCCTTGTGTGGCACCGAGGAAGAGGACCACGGGAACTTCGGCACCTACCTCTATGCGGGATCCGGCGACATGAACTTCATGGCAACGATGCTCTACGGCGAAAACACCGCGGAAACGCAGGCCAAGGTGCGATACGGCTCTTGCATGATCGTCAACGTGCCGAAGGGGGATGGCGAAATTTTCAACGCCGGCACGACCGAGTGGGTCAATGGCCTGAAACAGCGCGATCCCTATGTCGAAAAGATCACGCGCAACGTGCTGGACCGATACCAAAGCTAGACCTGAATGACGACGCTTCGACTGTGGCGGAGCCTGCACTGGCAGAGTCCGCCACAGTCAACCCATTCATGATCTCAGACGTGTATGACCAATGGAGCCTTCCAATGACCCGAATTTCCAAACTATACGCTCTATTTCTTAGAGCCATGATCCTGACCTGCGCAGCCGCGCAAATGGCAACTGCCGACCCCTATTCGACCGTCAGCCAAGAGGCGCGCACCTTTCTTGAGGCGAGCACGCCGGGCGCACTTGACCCACAAAGCATCGCTGAATGGGAGGCTGTTTCCGGCGCCATCGGCGATCCCGGCGTTCTGACCGCGGACGGTGAGGCAGCAGCAGCGGCCTACGGGGCCACGGTGTCGACCCGCGAGATTGGCGGGACGCAGCATCTGTGGGTCGAGCCGGCCGGGTACGATCCGGACGCCAGCGACCGGATCATCCTCTATGTCCATGGCGGTGCCTACACGCTGGCACGCCCGGAACTGGTCGTCGGCTCCTTCCTGAAGATCGCCGACATGACAGGCGCACCTGTGCTGGGCGTTCGCTACCCCTTGGCCTGGCAAGCCCCACGCCCGGCCCAACGCGACCGTGTGTTAGAAGTCTATCGCGAAATACTCGCAACCCATTCGGCGCGCCATATCGTGATGGTCGGGGATTCTGCGGGCGGCGGCCTGATCATGACATCCGCTTTGCATCTTCGGGACGCGGGGCTGCCTATGCCCGCAGCCTTGGGCTTGCTTTCTCCTTGGGCGGATATTTCGAAATCCGGCTCCAGTCTCTACGATCTGGCAGGTGGCGGGGATCCAATCATCGACTATGATACCAGTCTTGCACCTTCCGCCGAACTCTATGCTGGGGATGCACCGCTCACAGACCCTGCCGTTTCGCCGCTCTATGCGGATTTTACAGCCGGATTCCCGCCTTCCTATATCTCAACCGGAACAAGAGACTTGTTCCTGAGCCATACCGCGCGACTTCAGCGCGTGTTGACCGATGCGGGCGTGCAAAATAGCCTGTTTGTCTACGAGGGCATGTGGCACGTCTTTCAGCAGGATTTCGACCTGCCAGAGACCGAGGCCGCGTGGCGCGATCTGGCCAACTTTTTAGACCGCAACTGGGCGCGCTAGAGTGTTGCGTCGCATGACTGCCGCCCATATCGGGGCGCGGCGGCCGGTTTGCGATACAAGCCGCAACCATTTCAGACCGGCCGGGCCTTGCCCGAAAGTCGGGAAAACCCCGGCCAGAAGCATAAGCCGACCTGTACTGCTGGCAAACTTGGCAGAAATCGGCTTTTCCTTTATTTTGAAAAGGGACAGTAGGCGATGGACGCAGATTTCTGCCGGATCATATCCGAAACATGCGCGTCACCAAGAGTCGGAACGACAACCATCAATACTAATCCACGTAGAGCATACAGGCACTACTTATTCCAAGCTATTCAATGGGGTCGTGACTGATGGGCGGAACGTTCTCAAATAGGCTGGAAGTCGCAGTTTCGAACGGTTTCAGCGCGGGAACAATACCAGCTCAACTAACCAGGACCTCTATCGTGTTGCTGGCTGTTTTGGGCGGTTACGACTTAAAGCCGTTTGCGCCCGGACTTTTTAGTGCCGTCTTGGCGGCTACTGGAGCTTTCATTTATATCGCTTCGGTGTACGGCGATGCCTTTGGACTGGAATTTGCCAAAAAGACTTCGTTGAAAGCGCGAGATTATACGGATCTGATGGCGAACCCTGGCACCATTTCCGCCCTACTGCCTTGGCTGTTGGTCGCGATTTTGATTTGGATGAGCGCGCTGAATGTCAGCTCAGTACAAAGCGCATCAGACATTAGCCAGATTCTCTTGATCGTGCTGCTGTTCGTATTGGGATATCTTGCAGGGCGCAGAACTCTGGCGACAACCTACAAATGTGCTCGAAAGGGGCTGCTCGTGGCTGCTTTTGGATGGGTACTGGCTGACATGCGGCTCTTGATTGAGTTGGTAAAGCAGGGATAACGAAAATGATTTTGCGTTCCATAAGGCAACCGCTGACCGGGGGCCGTGCCATACTCCTTGCCTCTCAGTATATCGCTGTCATTGGGCTCCTCCTGATGGCGCAACCGTTGTTCGCGCAATCCTCCATCGTCAAAGGGCAGTTGCGAGAGATACCCGAGCAAGAAGAACAAGCATTCGGGTTCGGCGAAGGCTCGTTTATCGTCGCACCAATACCCTTCCAAAACCCAACTTTGGGCGCTGGCCTGACGCTGGGGGTCGGATATCTTTTTAAAGCTGATGAGGGATCAAACACGTCGTCGATTGGGTTTGGCGGGCTCAAAACCACGAATGGAAGCCAGGCATTCGCTCTGGGCGGAGACGTTTCTGTATCCAACAACAAATGGCGCTTTCAAGGCTTGGCCGGTGCAGCGGATATCAAGTATGATTTGTTCTTAGGAGATGAAAAAGTGCCTTTGCGGCAAGATGGAGAGTTCTATCGGCTTGGTGTTTTTTATGGGGTTGCACCCAATCTGTCGTTCGGCATTGCCGGGCAAGCGCTCAACACGACATTGAAACTGGATGGTGCCGGGGGCCTACCAGATGGATTGATTCCGGATCTTGGGCTCTCAACCTATCAATTGGACTTGGTTGCGGATTGGGACCGCAGAAACGACAGTATATATCCGACTTCAGGGTCAAGACTGGTGGTTACCGCTTCTCAGGCCGAGGCCAGATATGACGGCGGTGGAGATGATCGGTATGGGAAGGTAAAAGCCCTTTACGACATGTATTATCCGGTTGGGCAGGCTGGCGTGATTGCCGGAAGACTTGCGGCTTGTGGTGCTGGCAAGGACGCGCCGTTTTTCGAAAAATGCGCATTGGGGGGTGTCGACAATTTTCGCGGCTTCTCCGCAACCGAGTATATTGGCACACGGCTTGTTTCCGCACAGGTTGAGTATCGCGGGCGCATAAACAACTGGCTTGGATATGTTGCTTTCGCCGGGGCTGGAGCGGTTTCCGGCCTTTATGATAACACTTTAAATTCTTCTCTGAGGGTCGCGGGAGGGGTCGGCGCGCGCATCAGGTTGTCGCAAAAGCAAAAACTGGACTACGCCATCGACGTGGCCTTCAACAACCAAAGCGAAACAATACTCTACATCACAATCGGGCAGCGGTTCTGAATGTCTGTGCTTGATACCCCCCATGATACCGACCTTTGTCTTGCGTGCATGACCCAATGTCTGCATCGCAAAAATGGCCTGATGGCCCTCAATGACAGGCAAATAGGATGAAACGTGATCGTCTCGAAGGCTTGGACCTTGCGCGCTATTTGGCATTTGTCGGGATGGTGATTGTTAATTTCAAGATAGCGATGGGTGCGGAAACCGGAAGCGGGCTTCTCTTCGTTATGACAACAGCATTGGAAGGTAAGGCGGCAGCAACCTTTGTCGTTTTGGCAGGCATCGGTCTGGGCCTTGCCGCACAATCCCACCAACATGGTGGCGTTCTTTCCGTTACTCTGAAGCGGGCGGCCTTCCTGCTGGCCGTTGGCTTGCTGAACACGCTGATCTTCGATGCTGATATTCTTCACTACTACGCGTTTTATTTTCTGTTTGGGACACTGTTCCTGACTGCAACAAAGCGCGTGCTTGTGACGTCTATCCTCTTACTCAATGGCGCGTTCATCGTGATGCTGTTTGCATTCAACTATGACGCCGGGTGGAATTGGGACACCTACGTTTATCTGGATTTCTGGACGCTACACGGCTTTGCGCGGAATTTGTTTTTCAACGGCTGGCATCCTGTTTTCCCATGGCTTGGGTTTTTGCTGTTCGGGCTGTTGCTCAGCCGGATCACGCTGAGTCACAGGCGCACGCAAATATTTTTGGGAGGGGCCGGTATAGCTGCAATCGGAATGGCCGAATTGGCATCAAGCAAACTGCAAACCGCTTGGTCTGGAATGCCGGAACTCGCTGATCTCGCTACCACCGCGCCGATCCCACCCACGCCGCTCTATTTTCTTGCGGGCATCGGCGCGGCCTGCACAGTCATAGGAATGTGCCTCTTGGCTGCAAATATGCTCGAGCGGATAGGCGTTTTGAAAGTTTTGGCGCCTGCGGGCCGCCAGACCTTAACGCTATACATCGCCCACATCCTGATTGGCATGGGAACTCTGGAAGAATTGAACATGTTGGGTGGCCAAAGTCTTGAAACGTCCCTGGCTTCATCCGCGGTCTTCTGCATCGCTGCCACGCTCTATGCCTGGTTGTGGTCGCGAAAATTCAAGCGCGGCCCCGTAGAGGCTTTGATGCGCAAAGTCGCAGGCTGAACCCCTAAATACAGCCGAAACGTCCCGTTGGATCGCTGCAAAAATGGCCGGAATCGGCTTTTATTGCCCAACAAAACCTAATTAATCGAAAGTTTGACCAAAAGCTTTTGAAACATGCAAAATGAACCACCCACAATCGCAGAGCCGGAACAAGCAGACTTGGCCGAAGCGCAAGCTTTGGCATTTGGAAAGTGGTGCAATCTGTTCATGTGTGTCGCTGGTGTTTGTGCGGCGTATCTGTCTAGGTCCGATGCGCTTCTGGTGGATGGGCTCTACTCCGGCGTGAACTTCTTGTCGGCTATTGTAGCGGCGCAGGTCTCTCTCTATGTGCAAAAGCCCGCGGATCATCGGTATCCATTCGGCTATGAGGCCTACGAGGCACTCTATGTGACTTTCCGCTCGCTTATGCTGATCGGAATTTTGATTTTTGCGACATTCTCTTCGGGGCAAAAGATCGTAACTTATGCGACAGGCGGCACGGTTCCTGAACTGATCCTAGGCCCCATCGTGGTCTACAGTGCCTTGATGGTTGCGATCTGCATGTTTGTGTCGTGGCGATATCACAAGGCTTGGGTGGCCGGTGGCCGCCAAAGCGAGCTGTTGCAAATCGAAAAACGATCGGCGTTGGTTGATGGGATGATGAGCGCGGCGGCAGGCCTCGTTTTGGCGCTCAGCCCGCTTTTGATCAACACCGCCATTGGAGGTTTGGTCCCTGTCATGGACGCAATCGTCGTGCTGGTGCTAGTCGTCGCCATGATTGCTCAACCGATTGGCATGTTCAAAAAGGCGTTCTTGGAAGTTGCGGGCACATCGGCCCCCTCAGAAACCCAAGCCTTCGCGGCGGATATGGTAAGCGAAATACTCACGGCATTTCCGGTCCGCCTTGTTGATATGGCTGTCACAAAAATGGGCCGCACCCATTTTGTCGTAATCTACATCGCGCCAGAAACGCCCATAACGGGCCACGACATTGATCGAATACGCGATCAGTTGATCCCGGCGCTTACAGAACAGAACAACATGGTGCGCTGCGAAGTAGTCGCGACGGAAAAACCGCCTTTTCAGAAACAGGAACATGTATGATATCCACGCCTTTCACTCAGGCCGCACTCTGCTTTTGTACGGCTGTTCTCACAAGCAAGACAGCCGTCGCGCAATCGTTCCCCAAAGCTTCCGAGGAACTGGTTTCCACAACCGAAACACTGGCTGGCTGGGACCAGTTCAAATCCAATCTCAGCCGCGATTATGGTCTGGATTTTGAATTTGTCTATGCGCCGATCTATCAAAACAGTTCCAGTCGTGGAGGGGGTGCCACGTCGAACCACGAATTTGACTTTACAGGGCGGTGGAGCGTGACCGACAGCGCACGCTTTGGAACGGGTGGGCTGGAATGGTGGGTCATCAACAGCGCCGAGTACGGAAATCAATCAACCGGGGATTTTGCCGACACGCTGGGCATTCTATCCACGCCAAACGATGGGGATTTGTTCGGTGACCTTAGTTTTACAGGGTTCGCATTACTCTGGTGGCAGCAGGATTTTCCAAACGGAGTGCGCCTGAACTTTGGTAAGCTCAGTGTGCCGCAACTGATAGGCGCAAACACCTTTGCCGAAGATGGTCGGTCTGACTTTTTTAACACGGCCGTGACAGGCAATGCGACCGCCGGCTACAGCAATCAAGACAGCGGCTTGGGCGGTTTTATCCAGTACAAGCAGGACACTTGGTATGTATCTGCTCTTATGGCAGATGGATCTGCGAGCCACAATTGGATCGACTTTGATTCCGCACGGGATGGTAATTGGCAATACGGTCTAGAAGTAGGCCTGACGCCCACCATCGCAGGCCTTGGATCAGGCAACTACCGGCTTACTTACAACAGGATAGACAATATTGAAATCGCACCGAACGTCAGTCAGTCCGGCTATGGTTTCGGCATCAGTTTTGATCAGGAACTGGGTGAAAAGCATGGCGTTTTCCTACGCTATGCCCGCGCATTGCAACGCATGACCGAATTCGAACAAGTTTTGGCAGGCGGATTTGTGATCAACGACCCATTCAAGGGATCTGGAGACACAATCGGTCTGGCCTCTTGGTGGGTTGATCCTGAGGAGTCCAACCTGCGTGATGAGTACGGCTTCGAAGCCTATTGGAACTTTCAAATCACCGACAGGATCACGCTGACCCCCGATATTCAGGTCATTTTCGACCCCGCCAAGGACCGCTCACGCGACACCGTCACGATCATCGGAATGCGGCTGAAGGTGGTTTTCTGATGATCTGCCTGCTCGGAACATTGTTGCGTTTACATGAATACCCAAAGTTGGGTTTGACACCCGAACAGGTCGGAAAAGCCCGGCCTTTGAAAGACAAGGATATGTTGATTTCCGCTTAGAAGTGACCCGGTAGCCCCCCAAATTTCCACTGAGATTTGACCCATGTGAACACATTGTCCTGACGGATTTGGTCGGGGAGATATGGAGTGATCGACATGGGATTTTTAAGTGTTATCCGACGCTGGGCATTGCGTGACAACATGCCAATCCGCGAGATAGCCCGGCGCACAGGGTTGTCTCGCAACACCATCAGAAAGTACCTGCGCGAGGGCGCTGTTGAGCCAAAGTTCAAGACGCCATCCCGGCCGAGCAAGCTGGATCCGTACCTCCGGCCTTCGATGGATTTGTCGAGCACAGCAAGAGGGTATCGCCTGCGTGCCTGATCACCTTCGAACGCAATCGCTACAGCGTACCGGCCAGCTTCGCGAGCCTCGCTGCGGCTTGCATGAACGACTGATCTTCCCGCTGCGTGGCGGCGTCGGATTTTACGCTCACGCAGCATTTTTCGCGCTGCGAGCGCATGCAGTACGAAAATCGGACTCACACAACGGGCTCTCACCCGGCTTTCGCCGCACGCTACACGAAAGGCCGCTTTCGGGGAACGGGCCAAACTTTGCAAATTTCGCTCTCTGCGTACAGAAGCCGTTCG
>CAYGQZ010000147.1:0-10804 GCA_964352055.1 uncultured Rhodobacterales bacterium
TGGTCATTCTGCTCTTTCATGAGCGCGATTTCCGTGGCCAGTTCATCGGCTGCAAGCAGGGCGTCTTCTGCATCCTTGATCACCTGATCACGTTCTGCGGCGGTGCGCGCCAGAGCCTGCGCCACAATATCAACCGAGCCGTCGGGGGCCGTGCCCGACCCGCCAGCCGCCGCAGAGCCGCTCTCCATCTGATCTTCCAAAACCGCCAGTTGCTGTTTTGCTGCTTCACGGTCTTTCATGGTCAGGCGCAGGGTGCTCTGGATGACCTCGATGCCGGTTTCCAACTCTCTCCGGCGGGTTTCCGACGCAAGAAGTTCGCTTTGCATGATCGAAATCTGTGTCAGCGCAGCGGTGAAACGTTCCTGCGCTGCAAGCGCTTCATCGGCGCGCGCGTCCCGTTGGGCCGATAGATCATTCAGACGATCCTGATAGGTGCTTTGATCCCGTTTTGCCTGTTCGCGGAAGTTGCCGGAACCGATGCTGTCCATCAGCAGGATGGCCGTGGCGACAATGGCCCAGGCGATCACGAATGATCCGCCTGCGAATGCAACAAGCTGCGTGCCGGGACGCAACCGAATGAAACGCGTATCCGTATCAGATTTCAGAAAGACGCGGCGCTCCGGAAAATATTGTTCCAGCAGGCCATGCCATTTAATACCGAGGCGTGTACGCACAGGCTCGTCCTTGTTCCGTCCCAATTTCGACGCTCGCCTCCCCAAGCACGACGCCTTGGAAATGTTCCATAATGGGGGCGGAAAAGCAGGGCAAGCCTTGCGGAGGGCTCGGCGGATTTCCGTCGGGAATCCAGCCTGAACTGGCGGAAAACCGCGCATCTTGCCATACGCGCTAGTCTGCAACGGCAAGTGGCCAGTAAAAATCCGGGGGTAGGCCCGCTTCGGCCCTTTTTTCTTCGTTGAATGGAGGTTTGAGCGGGCTGTGGAAATAGGTTTGCACAAGCTGGTGAAAAGCCACTTTGGGATCAAGGTTTTCGCGCCCGCATAGAAAATGGAACCACTTCGATCCGTAGGCCACGTGCGCCACTTCCTCGGCATAGATGATTTCCAGCGCGCGGACGGCATCGTCGGCTTTTGCCTTTTGAAAAACCGCGATGATGCCGGGTGTGACATCCAGCCCGCGCGCTTCCAGCACCATCGGCACAACCGCGAGGCGGCCCATGAAATCGGTCGCTGTGTCTTCGGCAGCACGCCACATCCCCGCATGTGCAGGCAGCGCGCCATAGTGACTGCCCATTGCTTCAAGACAGTCGCACATCAGGTTGAAATGTTTGGATTCCTCATCCGCTGCCTTGACCCAGTCGTCGTAGAACCCCATCGGCATCGGAACATGCGAAAACCGCGCAATGATGTCCCAGTGAAGGTCGACGGCGTTGAGTTCAATATGTGCCACGGCATGTAACAATGCGATCCGGCCTTCCGGTGATCCGGGACGACGGCGCGGCACATCGCGCGGGCTGAGCAGTTCCGGCCTTGCGGGCCGGGCCGGGTGCAAGGGCGGGTCCGCGTGCCCGATCTCCGGCACATCACCCGCCGCGCGTGCGGCTTGCCATTCTGCCGCCAGTCGGCGTGACAGGGCGGTTTTCTTGCGCCCGTCCGCTGTCCGCAGGACAGTCTCCGCCATCTGGGCCAGCGGTTGCATTACAGCTCTTTGACAGCCGCCAGAACCGCTTCGGCATGACCAGGAACCTTGACCTTGGGCCAAACCTTGGCCACGTCGCCATTGGCATCAATCAGATAGGTCGTCCGTTCGATGCCCATATATGTCTTGCCGTACATGTTCTTTTCTTTCCAGACCCCATAGTCCTCGCAGACAGAGCCATGCTCATCCGACAGCAAGGGCACGGTCAGATCCCGCTTTGTGGCAAATTTGGCGTGGCTCGCGACACTGTCCTTCGAGATGCCGAACACTTTGGCGCCGGCGGCCGCGAACGCTTCGAGGCCTTCCGAGAAGGCGATGGATTCCTTGGTACAGCCCGGGGTGTCATCGCGCGGATAAAAGAACAAAACGACCGGCGCACCCTTGAGCGCGGACAGCGTGACTTCGGTTCCGTCTCCTTGTGGCAGAGTGAAATCGGGGGCTGGGGTCGCAATTTCGAGCATCATGTGGCCTTTTGTGAGATCATGGGGAAAGATGTGACTGGCATGATAGGGCTGACCGGGCAAGAATAAAGGCATGAGCAGCGCAGAACCAAAAAAACAACCGCAAGGCACGCGGCGCAAAAGCATGTGGCGACGGCATTTGATTGCCAGTTCTGTCCTTTTGGGTGTCCTGATCGCCTTGGCGGGCATCGCATTCTATTTCGCGATCGGACGCACAATTGCCGCGCCCGACTGGGTGCGCGACCAGATCGAGGCGCGCGCCTCGATCGCTCTCGGGGACGTGGACTTGCGTTTTGATGCCTTGGACGTTGTGGTCGATGCAGGCATCAAGCCGCGCTTGCGCATGTCCAACGTGCGACTGGTGAGCCAGAACGGTGCGGAAATCGTTGCGTTTGCCGAAGTGCGCGCGGGCCTGTCGCTTGATGAAATTCTGAATGGGCGGGCCTTGCTGGCGGACGTCAGTGTCAGCGGCGTATTTGCCCGGTTGCAAAGACGTGTGGACGGATCGGTCGTCTTGTCGGGGGGGCTTGATCTGTCGGCGCCCACGCAACAGGCCGCGACATTTGCGGAACTGATCGAACGCCTGGATGCCGTTCTGTCCTTGCCCGTTCTGTCCGCGCTGACCCGGGCAGAAGTGCAGGCGCTGACATTACAGGTCGAAGATCTGCGGTCTTCTCGACGATGGACGATCGACGGCGGTCGTGTCGATTTGGAACGGGACGGCGCGACCTTGCGCATAAACGCGGATCTGGCGCTGCTCAGCGGCGGGCAGGGGGTGGCAACACTGGCGGCGAATTACGAAAGCCAAATCGGCGAGTCTGAAGCTGATTTTGGCGTCGCAATCACGGATGTAGATGCAGGCGATATTGCGGCACTGGCGCCGCCATTTGCATGGCTTGACGTGCTGCGGGCTCCGATCTCGGGGGCGATGCGGGGCGGCATTTCCGATACCGGCGCATTTCGCCCGCTCAATGCCACGTTGGCGATTGGCCAGGGCGTGATACAGCCAACCGATGCGACGCAGCCTGTGCCATTTGCGTCGGCGCGCAGCTATTTCAGCTATGATCCCGACTTGCGCGTTCTGACCTTTGACGAACTCTCTGTGGACAGCGCCTGGATCACTGGCGCAATGGCGGGCCAGGCCTTCATGGGCGTGAGTGAGGCAGGCATCCTCGAAGATCTGGTCGGCCAGTTTCGGACCAGCACGCTGACCGCCAATCCCAACAGTGTCTACGAAGAAGCGGTGGCCATCGACTCCGCCGAGATGGATTTTCGCCTGACGCTTTCGCCGTTTCGCCTGCATGTGGGACAGTCGTTGTTTCGCGATCAGGGCCAGACCTTGCATGTCAAAGGCTCGCTTGCCGCCGAGCCGACAGGGTGGAGCTATAGCGTGGACGCGCAAATGGATGGATTGTCGCCCGAACGCTTGTTGACCTTGTGGCCGGAAGGGGTCAAACCGCGCAGCCGGGATTGGGTCGCCAAGAACGTGTTCGCAGGCCAGTTGCGCAATCTGGACCTGGCATTGCGGGATGGGCCCAACACGCCGCCGAACGCCTTTATCGGCTTTGCCTATGAAGATGCGGAGGTACGCTATGCCCGCAATTTGCCGCTGCTCCAAGAGGCAAATGGTACGGTCAGTCTGTTTGACAATCGGTTTGTCGTGTCCATCGATCAGGGGCATGTCAAAGCTGCGGAAGGTGGTATTGTCGAGCTTGCAGGCTCTTCGTTCATCATTCCCGACGTGACGGCGGGCCCGGGTGCGCCCGGTGTTGTGCGCATCGAGACAAAGGGAACAGTGACAGCTATGTTGTCGCTGCTGGATCAGCCGCCATTGTCGCTGATGCAGAAAGCGGGGCGTGTCCCGTCTGTGGCGGACGGGCGGTTGCAAGTCGCAGGGACGCTGGCGATGCCGCTTCGAAAAGGGCTCAAACCGCCTGATTTCCGGTTCAGCGTGTCCGGGACGGCCAGCGATGTCGTGAGTACAACACTGATTGACGGCCGCACGCTTGAGGCCAAGACACTGCGTTTGAGGGCGGACAATATGGGGGTGGACATTTCCGGCCCCGGCACACTGGATGGGGTTGCATTTGACGTTGTCTGGTCCAAACCGCTCGGCACGCCCGGGCAACCCAGCACACTTGTCGGCGCGCTTGAACTGTCCGCACAGACGATCGACGTATTCCGGATCGGACTGCCTGCCGGGATGGTCTCGGGGCAGGGGTCTGGCCGCATTGCGCTGGAACTGCCTTCGGGCGGCGGTGCGCCGAGTTTTCTGCTGGAAAGTGACCTTACCGGACTGCGCCTGTCTGCGCCCCCGATCAACTGGAGCAAGGCGGCCAACTCTGCGGGCGCGCTGTCCGTCGCAGGCGTTTTGGGGGCAGCCCCTCGCGTCGACGCGCTCAGCATTGATGCGCCTGGCCTGTTTGCCGCTGGGAACATCAGCCTGTCAGGCGCAGGAGGCTTGGGGCGCGCCCGTTTTGACACGGTACGCGTCGGCGGGTGGATGCAGGGGGCCGTTGATCTGTTGGGCCGTGGCAGTGGCGTCGCCCCGGCCGTTGTCGTCCGCGGCGGGACGCTGGATTTGCGCGCGGCGAATTTCGGCAGTTCGGACAGACGCAATACCGCAGGTCAAAGCACTCAAGGCGACAGACCTGTAACACTGGCACTTGACCGATTGCAGATCACGGATGCCATCGCGCTGACCGATCTTGCAGGCACTTTCAACCTTGCCGGTGGTCTTGGCGGTGCGTTTGATGCGCGCGTCAATGGCGGCGCGCCCATTCGCGGAGAGGTCCTGCCGCAAGGCGGGCGCAGTGCCATTCGCATCAACTCCGATGATGCAGGTGGCGTCGCAGGCGCGGCGGGTATTCTGAAACAGGCGCGGGGCGGCGCGCTGTCGTTGACATTGCTGCCTGTGGGGGACGCATCGTTTGACGGCACTTTGACTGTTACGGATACCAGCATTCAGGATGCGCCAGCCATCGCGGCCTTGCTCAACACGATGAGTGTCGTGGGCATTCTGGATCAGATGCAAGGTGGCGGCATCCGGTTCAGCGAAGTCGACGCCGCATTCCGCCTGACGCCATCCTCTGTGATCTTGTCGCGGGCAAGCGCGGTGGGCCCGTCCATGGGCTTGTCGATGGACGGGACGTTTGACGTGGCCAATGCCATTCTGGACATGCAGGGCGTGATCTCTCCGATCTATGTGCTGAACCAGGTCGGCAGCATTTTCACGCGAAAGGGCGAAGGGTTGATTGGTTTCAACTATACACTGCGCGGCACGGCGAACGCACCGCAGGTGACCGTCAATCCGATGTCTGCGCTGACGCCGGGTCTGTTCCGGGAACTCTTCCGGGCCGCACCGCCCGAGGTTCCACGTGTCGAAGGCGAGGGATCGACACCTGCGCCGCCAGAGGCCTTTGTCCCGACCACGCCGCCCCCGCCAACCTCGAACCAATTGATTGAAGATCGTCTGCAACGGGTTGATGACCGCTGACAGCCTAGCTAAACGCTGCGCCATGAAGCTGAGTGATTTTGATTTCGATCTGCCCGAAGGCCTGATTGCGACGCGACCTGCGGTGCCGCGGTCCTCCGCACGCCTTCTGGTCGCAGATGGGGAGACGATCCACGACGCAATCGTCACCGATCTGGTGGAATGGCTGCGACCGGGTGACCTGTTGGTGCTCAATGACACGCGTGTGATTCCGGCCCGGCTGACTGGCGCGCGCCATCGTGACAGCGCCCAAGGCGCGACCCGTGCCAAAATTGAGGTCACCTTGCTTGAGCCACGGGCGGATGGCACCTGGTCCGCTTTGATCAAGCCATTGAAAAAACTGCGGATTGGTGAGGACGTTTTATTCTCGGACAAGCTTTCGGCCAAGCTGGAACATATCGATGACGGACAAGGGCACCTGCGGTTCAATGTAACGGGCGATGATTTCGACAAAGCGCTGGCCGAGGCCGGCGCCATGCCGCTGCCACCATATATTGCCGCCAAACGCCCGGCGGATGCGCAGGACAAGGTCGACTATCAGACGGTTTGGGCCCGGCACAGCGGCGCAGTTGCGGCGCCCACGGCCTCCTTGCATTTTGACGCGGCCTTGTTGCGGAAACTGTCCGAGCGGGGTGTTGAATTCACTCACGTGACGCTGCATGTGGGTGCGGGCACCTTTCTGCCGGTCAAGGTCGAGGATGTCACCACCCACAAGATGCATGCCGAATGGGGGCAGGTTAGCGCTTCCGCCGCTGCTGACATCGCCGCCGCAAAGAACCGCGGCGCGCGGGTCATTCCCGTGGGCACAACGGCGTTGCGCCTTATTGAAACCATGGCGCGCGATTGCGGGATCGCAGCCTGGGAAGGCGACACGGATATCTTTATCTACCCCGGGTTCGACTTTGCTGTGACGGATGGGCTGATGACCAATTTTCACCTGCCCAAATCGACTTTGATGATGCTGGTTTCAGCTTTGATGGGGCAGGATCGCGTGCGCCGGATCTATGCGCATGCGGTTGCGCAAAGTTATCGATTTTTCTCTTACGGCGATGCCTCATTGCTGCTGCCGGATCGGAAATCCGCAAAACCGACATAATTGGTCGCTACTGCTTGCGACGAACTTCAGGCACTCATGGCACCCGCCGTGACAGCACCGCTCAGGAGACGCGAAACATGGTTCAAGTTCTGACGAGCGCGTGGGCGCTATTGCTTGGCATCGGCCTGCTGATGGTGGGCAACGGGATGCAAGGCACTCTGCTGGGTATCCGCGGCGAGATCGAAGGATTCTCGACCTTTGAAATGTCGATTGTCATGTCGGCCTATTTCGCGGGGTTTCTGGGCGGCAGCCAGATGGCACCGGGTATGATTCGGCGGGTGGGGCATGTGCGCGTGTTTGCGGCGCTGGCCTCGCTGATCTCGGCCGTGATGATCCTTTACCCCACCTTTGCTGATCCGTGGTTCTGGGCGGTGGGGCGTGTGGTCATCGGGTTTTGTTTTTCCGCAGTGTATGTCACGGCCGAAAGCTGGCTGAACGAAGCGGCGACCAACGAAAACCGGGGAAAGGCGCTGTCGCTTTACATGATCGTTCAGACACTTGGTATCGTCGCCAGTCAGGCGCTTTTGCTGGCGGCGGACCCGTCCGGCTTTGTCCTCTTTGTGATCCCCTCCGTGCTGGTCTCAATCGCGATCACGCCGATCTTGCTGTCGATCAGTCCGACACCGGCCTTTGAAACGACCAAACCGATGACACTGAAACAACTGGCAGTATTGTCGCCGCTGGGCTGCTTTGGTATGGCGATCCTGGGGGGTGTGTTTTCCGCCCAGTTCGGCATGGCGTCGGTCTACGGTGCGCAGGCCGGACTGAGCATCGCCCAAATCTCGACCTTCGTTGCGACCTTCTTTGTCGGCGCGGTGATCCTGCAATATCCGATCGGTTGGATATCGGACCGTATGGATCGCCGGGTTTTGATCATCTTCGTCTCGGCGATCGGTGCGATCGGGTCCGTGATCGGAATTCTGTTCGGGGCAGATTTCAACATGTTGCTGGTGTCGGCCTTTCTGGTCGGAGGCATGTCGAACCCGCTCTATTCGCTGCTGATTGCCCACACCAACGACTTTCTGAAACACGAAGACATGGCGGCAGCCTCGGGTGGGTTGCTTTTCATCAACGGGCTTGGGGCGGTCTTTGGACCGATCGTTGTGGGCGCGTTGATGGAAAAGGTGGGTCCATCGGGCTTCTACATGTTCACGGCGGTGCTGTTCGTGGTGCTTGTCGTTTACGCAACATACCGATCCACCCGCCGACCCTCTGTTCCTGTCAAGGAAACAGGCCCGTTCGTGGTCTTGTCGCAGGCTTCGGCCACGCCCTTGTCGATGGAGTATGCGCAGGAATATGCCAACAGACCTGAAAACAAGGCCGAATGGGCTGAATTTAGGTCAGAAAGGGACAACTGATGCGGGCAATGTGTCGCGTTGTCGTATTTCGTGATTGGGCCTGTGCGTGAAAAAACTGTACGCACGTGGGTGCGGGGGCACAAAATTTGGTTGGAGTGGGTACCATGCAGGGTCCGGATGATATTTTGCGTTTCTGGTTGGACGAGTGTACACCAGAGCAATGGTTTACAGCCGACGAAGCGCTGGACGAAGCCATACGGTCGCGTTTTGAGGAGACCTGGCAAAGGGCGACAGAAGGCAAGTTTTCGTTCTGGTTGACATACCCCAACGGTGCATTGGCCTACATCATCCTGACGGATCAGTTTCCGCGCAACATGTTCCGCGACGATAGGCGTGCCTTTTCAACCGACCGTGCTGCATTGGTGGCTGCAAAATCCGCCATCGCAAAAGGGTGGGACTTGCGGACAGAAGTCAGCGCGCGCCACTTCTTCTATATGCCGCTTGAGCATTCGGAAAACCTGTGTGATCAGGATCGCGCGGTGCGTCTGATACATGACCGTCTCGACAACACGAGTTTCTTGCTGCACGCCCGGGCGCACCGAGAGGTCATTCGCCAGTTCGGCCGCTTCCCACATCGCAACGCGGCGCTTGGGCGACGGTCGACAAGTGCCGAACTGGCGCATATCGATGCCGGTGGATATCAACACATCGTCCGAAACCTGGAGCAGAGGGCCGTCGCAGCCTGAAGCCGGGTCTGCTTTCTTGCGCCGGGACGCAATCCGGGTGGCCGAGACAGTCATGACCTGCCACGTTTCGCGTGAAGAACTCCTGCAAGTGCAAACTATGGTTGCGTGCGATTGTTCAGGAATGACTCAACAGTTGTTGCCAGTGCATCCCAATCGGTGAACTCCTTGATGCCATCGGTGATCGCCACGTTCTGCCCTTCCAGAACCACATGCCCCAAAATCTGCGACTGGTAGTAGTCATAGCTGCCGGGGCGTATTGCGCCTGCGACAAGTGCATCCTGCGAAGTGGTCAGCCCGGTGCGCATCTTCATCTCGATCAGATAATCCTGCGCGTCTTCCAGACCGTTCGGAAACGCCGCCTTCAGGCTTACGGACAGCAGCAGTGTCGGGCTGTTCGACAGGTCCTTGGCAGATGCGGTAACAGCGGCTTCGAAGGCTTTGGGATGACGTCGTTCGTGCACCGGTGCGGCAAGGATGATCTTGTCAGCATCCGCGAGCGAGGGCGCTGCGGACGTGTCGGCCATGTTAAACGTGGTGACGTCATGACCAAACGCCCGGACCTTGTCGGCGATGAAATCGACGATCTTGCCAGTCTGCCCTTCGCAGGTTTCGAAAAGAATAATGATTTTCATGTCGCGCCTCATGCAGCGGGGTGAAATGAGAGGCAATTATGAGTGCACTCGACAGGATCTGCTTTGTTTCAGATCAAACAACCGGCCCGCAGATTCCGGATCATCATTAAGGTCATTCCGGACCGACGGGCAATCGCCACCAAAACCTGATGAACAGTCATCGTGTTGCGATTTCCGGATGTTGAGGAATCCATGAAAGTGGTTTAACGGTAAACTAGTTTTGACCGACAATCCATGAGGGCTCTGAAATGGCAGCGAAATCTTTTGATGTGGTGGTGATCGGCTCCGGGCCCGGGGGCTATGTGGCTGCCATTCGCGCTGCCCAATTGGGCTTGACCGTCGCCGTGGTGGAACGTGAGAACCTCGGCGGCATTTGCCTGAACTGGGGCTGCATTCCGACCAAGGCGATGCTGCGCTCGTCCGAAGTGTTTCACCTGATGCACCGCGCCAAGGAATTTGGCCTGAAAGCAGAAAAGATCGACTATGACCTCGACGCAGTGGTCCAACGGTCGCGGAAAGTTGCCGGGCAATTGTCCGGTGGGGTGGCCCATCTGCTGAAAAAGAACAAGGTAACGGTCATCATGGGCGAAGGCACAATTCCGTTCAAGGGCAAGGTTACGGTCAAGACCGAGAAGGGCACCGAAGACCTAACGGCCAAGGCCATCATCCTTGCAACCGGGGCGCGGGCCCGCGAACTGCCGGGTCTTGAGGCCGATGGTGAGTTGGTCTGGACCTACCGTGCGGCCCTGACGCCCAAGCGGATGCCCAAGAAACTTCTGGTCATCGGATCGGGTGCCATTGGCATCGAATTTGCCAGTTTTTACAACACATTGGGCACGGACACGACCGTAGTCGAGGTGATGGACCGCGTGTTGCCGGTGGAAGATGAAGAAATCAGCGCGTTTGCCAAGAAGGCCTTTGAGAAACAAGGCATGAAGATCATGCAAAAGGCGATGGTCAAGCAGTTGGATCGTGCCAAGGGCAAGGTGACCGCGCATATCGAAGTGGGCGGCAAGGTCGAGAAACAGGACTTTGACACGGTCATTTCTGCTGTGGGGATCGTCGGCAATACCGAAAACCTCGGGCTGGAAGCGCTGGGGGTCAAAATTGACCGAACGCATGTGGTCACGGACGAATATTGCCGTACGGGCGTGGATGGCCTCTATGCCATCGGTGATATTGCGGGCGCGCCCTGGCTCGCCCACAAGGCCAGCCACGAGGGTGTCATGGTGGCCGAACTGATCGCAGGCAAGAATGACGTTCACCCGATCAAACCCAACTCGATTGCAGGCTGCACCTATTGCCATCCGCAAGTGGCAAGCGTTGGCCTGACCGAAGCCAAGGCCAAGGACGCGGGCTATACCGTAAAGGTCGGCAAATTCCCCTTTATCGGCAACGGCAAGGCCATCGCCCTTGGCGAAC
>CAYGQZ010000148.1:0-10774 GCA_964352055.1 uncultured Rhodobacterales bacterium
TCTCCCGCGATGGCGAGGTGATCACTCCACCGCACCGCACCGCGCAGCGGGCGGGGGGGCGGGGGGGGGCGCCGCCCCCCCCCCCCCCCCCCCTCCGCCACTCACAATACGTCCAACCGGCATCTCTATGCCCCCAATGGCCGCAACAGATCCCGCGCAATGATGTGGCGCTGGATCTCTGATGTGCCGTCCCAGATGCGCTCCACGCGCGCATCGCGCCAGAACCGCTCGATCGGGAAGTCGTCCATCAACCCCATGCCACCAAAGATCTGCAAGGTGGTGTCGGTCACACGGGCCAGCGCCTCGCTTGCATAAAGCTTGGCCGAAGCAATCTCGCGATTGGCGGGCAAGCCTTCGTCCAGCCGCCAGGCAGCGGCAAGGGTGAGCCAGTCGGCTGCGTCAATCTCGGTGATCATGTCAGCAATCTGAAACCCGACGCCCTGGAACTTGCCGATGGGCTGGCCGAACTGTTTGCGCTCCGCGGCATAATTCAGCGCATAATCGAAACAGCGCCGGGCCCGACCGACGCTAAAGGCCGCAACCGTGATCCGCGTGGCATAGAGCCATTCGTTCATCACCGCAAAACCACCATCCACGGCACCCAGAACCTGCGCGTCGGGCAGGCGGCAATCGTCAAAATCCAGGATGCAGTTCCTGTAGCCCTTGTGACTGACCGAATTGTAGCCCTTGCGCACCTCGAAGCCCGGTGTGCCCCGATCCACCAGAAAGGTCGTGATCCGTTTCTTGGGCCCACTCGGGGTGTCGTCTTCGCCAGTTGCAATGAAAACAATAAAGAAATCGGCGTGATCGGCGCCGGAAATGAAGTGTTTCGAGCCGTTGATGACCCAATCGCCCCCGTCGCGCACCGCGCTGCATTTCATGCCGCGCACGTCCGATCCGGCCCCGGGTTCGGTCATCGCCAGCGCGTCCATACGCTCGCCGCGCACGGCAGGCAGCAGATAGCGTTCCCGCTGATCGCCTTCGCAGGCCATCAGGATGTTTTGCGGGCGTCCAAAGAAATGCGTGAGCGCCATCGAACCCCGGCCCAATTCGCGCTCAACCAGCGTGAAATCCACGTGGCTGAGCCCGGCCCCGCCCACCTCTTCGGGGAAGTTGCAGGCATAAAAGCCCAGATCCATGCACTTGTGCTTGATCGTTTCGGCCAGGTCCGCGGGCACCTCGCCGGTGCGTTCCACCTCGGCCTCGTGGGGATAGATCTCCTTTTCCACGAAACTGCGAACGGTTGAGACGATCATTTCCTGTTCGTCGGACAGACCAAAATGCATGGCGGGCCTCTTCAAGATATACGCTGCGATGAAATCCGGGCTTGCCTGAACCCGCTGTGCAGAGATAGGCGTTGATCATGCCATTCTCGCAAAAAACCACATTCAAACCGCGCTGTTTCGACATCCTGCTGTTCGACGCCTTTTCCAACCATTGCCTCGCCAACACGGTCGAGCCGTTGCGGGCGGCCAACACGTTGGCGGGGCGTGATCTCTATGCATGGCGGTTTTACACGCTGCAGGGCGGATCGGTCCAAAGCTCCAGCGGATTGCAGGTGGCCCCGCACGGGCGTCTCGGGGACACCACGGGCGATACCCTGGTTGTCATGCCGTCCTATGGTGTGCGGCGGATTGCGCCGCGCGATGCCAGCCGCGCCCTGCTCCAGGTCGCCCGGCGCTATCGCTGTCTGGCGGGTTTTGACATGGGCAGTTGGCTTTTGGCACAGGCGGGCTTGCTGGACGGATACCGGGCCACGATCCATTGGGACGAGCTCATACCATTTGCCGAACGCTTTTCGGAGGTTGACGCCATACGTGAGCGTTTTGTCATGGATCGGGACCGGATCACCTGCTCGGGCGCCATGGCCGCCTTTGATCTGATCGTCCACCTGATCGCGGGGGAACACGGCCCCTTGCTCGCCATGGACGTGTCGCAGCTGTTCATGTCACGCGATGCTTTGGATCACCGCTTGCCGTCCACGATCAAGGGCGGCAAGTCGGTCAATCGCGCGCTCGCGCTGATGCAGGACAGTGTCGAGACGCCGTTGCGCATCCCGGATCTGGCGCGCGCCGTCGGCTGTACACAAAAGACGCTTGAACAGCGCATGGGTTCGGCGCTGCAGGCCTCGCCACAGGCGGTCTATCGCCACTTGCGGCTCACCCGCGCGCGCCAGTTGGCCATGAACACGGACCTGCCGATTTCCGAGATCGCGCAGCGCTGCGGGTACGAAAACGCCAGCGCGATGACCCGCGCCTTTCGCGCTTTGTTCGGCCATGCGCCCAGCGATGTCCGGCGCAACGCAGGCTAAGCCGAACGCAGTTCGACAGGCCCAATTGATGGCGTTCACTTTGGTCCAAGCGTGCCGTCAGACCGGGTCGCCAGTTCCGGCCGGTCAATCCACTTGCCTGCGCCGGGCGCGCCCAGAAACTGACCCTCGCGCACAAGGTATTGGCCCCGCAGAAAGACATGCTGCGGCCAGCCGGTGACGGTGCGCCCTTCCCACGGATTGTAGCCCACATTGTCGTGCAAGTCATTGGCACCAAAGGTCACCGTTTTCTGCGCATCCCAAAGGACAAGATCGGCATCCATCCCTTGGGCAATCGCGCCCTTGTTTTGCAGCCCATAAAGCTGCGCCGGGCGGGTGGCGGTGATCCGGGCAAAGGCCTCTGGCCCCGCCTTTCCGCCTGTGACCATGGCGTCAAACAAAAGCGGCAAACGCGTCTCAAGTCCCGGCAGTCCGTTTGCCATCTGGTGAAAGCCTGCGTCGGGCCCGGCAGCGAGCTTGCCACTTGCATCATAGCGGTAGGGCGCGTGATCCGACGACACAAGGCACAGCGTCTCGTCCGCAAGTGCAGCCCACAGCGCTGCCTGATCCGCTTCGGTCCGCTGCGGCGGCGAGCACATCCACTTGGCCCCCTCCGACCCCGGCTTGTCCAGAACGTCTGCGGTCATCATCAGGTAATGCGGGCAGGTTTCGGCCCAGACCGGCGCGCCGCGTTTTTGTGCTTGCCGCACCGCTTCGGCCCCTTCCGAGGTTGAGACATGAAAGATCATCACCGGCTGTTCGAGATATTCGGCAAAGCGGCACATCCGCTCGATCGCCTCGATCTCGGCCATGCGCGGGCGGGAGCGCGCATGATTGCGCGGCGCTGTGTGACCAGCTTCGATCAGATCCGCCATGGCCCGCGCGATGATCGCGTCGTTTTCCGCATGCACGCAGACCAGTGCGCGATGCCGTTTCGCCAAGGCCAGCGTATGCAGGATTTCAGCGTCGCTGAGCTGGATGTTGTAGGTCGTAAACACCTTGATAGAGCGGTGCCCCTTGCCAATCAAAGCACCCAGATCCGCATCGAAATCAGGCGCGGTGAGGTCTGTCACCGTGATATGGAATGCGTGATCGATCATTGCGCCCCGCACCGCGCGGGCGGCGTAACCAGCCACCGTGTCGGCCAGCGTCTGGCCCCTGTTCTGCGCTGCAAAGGAAATGACGCTGGTGGTGCCACCCATGGCGGCCGATTTTGTGGCGGTCTCGAACGTATCGGCATTCCACTGGCCCATGCCTGACATCTGTTCGATATGAGCGTGCGTATCGACGCCGCCCGGCAAGACGAGGTTGCCTTGTGCGGAGACAACGGCTTTGGCCTCAGCAACAGGCGCGCCCACGGACAGGATGCGGCCATTGGCAATCGCAAGATCGCCCTCGACGATCCCGTCCGGCGTCACGATCAAACCGTCCCGTATCACCAGATCAATTTCGGATGGCATGCGCGTGTGTCCCAACTGTTGGAAAGCCTCTCTCCAGCTTGGCGCAATTTTCAGATCATGCAAGGCAGAGTCCTGGCCGGTGGAGTTCATTTCACCCTAGAGTACGCGCCGCGTTCAGTGCTACTTCGGCACTCATCGCAGATTTGCGAAATGCGGGAGGGCATTCATGACGTCAACGGGCAAGCCATTGGTGATTTGCGCACCGGAGCCTCGGACGCTCGACCTGATCTTTACGGACGCGCGTTTGCAGGACCTGCGCACCAAATATGACCTTATCGAAACCTCAGCCGACAAGGTCGCGGATCTGGATGGCGATACGCTGGCATCTGCACGCTACATCCTTGGCCAGCCGCCGATCTCGGCTGAGACCCTCGCGCAGATGCGCGGGCTGCGCGCCGTGCTGAACGTGGAATCGAACCTGATCGACAACATGCCCTATGATGAGGTGTTCCGGCGCGGCATTCATGTGCTGACGACGGGGGCCGTCTTTGCCCTGCCGGTGGCGGAACTGGGGCTGACGCTGGCCCTTGATCTGGCGCGCGGCGTGACGCAGGCGGACACGGACTTTCGCGAAGGCCGCGAAAAGTGGGGCGGTGACGGAAATCACGCCGCGCGGCTCCTGTCCGGGGCGGATGTGGGGATTGTCGGCTTTGGCGATCTGGGCAAGGCCTTGCGCCGCCTGCTTGCCGGGTTTCGCTGCAACATCAAGGTGCATGATCCTTGGGTGCCGCCGTCGATGCTGGTGGATCAGGAGGTCACACCCGCCGGGCTGGACGAGGTTCTGGAGCAGTCGGATTTCGTGTTTGTCGTGGCCTCAGTCACCTCTGAAAACCAGAACTTTCTGGGCGCCGAGAGCTTTGCCCGCATGCGCAAGGGCGCGGCGTTCATCCTGCTCAGCCGGGCCGAGGTTGTCGACTTCGATGCGCTGATCGCGGCTGTTGCACGCGGTCATATCGTGGCCGCCAGCGATGTTTTTCCGCAAGAACCGATGCCGCAGGGTCACCCGGTGCGCCAGCTTTCCGGTTTTATCCGGTCGGCCCACCGGGCAGGGGCGATGGATGTGGCGTTCAAACAGATGGGCGATATGGTGCTTGAGGATATGGACCTGATGGACCGCGATCTGCCGCCCATGCGCTGCAAGCGCGCGGAGCGCGAGACGGCCAAGCGGATGCGGTCGCGGCCTGTTGCGGTGAACTGAGCCGATCCGCCAAGCTGTTGCAGGGATCCTTGAGCCCTGCGTGATCCGTGGGCACAGTGGCCATGTGGCCAATCCAAGGGGGAAAGACCGATGACGAAAAAGGAATACAAGGATTTCAGATCGGCCCGTTGGTTCGCCCCGGATGATTTGCGGTCCTTCGGGCATCGGTCACGCGCCCTGCAGATGGGGCTGTCGCATGAGGATTGGCAAGGCAAGCCGGTTATTGCGATTTTGAACACGTGGTCCGAACTGCAACCCTGTCACATGCACTTCAAGGACCGGGTGGAGTTCGTCAAGAAAGGCATCCTGCAAGCGGGCGGTATGCCCGTTGAAATCCCGGTGCATTCGCTGGGTGAACAGCTTTTGAAACCCTCGGCCATGCTGTATCGGAACATGGTCGCGATGGAAGTCGAGGAGGTCTTGCGCTCCAACCCGGTGGACGGGGCCGTGCTGATGGGCGGTTGTGACAAGTCGACCCCGGCGCTGGTCATGGGGGCCGTGTCGATGGGCATCCCCTTTGTCTTTCTGCCGGCCGGTCCGATGCTGCGCGGTAACTATGCGGGTAAAACCCTTGGCTCAGGCTCGGACGCCTGGAAATTCTGGGATGAGCGCCGGTCGGGCAACATTTCGGAACGTGAGTGGCAGGGGATCGAGAGCGGCATCGCGCGGTCCTACGGCCATTGCATGACCATGGGCACGGCCAGCACCATGACGGCGATTGCCGAAGGGTTTGGCCTGTGTCTGCCGGGGGCGTCCTCGATCCCGGCCCCAGATGTAGGGCACCAGCGCATGAGTGCGGCCTGCGGGCGCCGTATTGTCGACATGGTTTGGGAGGATCTGACGCCCGACAAGATCATCACGCCTGCCAGCACCCGCAATGCCGTCACCGTTGCCATGGCGACAGGCTGTTCGACCAATGCGATTATCCACCTGATTGCCATGGCCCGGCGCGCGGGCGTGCCGTTGGAACTGGATGATCTGGACGCCATCGGGCGCACAACGCCGGTGATCGCCAATATCCGGCCCTCGGGTCAGGACTACCTGATGGAAGACTTTTTCTATGCAGGCGGCCTGCCTGCCTTGATGAACGAATTGGGCGACAAGCTGGATTTATCGGCTGTGACAGTTACGGGTCGTCCGCTTGGCGACGGGATCAAGGATGCGCCGAACTACAACGCGGACGTCATTCGCCCGCTGTCCAACCCGGTCTATCACGAAGGGTCGCTGGCGGTTCTGAAAGGCAATCTTGCACCGGACGGGGCGGTGATCAAACCGGCCGCGATGGACCCAAAATTCATGACCCACACCGGCCCGGCACTCGTGGCCGACAGCTATGCTGATCTCAAGGACATCATCAACGATCCGAATGCCCCGGTCACCGCCGACCATGTCCTGATTCTGCGCAACGCAGGTCCGCAAGGGGGGCCGGGCATGCCGGAATGGGGGATGATCCCGATGCCGCAAAAACTGCTCAACGAAGGGCACCGGGATATGGTGCGGTTGTCCGATGCGCGGATGAGCGGGACAAGCTATGGCGCCTGTATCCTGCATGTGGCGCCTGAGGCCTTTGTCGGCGGCCCTCTGGCCCTGATCGAAACAGGCGACATGATCAGCCTCGACGTGCCAAACCGCAGCCTGAATGTGGACCTGACCGACGCGGAACTGGCGGCGCGGCGTGCCGCCTGGGTGCAACCCGAGCCGCGCTATCAGCGCGGTTATGGCTGGGTCTTTTCCAAACATATCGAGCAGGCGGACAAGGGCTGCGACTTCGACTTTCTGCGCACGGAATTCGGCGCGCCAGTGCCAGAGCCCGAGATCAACTGACGGGTCTAGCAGTAGCCTTCGACACCCGGCCACTGGTCCCGGCTGTACCTGTCGCCATGGGCCCAACCGACGGGCAAGACAGCGTCTATCCGGGCCATGATTTCGTCCGTCATGGCAAAGTGGCTCCCTTTCACGCATTCCTCAAGATGTGCGGCAGACCTTGTGCCGGGGATCGGGATCAGGTGATCGCCACGGGCCAGACACCATGCGATGGCCAGCACGATCATGGATGTGTCCAGATCATGCGCCAGGGCTTTGAAGGCTTCGATCTGTTTCACGTTGAGACTGAAATTCGGTTCCGTGAATCGCGGTGTCCCGACGCGAAAGTGCCCGTTGGGAAAGCTGCTTGGGTCTGGCGGGGTGGGCGCAAACATGCCCCGCGCCAAAGGGGAGAAGGGGACAAAGGCAACGCCCAGGTCCTTGCAGGTCTGGATGAGGCCAAGGTCGGGCTGGCGGGACCACAGCGAATACTCGCTTTGCACAGCGTCCACAGGGCCAACGGCGACCGCGCGGCGCAGACTGGCGGGCGAGATTTCGGAAAAACCGATGCCGCCGATCTTGCCCTCGGCCTTGAAGGCCAGCAGCGTTGCCATGACGTCTTCGATTTCGACATCCGCGTCGCGGCGGTGCATGTAATAAAGATCGACGTGATCCAGACCCAACCGGGTCAACGATGCTTCCAACGCGCCGCGCAAAAATTCGGGCTTGTTGTTGAACCCACGCGGGCAGTCTGCTGAAGCGGGTTGAATCCCCGCCTTGGTCGCGATGGTAAATCCGCCCGGGTTGCCTTTCAGAAACGATCCTATGACCTCTTCGGATACGCCCATTCCATAGATATTTGCCGTATCCAGCAAGTCCACGCCCATGTCGCGCGCCGCTGCCAGCGTGTTGTGCGATTCCGCCTCGGTCGTGGGGCCGTAAGAGCCACCAAAACTCCAGCAGCCCAACCCCACCTCTGAAACGGTTTTTCCATCTTTTCGAAATTGGCGTCGTTTCATGGTGCACCTCACATGTTGCAAAGGATTGTTCCTGCGTGCCAATCTATGCCGCAAGGGCGGCGGGGAAACAGGGCTAATCGCGCGCGGATGATACGAATTAAGTGCAGTTTCCGTGGGGCTTCGGTTAAACCCGCCCAATAGTCAGGACATTGAGACCAAGGGACACAAGGATGCAAGACGCGGACGAAAAGATCGAAGGCCGAATGCACGGCGAACAGAACGAGCCCGATCAACCGGAAAATCTGTTTATCCGGTTGATCTATATGCTGTTGATTGCCTTCATGATGTCGATTGCGCAAACCGTGCTTGGGGTGGCGACTGTCGTGCAGTTCGTGATCATGCTTGTGAACAACAAGGAACCGAACGAACGGCTTGCCGACTTCGGCACTGACCTTGGCATCTGGTTGGCCAAGGCGGCCCGGTTTCAGACGGCAGCAAGCGAGGTCAAGCCATGGCCATGGACCGAGCTGGATTGAGGGCGCTGTCTGCCCGATCCCCTGACCGAAACGTCTGACCGGTCCGGGCCTGCGTGAGGCGGCCGCAAAAAAAGCCCCGCCAACAGCGGGGCCTTTCAGTAACAGCGCAAGAAGTACCTGGCCTTTGTCTTAGTTCACAAGCGAGGCGTTGCACTCTCGTGCCATGGCTATGGCTTTCTTGGTCCCGGCCAGATCGACAATGAACGAGAATTCGCTTTCTGGGAAAACAACCATTTCATACTGCTGTTCGATGTCCTTGACGAACATCGGGTTGTCGCTGGTGACATACCCGCCCGAATAGCCTTTGGTGATGTTGCCACGCATCCCGGTCGCTTCGCCAACATATAGGTTTTCGCCGATCAGGATGGCGACAGCTTCCTTGCTGCCTTTTTTGATGGCTGTTTCGCCCTTGGTGAAAACACCGACATAGCCAACGCTGCGGTCTTCGGTCAAACCCATCTGAACGACGTTTTCGGCACTGTCGACCGCTTCGATCAGGCAGGATTTCTTCTCGACGTCGACAAAGACCTTCCAGCCTTCGACTTCACCGAATTTGGTGTAGGTTTCGGCGGCGAGGGTTGTGGACAGGGCGACGGTGAGTGCGGCCGCGGCAGCAGCAATCCGTGTGATGAACATAGTGAAAACTCCAGTTTGAGTATTGGGCCATAGGGCACTGGGATTTGATGCCATAAGCTGACTTGTCAGTTCCATGGCTGTTTCGAGTTGTCCGCTGGAAATACCATGTTCCACTCAGGGTTCAAGGACGCAAGCTCGGAACCGCGACAGTGGACAGGCCAAAAGCGTTCAACATGCCGTCGGGAAGCCTTGCTGTTGTGCATGTTACGACATGGCCGCCGATGTCATGAGGTGCATTTTCTTGCACTTCGAACACGGGTCATCGGCGTGGATCGTGACTTGATCAGCAAATTCAGATGAACTGTCATCTTTGCGTGCCTTTGGTTCGATATGGCGGCCGAAGCAGGTTGCAGAAGTGTGCGGATCGCTTGTAACTGTCGACTCATGCCTGCCGCTGCGTCAAAGCTGAGATCGTGCCCCGGAGAGACGTCATGAATGTTTATGGTTCCGCCAGATCCCTGATTGCCATGGTACTGGTGCTGGCTCTGGTCGGCTGTTCGCGCGCGCCAGACGTGATCGGGATCGCTAATCCGGATGTCCCGGTCTCGTCGGTGGACCTGCGGTCCAAGCACCGCATTTTCATCATGACAACGCGCGAGTCGACCGAGGTCATGGGGTCGTTGTTTTCTGCAGCCCGCGCACCGGAACTGGGTCTGGCTTCGGTCGACGCCACCATTCCGCCAACCCATGTGACAGGCGTCCTTGAGCGGCCCAGACGTTTGCCGCCGGACCCGCGGACGGAATTCACGATCATCAATCCGACAGTGTACGAAAAGGACGCGGCGTTTATTACTTCAGTCAACCGTGAACTGGCCAAGCGCACCCCCGAAAACCGCAAGATTCTGTTCTTTGTGCACGGATTCAACAACTCTGCCAGCGAGGCGGTGCTGCGCTTGTCGCAATTCGTGGAGGATACCGGTTTTCAGGGCGTTCCGATCCTGTTCAGCTGGGCGTCCGCCGCCGCAGGAAGCAAGTATGTCTATGATCTGAACAGTGTCTTTGTTGCGCGTTCGCAACTCTATCGGACGACCCAGATTCTGAACCAGACAAAGGCCCGCACTGTCGATATTTTTGCGCACTCCATGGGCACGCTGCTTGTCATGGAAGGGTTGGTCAACGAAAAGCAATCCGGGCGCCTCGTCAACACGGGCAGGATTGAGCACATCGTGCTTGCGTCGCCCGACATTGACATCGACCTGTTCGAAACCCAGGTCGCGGCCCTACCGCGGTCGCTGGTCGAAAAGATGTATCTCTTGATCTCGGAGGACGATGCCGCCCTGCGCCTGTCGCGGCGTATTGCCGGGGGTGTCCCGCGTGTTGGCGCAACCGAAGCGCAAAAGCTTGAAAGGTTCGGGGCCACCGTCATCGACCTCGGAGAGGTGAGCGATTCCACCTCTGGCAGCCATTCGAAATTCGCGAGCTCTCCGGAAGTGGTCCAACTGATCGGTGCGGGCCTCAGCTCCGACAACCGCTTTGGAAACGAAGGACGCGCAACGTATTTGGAAGATTTTCTTGTGGGCGTGCCAATCCGGGTCTTCAGAAACTGATCGAACGCGGGCTTTGCCGCTGACGTGAAGCGGCGCGCCGCCGGGACACCCAGCGAAGCCACTGCGAAACACTCCAAGCGTTTCGAGTGCCCGAAACTTTCACGCAGCGCTGTGTCGCTCATCGCATCACAATGATGCGCGGAGCCCTTCCGCGTGCGTGCCGTCCACTGTAAACACACGTCAAAGCCGGGACTGCGGTGCGCCGCACGCACATATAACCGGCGTCGGTTTTGAGGAGCTTCAACATGTCGTTTTGCCGCCTGACTTTGGCCACCTTGCTGGGTGCTGTTGCGCCTTTGGGCGCGCTGGCCCAATCCGGCGAGAGCA
>CAYGQZ010000149.1:0-10761 GCA_964352055.1 uncultured Rhodobacterales bacterium
AAGAGGGCATCTATTTCGGTCAGTGTTCGGAGTTGTGCGGCATTGCGCACGCCTACATGCCGATCACTGTGAAAGTTGTCAGCGAAGAGGCTTATGCAGACTGGCTTGAGGGCGCGCGTGAAGAGTTCGCGGGCATCCCACGCACCTTGCAAGTGGCCTCGAACTAAGCCGAAGCAAAACATGCAAGGCGGGGGTCATACCGCCTTGCGTTTTTTCCAATTCACAGGACTGCAATGACAGACGTCAGCTTTCAAAATACAGCGCGGACGGACGAGGCCAGCCTTGGCGATTATTTCGCGCTGATGAAACCCCGCGTGATGCAACTGGTTGTCTTCACGGCGCTTGTGGGTCTTCTGGCAGCACCTGTGACGGTCCATCCGGTGATTGCTTTTGCATCCATTCTGTTTGTGGCGATCGGGGCAGGGGCCTCGGGTTCGCTGAACATGTGGTGGGACGCGGACATCGATCAGGTGATGAAGCGGACCGCAAAGCGCCCGATTCCGGCTGGCAAAGTCACCTCGGACGAGGCGAAGATCCTCGGTTTCGCGCTTTCGGGCATGTCGGTGATGATGCTGGCGCTCAGCGCGAACCTGCTAGCGGCGGCGCTGCTCGCGTTCACGATCTTTTTCTACATCGTCGTCTACTCCATGTGGCTGAAACGCTCGACCCCGCAGAACATCGTGATCGGTGGGGCGGCCGGGTCCTTTCCTCCGGTGATCGGGTGGGTGATTGCAACCGGCTCCATGGCGATTGAACCGTGGCTGATGTTTGCTCTGATCTTCATGTGGACACCGCCGCATTTCTGGGCACTCGCTCTGTTCATGAAAGCCGATTACCACAACGCGGGCGTGCCGATGCTGACGGTAACGCATGGGCGCAAATCGACGCGCATGCACATTCTGGTCTATACCATTCTGCTGGTCATCCTAGCTGTGGGTACGGCATTCACGGCCATCGGTGGTCCTGTCTATCTTGCAACCGCACTGGTTCTGAATGCGCTGTTCCTCAAGGGGGCATTTGACATCTGGCGCCGGGATGAGGCGCAATCGGAAGCGGATGATTACAAGGTCGAGAAGAGCTTTTTCAAACTGTCTCTTTGGTATCTGTTCCTGCATTTTGGGGCCATTCTGGTCGAGGCCATGTTGCCTGCCACATGGGGTATCTGGACATGAGTATTCGCGCGGAGCATGAAATCCATCAGCGGCGCAAGGGCCGCAACATTGGCGTCGGGCTGATGCTGGCGGCCTTCGTTGTGCTGGTGCTGGCGCTGACCTTCGTGAAAATCACGGGCGGTGATTTTGAGCTGCCACGGATCGAGGAGCAGCAGTAATGGCACTGTCCGGACCTCAGAAAACCGTGTTTCAGACCGTTGGACTGGTGGTGTTCATGGGCGGTCTGGCCTGGGCCTCTGTCCCGTTTTACGACTGGTTCTGCCGTGTCACCGGATTTGGCGGCACAACGGGCGTCAGCGCAGTCGCATCGGACGAAATTCTGGATCAGACCATCAAGATCCGCTTTGACGCCTCACTTGAGCGGAACATGCCGTGGGAGTTCACCCCCATGGCCCGCGAAATGGAATTGCGGATCGGCGAGACGGGATTGGCCTTTTACGAGGCCTACAATCCCACCGACAAACCTGTCGCAGGATCAGCCAGCTACAACGTCGCCCCCTACGAGGCGGGCGGTTTTTTCTCCAAGATCGACTGTTTCTGCTTTGAAGAGCAGGTTCTGGCACCCGGCGAACGGGTGCAGATGCCTGTGACCTTCTATGTGGACCCGGAAATTGTGACGGATCGCGACGCAAAATACGTGCATTCGATCACTCTGAGCTATACGTTTTACCAAATAGATCTGCCCGAAGGCCACGCGGCCCTCGAACAGCAGACAGACACCAACCTGAACTGAGGGACGGCCCATGGCCCATGCAAAAAATCACGATTACCATATTCTGGCTCCATCGACCTGGCCGCTTCTTGGGGCTATTGCAGCCTTTGTAATGCTGTTTGGCGCGGTTGTCTGGATGTCGGGTGGCATGACCATCCTGTTCAAATCGATCGAACTGACCGGCCCCTGGATGTTCCTGATGGGCTTTGTCGCAGTGCTCTATGTCATGTTTGGCTGGTGGGCCGACGTGGTCACGGAAAGCCAGGTGGGTGATCACACGCCCGTTGTCCGGATCGGCCTGCGCTATGGTTTCATCCTGTTCATCATGTCCGAGGTCATGTTCTTTGCAGCATGGTTCTGGTCGTTCTTCAAACACGCCATCTATCCGATGAACGAATATGTCGGCAGCACCTACGTGCCGCCAGACATCTATCCGGTTGATGCATTCCACCTGCCGCTGATCAACACGCTGGTCCTGCTGTTGTCGGGATGTGCCGTGACATGGGCACACCATGCGCTGGTGCACGAAAACAACCGCAAGGATCTGATTGCGGGCCTCGCAATCAGCATCGTTCTGGGCATCGCCTTTACGGGTCTGCAAGCTTACGAATACGGCCACCTTCTGCATGAAGGCTGGGAGTTTGGTGCGGACAAGTTCTATTCCAACTTCTTCATGGCAACCGGGTTCCACGGCCTGCACGTGATCATCGGCACGATCTTTCTGACCGTTTGCATGATCCGCGCGATGAAAGGGCACTTCACCCCTGAAAAGCATGTGGGTTTCGAAGCGGCCGCCTGGTACTGGCACTTTGTTGACGTGGTCTGGCTCTTCCTGTTCTTCGCGGTTTATGTTTGGGGTGTCCCGGGCTAAGCCTCACACTTGCATTCCACGGCAGGGGCCGTAAAAACCAAAGCGCGCGCGGGATCCGGGCGCGCTTTTCCTTTGGAGTTTGGGCTGAGCGATGCGGCGGTTGGCATTCTTGTTGATCTTTGGTCTGGGTGGCGCGTCCATCTTGATCAGCCTCGGGATCTGGCAGGTGCAGCGGCTGGCCTGGAAACAGGATCTTCTGGCCCGCATCGAGGCCGAGATCGCAGCGCCGCCCATGCCATTGGCAGCGGCGCTGTCCCCGGAATTTCGCCGCTACGCGCCTGTTGAACTGACCGGCCAATTTGGCGAGGGCTATATTCGCATGCTCGCCTCGCGGAAATCCATCGGCCCGGTCTACCGGATCATCCGCCCCTTTGCGGTTGACGGACAGGGCAAGGTGTTGGTGGACACAGGCTGGCAGCCGCAATCGGCCGACGTCGTCGGCGCATCAGGGATGCGCCTTAAGCTGATCGGCAATCTGGACGCGCCGATCGAGGCGGATGGCTTTACCCCAGACCCGGACATAGCCGCCAACATCTGGTTCGCCCGGGACGTGCCAGCAATGGCCGAAGCGCTTGGCACCGATCCGGTTCTGGTCGTGCTCCGCGAAGCGCCGCAAACAGTGTCGGATTCGGAATGGGGCGTGACGCCCTGGCCGGTAGACAGCGCTGGCATTCCCAACGATCACCTGCAATACGCCATGACATGGTTCTCGCTCGCGGCGATCTGGGGATTGATGACCGCCTTTTTTGTCCTGCGATCCAACCGCAACCCCGCACGGAAAGACTGACCCATGCGCTATATCTCGACCCGTGGCACTGCGCCGATCCTGAGTTTTGAAGAGGCGATGCTGTCCGGCCTTGCCCGCGATGGCGGGCTTTATGTGCCCGAAACGATCCCGACGCTGGATGCGCAGACCATCGCCGCGATGCAGGGTCAAAGTTATGAAGACATCGCCTATACCGTGATGCGCCCCTTCGTCGGCGACACCTTCACAGATACCGAGTTTCGGGGCTGCATCGACCGCGCCTATGCGGGATTTGGCCACGCCGCCCGCGCCCCTCTGGTGCAACTGGATCAGGGGCATTTCCTGCTTGAGCTTTTTCACGGGCCAACGCTGGCGTTCAAGGACTTTGCCATGCAACTCATCGGGCAGCTGTTCCAGACAGCCCTTGCCCGGCGTGGGGATCGGGTGACGATTGTGGGGGCCACATCCGGCGACACAGGGTCCGCCGCAATCGAGGCGTTTCGTGGCCTCGACAACGTCGATGTCTTTATCCTTTATCCCCATGGTCGCGTCAGCGAAGTCCAGCGCCGCCAGATGACGACGCCATCCGAGGCGAACGTGCATGCCTTGGCCGTTGACGGCGACTTTGACGATTGCCAGGCGCGCCTCAAGGACATGTTCAACGATTTCGATTTCCGCGACGGGGTAGGCTTGGCCGGGGTCAACTCGATCAACTGGGCGCGGGTTCTGGCGCAGGTCGTCTATTATTTCTCGGCCGCCGTTGCGATGGGCGCGCCGGAGCGCAAAGTGAGCTTTACCGTGCCCACCGGAAACTTTGGCGATATCTTTGCAGGCTACATCGCCAAGCGCATGGGGCTGCCCATCGACAAACTGGTCGTGGCCACAAACCAGAACGACATTCTGCACCGCTGTCTCAGCGGGCAGGGCTATCACAAGGGCGACACGATCCCCTCGATCAGCCCGTCGATGGACATCCAGGTCAGCTCGAATTTCGAGAGGGCGCTTTTTGATGCCTATGGGCGCGACGGATCTGCCGTGGCGCAATTGATGGACGAGTTGAAATCGGGCGGTTTCGAGGTCAGCCAGGGCGCCATGCAGGCGCTGCAGGATACCTACAGCTCGGGCCGTGTGTCCGAGGACGAAACCAGTGCACAGATCCGCAACACTCTGAACGACAGCGCGGAACTGCTTTGCCCACATTCTGCCGTGGGCGTGAAGGTGGCCAATGATCAGCGTGTGGCAGGTACACCGATGGTCACGCTGGCCACGGCCCACCCGGCGAAGTTCCCCGACGCGGTCGAGGCCGCCACGGGCATACGGCCCCCCCTTCCACCCAGGATGGCAGACCTGTATACGCGCCCCGAACGGCTGACCCGCGTGCCCAACGACCTCGCGGCGCTCATGACCCACATCAAGGAAAACCGAAGCAAGTGACCACGCAAACTCATCGCCTGAAAAACGGCTTTCGAATCGTGACAGAACATATGCCGGGGCTGGCCTCGGCGTCGGTCGGCATCTGGGTTGGGGCAGGCGCGCGCCACGAAGCGCCCGAGCAAAACGGGATCGCGCATTTTCTGGAGCATATGGCTTTCAAGGGCACCGAACGGCGCAGCGCGTTGCAAATCGCCGAAGCCATCGAAGACGTGGGCGGTTATATCAACGCCTATACCAGCCGCGAGGTGACGGCTTACTACGCGCGTGTTCTGGAAAACGATGTTCCGCTTGCGATGGACGTGATCGCGGATATCCTGCTCAACCCGGTGCTTGAACAGTCCGAGATCGAGATCGAGCGCGGCGTGATCCTGCAGGAAATCGGGCAGGCGCTCGATACGCCGGACGACGTGATTTTCGACTGGTTGCAGGAAGAAGCCTATCCGCAGCAGGCGCTGGGTCGCACGATTCTGGGTCCATCCGAGCGGGTGTCGGCCTTTGGTCGCGATGACCTGTCGCGCTTTATCGGCCAGCACTATGGTCCCGAACAGATGATCCTGTCGGCCGCCGGCGCAATCGATCACGATGCCATCGTGAAACTGGCCGAAACGCTTTTTGGACATCTGGAGGCGCGCCCGCAGCTGATTGCGGACACGGCCAAATTTACCGGCGGAGAGGTGCGGCACGCCAAGACACTGGAACAGGCGCATTTCGCCTTGGCATTTGAGTCGCCCGGCTATCGTCACGATGACATCTATATCGCTCAGATCTACGCCAGTGCGCTTGGCGGCGGCATGTCGAGCCGCCTGTTTCAGGAAATCCGGGAAAACCGTGGCTTGTGCTACACGATCTTTGCGCAGGCCGGTGCCTATGCCGACACAGGCATGACAACGGTTTATGCAGGCACATCGGCTGATCAGGTCGCGGATCTGGCGACAATCACCATGGACGAAATCAAGCGTGCCGCTGGTGATATGGGCGAAGCCGAAATTGCCCGCGCGCGTGCCCAGATGAAAGCGGGCCTGTTGATGGGCCTGGAAAGCCCTTCGAACCGGGCCGAGCGTCTGGCGCGCCTGATCCAGATCTGGGACCGGGTGCCGGGGCTTGATGAAACGGTCGCACGCATCGATGCGGTCAACGCAGCCGATGTGCGTGCCTATGCCGAACATATGGCAGGAACCTCACCGATGGCGCTGGCGCTTTACGGCCCGATCGACAAGGCGCCCACGCTGGCGCAGTTGCAGGAGCAACGCGCAGCCTGATGCTACTGTCCAAACGGAAACTGCGGATCGAGACGGAGCGCATGACGTTGCGCACGCCGATGCATTCGGATTTCAGGGCCTGGGCCGCCTTGCGGGCGTCCAGCATTGATCATCTGACCCCGTGGGAGCCAAGCTGGGCCAATGACCACCTGACCCGCAAGGCCTTCACCAACCGGGTCTATTGGGCGCAGCGTTCGGTGGCGAGCGGGACAGCCTTGCCACTGTTCATGTTTCGCAGGGCCGATGACGTCCTGCTCGGGGCCATCACCCTCGACAACGTGCGCCGGGGTCCGGCGCAGGCCGGCACGTTGGGGTACTGGACCGGACATTGCCACGCGCGCCAGGGCTATATGCAAGAGGCGATCCAAGCGGTTGTACACTATGCGTTCACCCGCGTTGACCTTAGCCGGATCGAGGCCGCCTGTTTGCCGGAAAACACCGCATCGCGCAGGCTGCTCGAAAGCTGCGGGTTCAAATACGAAGGTGTTGCGCAAAGCTATCTGCAGATCGACGGGCGCTGGCGGACGCATGTTTTATATGCAGCCTTGCGCATGGATCGGCGCGGCAAGACGGATGTGGGCTGACACACCTGATTGTTACTTTTGCCAAAGCGTCCCGCTGCGCTAGCTTTGCTGCATGCGCTTGTTCTTGATCTCTTGCCTCAGCCTTCTGCTGTCATCAATTGTGGCGGCGGCCCAGACCCGCACGCCCAGCCACTGCATCGCGCTGGCGCAGGACATTCCCGGCGCGGCATATGTGCAGCGTGCCAGCTATGACGTGGACGTGGCCCCCGAGACGGTGCGCATCCATTACATTTCCCACGCCAGCTTTCTGATCCGCACCGCGGGCGGGCTCAATATGGTGACGGATTTCACGGGTTTTACCGGCACGGCACCGATGATCCCCGATGTAGTCACCATGAACCACGCCCACGAAACCCATTGGACGGCCTTTCCCGATCCGGCAATCCCCCATGTGCTTGAAGGGTGGGGCCCCTTCGGAGAAGGCATCGATCACCGCCTTGAACTGGGCGAAGTGTTGGTGCGCAATGTTTCGACCGACATTCGTTCGCAATGGTCAGGCTTCGAGACCGAGGGGAACTCCATCTTTGTGTTCGAAGTGGCGGGCTTGTGCATTGGTCACCTTGGTCACCTGCATCACGAACCCAATGACGAACAGTACGCTGCGATTGGTCGGCTGGACGTGGTGATGGCGGCGGTCGACGGCGGCACTACGGTGGACTTGCCCTCGATGATGCGGATCATCTCTCGGCTGCGGTCCTCGATCGTCATCCCGATGCACTGGTTTGGTGACTACACGCTGGATGTGTTCCTGACGGGGATGCAGGACCAGTTCCAGATCGTCGAGGTCGGGGGCCCGTCCCTTGATGTCTCGCTGGATCGATTGCCGGGAAGACCCACCATCATGGTGTTGCGTCCCGAGTGGCTGAACGTCGCGCCGGAATAAAACGACGCGTTGTCGGCCCCCTTGATTTCTGGCAGATGCACTTTCACCAAGCGCAGGGGGCGGTCATGCTGAATACACTGACATCCGAAGTTGCTGAACGCCTGTGCGCCACCTTGCCGCCAGACCGGTTCGCGGATGCAGAAGCGCGCCATCTGGAAGAGCCGCGTGGCCGGTATGCCGGTCAGGCAGGGCTGGTGGCGACCCCGCGGTCGACAGAGGAAGTCGCGACGCTGATCCGCGCCGCCGGAGCCGAACGGATTGGCGTTGTCCCCTATGGAGGTGGCACGGGCCTCGTGGGTGGCCAGGTGGCCCCGGACGGGCCTGTGCCACTGATCCTGTCGCTGGAAAAGATGTCTGCAATCCGCGCCATCTATCCCCAAGAGAACGTCATGATCGCCGAAGCGGGTGCCATTCTGGCCGATGTTCAAAGTGCAGCCGATGCAGCCGAACGTCTGTTCCCGCTCTCGCTTGCATCCGAAGGGTCCGCCCGCGTTGGTGGGTTGCTTGCAACCAATGCAGGAGGGACCGGCGTTCTGCGCTATGGCAACACCCGCGATCTGGTGCTGGGGATCGAAGCTGTCTTGCCCAGCGGTGAGGTTTACAACGGCATCAGCCGCCTGCGCAAAGACAACACCGGTTATGATCTGCGCCACCTTCTGATCGGGGCCGAGGGCACGCTTGGCATCATCACGGCGGCGTCGCTCAAGCTTTATTCGCGCCCCGCCAGCCACGGCACCGCTTTGTTTCAGGTGGCTTCTCCCGCCGCAGCGCTGGAATTGCTGTCCTTGGCGCGCGATCAGGTGGGTGAGGCGGTCAGCGCCTTTGAGTTGATGCACCGTCAGGGCTTCGATTTTCTGGCCGAGACGATGCCTGATGTGCGCAACCCATGGGAGGAGACGCCCGAGTGGTGCGTGTTGATCGAGCTTGGATTGCCACAAGTGCTTGATCCGGGCGGGGCCTTTGAAACGCTTTACGCCGCCGGGCTTGAGGCGGGCCTCGTTGACAATGGGTTAATTGCGCAGAATGAAGCCCAAAGTGCGCAGTTTTGGACGATCCGCGAAACCATCCCCGAAGCCAACCGGCGCATTGGCTCCGTCAGTTCGCATGACATCTCTGTCCCGCTGGGCGCTTTGGCGGAGTTCATTCCCGAAGGTGGCAAACGCATCGCGGCGTTGGGCGAGTTCCGGATCAACTGCTTTGGCCATATGGGCGACGGGAACCTGCACTACAACGTCTTTCCCATGCCGGGCAAAACGCGCGCCGATCACATAGAGGAACGATCCGAGATCAAACGCATCGTCCATGACCTCGTCCACGAGTTGGGCGGATCAATCAGCGCGGAACACGGCATCGGGCGGCTCAAGGTGGATGATCTTGAGCGTTATGGCGATCCGGCCAAGCTGGCCACGATGCGCACGATCAAGGCAGCACTTGATCCGCTGGGGATCATGAACCCCGGTGCGGTGCTGCGGGTTTAGGGCCTCGTGCCGACAATCATTGGCCCAATGGATCAGCCGACTTGAGTCTGATGGTGATTGGTCCGACTGAAGACATCGCCTCGACGCTCATGTGTGCTCCAATCGGCGGGCGCGTGCTATTGCTTCAGAGATCAAACCGGGCAGGTCCGCGCTCGGCGTCAGAGAAAACGAACGCTGTTATTGCACAGCGCCAGCGGTGCGGTCTTGCATCTGTTGGAAAAAACGTCAGGCTGCATGGCATTCTGAATGCGCTTTCAAGCTGTTGATATGACGAGGACTGTAACCATGAACCATTTGACACATCTTACCGCCAGCATCGTTTTTGCCAGCGCCGGATTTGCCCTGGCTGATCCCTTGCCATCTTGGAGCGATACTGGCGCGCGGGAGCGGATCATCGCTTTTGTCGACAGCGTGACCGATGTTGCCTCAGCGGACTATGTCACACCCGCCGACCGGATCGCCGTCTTTGACAATGATGGCACGTTGTGGAGCGAGCAACCTGTCTATTTCCAGGTGATCTATGCGGTTGATACAGTGAAGAAGATGGCAGAGGCGGATCCGTCCATTCTGACGTCAGATGCATTGAAAGCCGCGGCAGCAGGCGATTACGCAACGCTTGCCCAAGGTGGGGAAGAGGCCATTCTGGAGGTCATAAACGCAACCCATAGCGGCATCTCAGTCGCCGACTTTCAGGCCAGTGTGGCCGAGTGGCTTAGTACCTCCAAACACCCCAAGACCGGACTGGGCTATGATCAGATGACATACCAGCCCATGGTCGAATTGCTCAGCTATCTGCGCGACGAGGATTTCAAGACCTATATTGTGTCGGGGGGCGGCATCCATTTCATGCGGGTCTTTACCGAAAGCGCCTACGGCATTCCTAACGAGCAAGTGATTGGGTCCTATACCAACACAGGCTATGAAATCGTGGACGGCCAGCCGACAATCGTGAAGGAGCCCGGGCTTGGTTTTCTCGATGACAAGGAAGGCAAACCGATCAACATTGATCGGATCATTGGCAAACGCCCTGTGATCGCCGCGGGCAATTCGGACGGGGATTTTGCCATGATCGAATGGACAACCGCCGGGGACGGTCCGCGCCTTGGAGTGATCGTGCATCACACGGACGCGGAGCGCGAGGTTGCCTATGATTGCGACAGCCACATCGGCAAGCTGTGCGACGGGCTCGAGAAGGGCCCTGACATGGGATGGCTGATCGTCGACATGGCCAAGGACTGGTCCACGGTTTACACGGGCGACCGCTAGGGTCGGCCCTCGCGCAGGCGCGCTCGGGTCGGCGTTATGCGCTGACCCATAGGGCCTTGCAACACTTTGAAGTGGCACTTCAAACTGGCTTGCCCGGCTTCAGGTCGGGCAAGGCAGCCCGACACGGATTGCGCCGGGGTTATTCGCCATCAAAGGCACATAGCGCATGGACATCCATGCCCATGGCCTCAAGCCGCTTGCGTCCGCCCAGATCCGGCAGATCGATGATGAACGCACACGAGATCACCTCGCCGCCCAGCCGTTCGATCAGCTTGATCCCGGCCTCTGCGGTGCCGCCGGTCGCCAGCAGGTCATCGACCACAAGGATCTTTTCCCCGGCCTTGATGGCGTCGTCAT
>CAYGQZ010000150.1:0-2662 GCA_964352055.1 uncultured Rhodobacterales bacterium
CTTAACGTTTTCGTTAGCAACGCTAACATGCATTGCAATGATCAAGGGAAGATATGGCACAGGATACCGACCTCACTTTGCAACAGATGCTGGATGCACGCTACAGTGACGCCCCCGGTCTGGACAGGGACGATACGCCGGGCGCATTGATACACTCGATGGCGGGTCGCGGGTCGTGCCGGGACTTTCTGGACACCGCCGTGCCCGCGCAGATGCTTGATCTGCTATGTGCCGCCGCCCTTGCATCACCCACAAAAAGCGACCTGCAACAGCGCGATATTGTCATGGTGAAGTCTGCGAAGCTGCGTGCGCAACTGGCAAGCCTTGTGTCGGGTCAAGCCTGGGTCGCGTCCGCCCCGCTGATCATTGTGTTCTGCGGCAACAACCGCCGCCAGAGGCTGCTGCACGCATGGCACGACGTGCCCTTTGCCAATGATCACCTTGATGCATTCTTTAACGCCGTGGGCGATGCGGCCATTGCGCTCGGCGCCTTCGTGACCGCCGCCGAAGCCTTGGGATTGGGCTGTTGTCCGATCAGTGCCGTGCGCAACGAGGCGCAAGCGGTGTCCGACATGCTTGGCCTGCCCGACCACGTATTTCCCTTTGCCGGGCTGGCCATCGGGTTCCCCCGCCATCCTGCCGAGATCGCGAAACGCTTGCCCCTTGGCGTCACATGTCACGTGGATCGTTACAGCGAAGACGGCCTGAAGGATGCTGTTCAAGCCTATGACGGCGACCGCGCGGCAACCCAGCCCTATGCAAAACAGCGGTTTCCCGACACGTTCGGAACCAAAGGCACATATGCCTGGTCCGACGACAAAGTCCGGCAATACAGCGCGAAGGAGCGTGACAGCTTTGGTGCCTTCGTTCGATCCAAGGGATTCCGGCTGGACTGACCGGCACCTGATCGCGACGACCGTACCGCCAGAGTTATCGCGTAAGATCCGTAATCACCGCCGTTCCGGGCGGTGTCGGGCCATGCATCGCGCGCAACTCGGCGCTGGCGCCCGACAGCGGGATTTCACGCGCGACCATCGGGGTGATATCCACCGCGCCCCGCTCGATCATGCTCAGCAATGACGGGTATTTCCAGGCAGGCATGCCGCGCGTACCGAAGAATGCCAGTTGCTTGCTGTAAATGGCGCGCATGTTGATTTGCATCTGGCCCGAGCCCGCAGGCATACCGACATGCACATGCCGCCCCAACGTCGCCAGACACTCGACCGAGGCATTGGTCGTGGCCTCGATCCCCAGCGCTTCGACCGAAACCTGAGCACCGCCGCCCGTGATGTCCCGGATTGCCGCTGCCGCATCCGCCTTGGCCGCATTCACAACGGCATCCGCACCGTGTTGCTGCGCATGGCTCAGCTTTTCCTCAACGATATCGACAACCACGACCCGCGCGCCCAGCATCTTGGCCAAAAGCAAGGTGGCAAGGCCGATCCCGCCCGTCCCATGCACGGCCACCCATTCGCCTGCCCGCACATTGGCCCGGTCGGTCAGCGCGTGCCATGCGGTTGTGACGCGGCAGCCCAACCCTGCCGCCAGCGCGGGCGACATCGTATCGGGCAGGTGCACGAGGTTATGATCAAACGGAACCGCCACGTATTCGGCATAGGCGCCGGGCGTGCCAAATCCGGGCACAATCGCGTTTTCGCACGTGTTCGATACGCCCGTATGGCAGGCCGGGCAGCTGCCGCAGGCCAGAATGAAGGGCGCGATCAGCCGGTCTCCGACCTTGTGCTGCGCATTGCGCCCTGCCTCGACAACGGTGCCGCAATATTCATGCCCGAGGATCGAGCCGCTCTCAACCCGCGGATGCTCTCCTGTCCAGCCGTGATAGTCCGAGCGACAAACGCCGCAGGCCGCCACCTCCAGAACCACACCGCTGTCCGGGCAGGCCGGATCGGCCACGGTTTCGAGAGAGAGATCTTCGCTGAAGTCGCGGACAACGGCTGCGCGCATGGTCAAACCTGTTCATTGCTCGACCGCAATGGCGGTCATCTTGCGGCCAAGGTTAAAACCGTCAAACCGCCGGACCACAACAGAATTATGACGCGCAGATCGCTTCTGCCTCGATCTCGACCCGGTAGCCGCCGATCAGCCCCGCCACAACAACGAGCGTATTGGCGGGTTTGATATCCCCGAACACGCGCCCATGCGCCCGCGAGATGGCCTCCACATCGGCCTCATCGGTGATGTAGATGCGGGTGCGCACGACATCTTCGGCGCTTGCGCCCAAGGCGGCAAGGGCGGCCAATATCTTGTCGATGACAAAGGTTGTTTGCGCCCCTGCATCCTCTTTGGCGACAATCCGGTCAGAGCCTGCCGTGGCCGTTGTACCAGAGACAAGAATGCGGTCCCCGATTTTCTGGGCACGCGCATAGCCCGCAATGTCTTCCCATTTTGACCCGCTCAGAACCCGCCGACCACCCGCACGCAGGGGATTGTCTTCGGCCTCATGCAACAGTGGCATCGTCTCCAGATGGTGGCTCAGATCGCCGGAGGCCGTCAGGAACGGCGGGCGGCGGTATTCGTCGCCGCAGTCACCCGGTATGTCCCGGGTGCTGGCAAAGGCCTCTGACAGACGGGCGTGATCCTCTGCATCCAACGCGAGCGCAAAAAGCTGGCGGTTGTCCTGCACATGCACCCGCTCGCCCAG
>CAYGQZ010000150.1:2762-5832 GCA_964352055.1 uncultured Rhodobacterales bacterium
GGGTGTTGAAAGCTCCACCAGTGGAATTGCAACAAATCCACGCAGTCCACGCCCAGACGTGTCAATCTGTCTTCGACGCCTGCGCGCACAATGTCGCGGGTCATGGGCCCCGGCGCAGGGCACCATTTGGTAAAGGCCAGCGGGCGCGGCGCACCACCGCGCGCCAAAAGCCGCCCGGTGATGATCTCGGCGCTGCCATAATGGTCGGCCATATCGAATGTGTCGAACCCCGCATCCGCATAGGCCGCCAACCAATCCGCGCCTTTGTCGGGATCAATGGTCTGCCCGTCCTTCTCGATATCGGCGACCTGCCACAGCCCTGTCAGCACCCGTGATATGTTCAACCTGTCAGAAAGGTGCAGGCGATCAGGGTGTTGGGCGTTGGGCATGACGTGGTCCGTTTTGTTGGGCGCACGGGCGAATGGCCCTTGAGCACTGTGTCACAATCGATAACGTGGCCCAGATAAGATGACGCGCCGGAGACAGTCCAGCGGAAAGGGTGGCAATGCAAGAGGACAGGGAAAGTGGGGCGTTCTGGCTTTATGATCTGAATGTCGAGACGGTTCTCGATGGGCGCACCCCTGTTTGCCGCCATATCGAGGGCGAAAGTTTTCGTGTCGAGGGCGAAAACCTTGTGTTTGAACCCGGCACCCGCATTTCCATGTATGCGCTTGCCGGTCTCTTGCCGCTTTTGCCCGCCAAACAGCGCATGACAGACCCCAACGACTGGATCAGCACCGATGCCGAGATTGCCTGCCCCGACCCGCATTGCGGCGGGCGGTTTCGGATCACGCGGCTGGACAAACGCCGCTTTACCCATGCCGGCACAACGGGTCTGCCGGACGCGCGGGACACGCCCTATTGGCAGAAGGACGACACATGAGCGTTGAAACCTCGGATATGCGCCCGGGCTATGACATTTCCCGAGTGATCAAGGGCGGATGGCAATTGGCGGGCGATCACGGTCCGGTTGACCGCTCCGATGCCATCCGTGACATGGAGGCGTTTCTTGACGCCGGGATCACCACCTTTGACTGCGCGGACATTTATGTCGGCGTCGAGGAAATGATCGGCGAATTTATCAGCGACGTGCGCACACGTCGCGGGGCCGAGGTTGCGGCGCGCGTTCGCGTCCATACAAAACTGGTCCCGGATCTTGGCTTGCTCGAGAATATCAAGCCTGCTGACGTCGAGGCCATCATCGACCGCTCGCTCAAACGGTTGCAGGTCGAACAGCTTGATCTGGTGCAGTTCTTTTGGTGGGATCTGTCACTGGGCAATGCGCAGGTTGGGCTTGAGGTGCTGAAGCGCTGTCAGGATCAGGGCAAAGTCGCGCATCTGGGTGTGACCAATTGGGATGTGGCCGAAACGCAGCCCTTTCTGGATGCGGGCTTTGATGTTGTCTCGACCCAAGTGCAGTATTCGTTGCTGGACCGGCGCGCCGAGAACGGACTGGCGGACTGGGCCGCGCAACAGGATATTCACTTGCTGTGTTATGGGACCTTGGCGGGCGGCTTTCTGACCGAGCGTTGGCTGGGTGCGGACGATCCCGGTTTTGCGTTCGAAAACCGCAGCTTGATCAAATACCGGCTGATCATCGACGAATTTGGCCCGTGGGAGCGGTTTCAGACCCTGCTGCGCATCCTGAAAACGATTGGCGACAAACATGGTGTATCGCTGTCCAGCGTTGCAACCCGCTGGGTGCTGGACCAGCCGCAGGTTGCCGCCGCCATCGTTGGCGCACGCTATGCGCGCCACCTGCCAATGACGCTTGAGGTGTTCCGCTTTGCGCTTGACGCCGAAGACCGCACGGCGATCAAGGCTTTGCTCGACAGCGCGCCGGGGCCGTCGGGCTCGGTCTTTGCACTGGAACGGGATCGCAACGGCCGCCATGGCCGGATCATGAAATACAACCTCAACACACGCCCGGACGACAAGGTGCTGGGGAGTGGCTGAACCGATCCTCTCGACCAAAGGGCTATGCCGCAGCTTTGGCCTGCTGAAGGCTGTGAACGATGTCTCGTTGCAGGTGCGGCGCGGCTCGATGACGGGCCTCATTGGGCCGAACGGGGCAGGCAAATCGACGCTCTTCAACCTGCTCACCGGCGCTTTGAAACCTGACAGCGGGTCCGTCACACTGGACGGGCGCGATGTCACGGGTCTGGCACCCGACAGGCTTTTTGCAAGCGGACTGGGGCGCACCTTTCAAATTCCGCGCCCTTTCGCGCGGATGAGTGTGCTGGAAAATGTCATGCTCGCCCCGATGGGCCAGACCGGCGAAACGATCCCCGGACCGTTTCTGTTTCGCAACCGCATGCGGGCCGAAGAACGCCGAATTCGCGCCAAAGCGCTGGAGGTGCTGGATTTCGTCACGCTTGGCCCTCTGGCGGATCATCCAGCAGGGCAAGTCTCTGGCGGGCAGATGAAGCTGCTGGAGCTGGCACGCGTCTTGATGGGAAACCCCGCGCTGATCCTGCTGGACGAGCCTGCGGCGGGTGTGAACCCGGTCCTCACCAAAACGCTGATCGGCAAGATCGAAGAGTTGAACCGCCAGGGCACCACATTTGTCATCATCGAGCATGACATGGATTTTGTCATGCAGCATTGCGACCCGGTCATCGCACTCGCCCAAGGGTCCGTGATCTTTGAGGGCACAAGCGCCGAAGCCTTGGCCAATCCGGTTCTTCTGGACGCTTATCTGGGAGCCGCCGAGGATGCCTGAGGCCATCCTCGAAGCGCGCAACGTAACCGCAGGCTACGTGCCTGACTTGCCAATCCTGCGGGAGGTTCGCGTGACGGTGCACCCGGCCCGGGTGACTCTGATCATCGGGCCAAACGGGGCCGGCAAATCAACCCTGATCAAGGCCATCGCCGGTCTTTTGCCTGTCAGCGCAGGCCAGATCAACTTTGGTGAAACTGACATAACGAATATCCGCACGGATCAGCTTGCCGCGCGCGGGATCGCCTATGTGCCGCAGACCGATAACATCTTTCGCAGCCTCACGATCCGCCAGAACCTTGATCTGGCCCTGCGCCGCGCCGGGGCCGATGCCCCTGCCCGGCTTGCCCG
>CAYGQZ010000150.1:5932-8410 GCA_964352055.1 uncultured Rhodobacterales bacterium
TCCTACATTTCGCTGGGGGCGATCGGGCTGACGCTGGTGATGCACATCCTGCGCTTTGCCAACTTTTCGCATGCCGAGCTTTTGTCGCTGGGTGCCTATGCAGCACTTGTGTGCGACGCCCTCGTTTCCGCATTGACGCCTGCGCTGGCCGTCAAACTGGCCCCGCTGTCGCTGACCGGAGCGTTGATCATCTCGATCTTTCTGTCGATGGTGATCACGGGGCTTTCCGCCGTCTTGATCGACAAGCTGGTTTTCAAACGGGTGCGCGATAAGGGGCAGGAACTGTCCATGGTCTTTGCCAGTTTCGGCATGGCACTGGTCATCCGCAATGTGATCGGCCTGATTTTCGGGCTCAGTCCCGAGCTGTATTCCAAGGACATCGCCTTTGCCATGATCCTCAGCCGGGACCCCTTGATACTGGTCAAACCGGATCAGGTCTTTGTTCTGGTCGCGGCGCTGGCTCTGATGTTCATCCTGCACCTGATCCTGTCGCGGACCACCTTTGGCTATTCCTTGCGCGCCGTGGCTGAAAATCCGTCGCTGGCGCAGGTCAATGGCGTCAATCTGCAACGCACTGTGATGGCTGTCTGGCTGATCGGTGGCGGGCTCGCGGCTGTGGCGGGGGTCTTTTACGGTCTGAGCCACCAGTTGATCCCGGTCATGGGGCGCGACCTTGTGCTGCCCATCTTTGCCGCCACGATCGTGGGCGGTATTGGCAGTGTCTACGGCGCTGTGCTGGGCGGCTTTATCGTCGGGATCGCCGGAAATCTGGCCTTGGTCATACTGCCCTCGGGATATACGCCATCGGTGCCTTTCCTGCTGATCCTTGCCGTGCTGATCATCCGCCCGCACGGCCTCTTTGGTGAGGCGCGGGCATGATCGGGGTGATCTCTTATCTGGTGTTCTTTGCGACGACAGCCTCGATCCTGGCCATCGCTGTGCTGGGGCTGAACCTGCAATGGGGCAATACCGGGCTGTTCAATGGCGGCGTGGTCGCGTTTTTTGGTGCGGGTGCCTACGGCACGCTGATCCTTGGTGGAACGCCGCAGGCCGGTCACCTTGGCGGGTTTGAGCTGTTCTATCCGCTGGCCTTGCTGGGGGGCATGGCCATTGCGGGGCTGATGGCATGGGTCGTCGGGCTTCTGACCCTCAGGCTCAGGCATGACTATCTGGCCATTGCGACATTCGGGGTGGCGGTGGCCTTTGAAAACCTGATGCGCAACGCAGAATGGCTCGCGGGCGGGGCCAAGGGGGTTCGCGGATTTGAACGGCCCTTGCGCGACGCCTTGGGCGATGGGTTCACCTACAATCTGTTCTTTTTCGCGGTCGTTCTGATCCTGCTTCTGGCCACCTACTATTTTCTGGAACGCCTTGTCGCGTCCCCGTTTGGCCGTCTGCTGCGGGCGATCCGCGAAGACGAAGACGCCGCCCAATCGCTGGGCAAGAACCCCTCGCGCGTCCGCCTCATGGCGTTCATTACCGGATCGGTCATATTGGGGCTGGCAGGCGGGCTTTATGGCACGTTTTACGCCTTTGTCAGCCCGCAGGACGTGCTGCCGACACTTACCTTCCAGATCTGGGCGATGCTGATCGTGGGCGGTGCAGGCAACAATCGCGGCGCGATCTTCGGGGCCTTCCTGATCTGGGGGGCCTGGACGGCCTCGGGCTGGGCGCTGTCGCGTTTTGCCCCGATCGAGGCACAGCTTTACACCGGCTCAGTTCAATTCATACTGATCGGGTCGGTTATTGTCGGCATGCTGATGTGGCGGCCCCATGGGCTACTGCCAGAGCGGCTTGTCGTTTCTCAAAGGGGAAAAACCCCATCCGTAAAACAGGGAGAATGAGTTCAATGTCTATCAAGAAAAAATTCGGGGCTGGTCTGGGTCTGGCGTTTGGCCTGACGATGATGTCCGGCGCGGCCTATGCGCAGGACTGCACCACCAAGATCGGGGCGGTTCTGCCCACATCCGTCGACTGGGGCCGCCCCATTGCCGAAACCGCGCAGTTTGCCGTGGATCAGGTCAACGCAGCAGGCGGTGCCGCCGGGTGCCAGATCGAAATGGTACTGCGCGACACGCAGGTTGATCCCAAGGTTGGCGTTGATGCGGCCAAGGCGTTGGTGGATCTGGAAGGCGTGAAGGTCCTCTTGGGGGCCGTGTCATCGGGTGTGTCGATGCCGATCCTGACCTCGGTCACCGTGCCAAGTGGCGTGATGCAAATGTCGTGCTGTTCCTCCTCCACCGCCTTCACCGGACTGGCTGAGGAAGGCAAGACCAACGGCCTGTGGTTCCGCACCTTCGCGACCACGGCCGTGCAGTCGGCCGTTGGGGCCAAAGTGGCGCAGGATCAGGGCTATAAGTCCATTGCCATCCTCTACAAGAACGACGACTGGGGTCAGGACATGGCCCGCCTGATCGCCGCCGATTTTGCAGCCGTGGGCGTCGAGGTCACAGCCTCCGTCGCCATCAATGACGGCCA
>CAYGQZ010000150.1:8510-10749 GCA_964352055.1 uncultured Rhodobacterales bacterium
TGGCGTGGACGAGGTCGAGTACATGTCGCTGAACGATGTAGACGCGTTCATGGCGTCTCTGCGGTAAAACGGCGGGCCTTTGGAGGTCTGATGACACAAAATCAAGACAGCCGCCCCTGCTCGGGCGGCTGTTGTCGTTACAAGCCTTGGCTGATTACAGAAACTGTCGACGTAACTCCGTCGGCCCCGCGACCGGCTCAATTGGCCTGATATACAAAGGACATTCGGCGCACGTTCCCGTCGGGGGGGCGCGGAAAGGGGACAGCCGCGCGGATTTGGGCCCGCGCTGCGCGCTCGATATCCATTGGCCCCACACCTTCGATGATGCCGACAGAACCCAGGGACCCGTCCGGATTGATCTCAAAGAACACGCGGGCCCACCCGCGCCCCACGACCCGGACCGCAGGCACGCGATTGAGGTGCACCAGAACCCGGCCTGCATAATTCGTCTCGTCCGAATTGCCGGGTCCGCGCGCGTTCTGAAACCCAAGGCCGCCGGACCGTGTCCCGCCATCCTTCAGGATGTTCAGGTCTGTGCCATCGCGCCGATAGGCCGTCAGAGGGGATTCGATCAACCGGGATTGTGGCGTGCGCGTCTCTGCCGCTTCGGTCCCGTCGGGGCGGCCCTCGGGTTCTGCGGGCGGCCTTCGGGTTGGAAGCCGCGGACGCAGCGATGACGTGAGCGTCTGATCTGAAGCGCTGGTTTCGTCCTCGGCTTCCACAGCGTCCGTCGTCTCGGGATCAACGGACGCGTCCGGCGTTACTGGATCGACTGTGTCCGGCGATGCTTCGGCGGCGTCGGCCTCGTCCGGCTCGACCACTGCGGGGGCCACAGGGATGACCGGGACAGCGGATGGCGTTGGCGTCGGCGCGACCGGTGTGGACGGCACGGCGGGCGTCGCGGCAGGCGGCAAGGCGGCAAGTCGCTCTGGCGTTGGCGCGACCGAAAGCGCGGGCGCGGGTTGCGCGGCCAGCGCCTCGGCGGGCGGCACAGTGGCCGCAGATGTGCCGCGCGGTGTTTTCGCCACGGTGTCCGGGTCTACCCGCTGTGTCGCGGCATCCGAAACTTGTGTGTCCTTGCCCCCTGCGGGCTGGACGGTCTCTGGCTCGGGGATCGTCCCGCTCTCGAAATCTGCCGGGCCTGCGGCGTCGGGCTGAACCACCTGTGCCGAACCTGTGTCAGGGGCAAATGTCTTTTGTGGATTGGACGACGCAACCTTGACTTCCGTGGTCGGAACTTCGGCGGTCTCCGGCTCGGGCACCACCTCTTCTTCGGGTTCAGGCTCTTGGGCAAAGTCGGGCTCGAACGGCTCGGTTGCGTCCAGCGCTTCGACAAGATCCTCGAACGTGTTGGTGATCGTCACGACGTTTGTCATGTCCTCCTCGGAGGTGGCCTGAGGGCGCACTCCGCCGGAAAAGCTGAGCCCGAAGGCGTGCATCAGCAGCGACAGCACAACCGCTGCCATCGCGATCATCGTGGAGCGCCTGATCATTCGACAGCCCGTTCGGTGACCAGCAGCACCGATGGTGCGCCCAGACGGCGCAACGTGCCTGTCACCTCGACCAGCCGGAGACCAGAGGCGTTGCGATCCGGTACAAGGCGCACCGGGCCTGCGTCATGATCGGCCATGTGGGTTTGCGGATCGGTCTTGACCCCCCGAAAGCTGAGCGTTCCGTCCGCGTGCAGGATCAGCGCATCGGGGGGTTCGCGCCCCTCAAGGTCGGACGTCTCGACCAGTGCAAGATCGGAATCCAGAGGTGGTGCAACCGTGCCCGCCACCAGGAAAAAGATCAGCATCAGAAAGACGACGTTGATCAGGGCAATCGTCGTATCGCGCGGGCGACGTTCTGGGGCGGGCCGGATCATGTCACGACTCCAGCACCATGACCGACAGCCCCTCGCGGCCCCGCAACCGGGCCAGCAGATCGACCAGACGCTGCGCCGTGACATCGTCATCCAGGCTGATCAGCACCTGTCCCCGGTCCAGCTTTGTGGCCAGTTCGTCCAGCGTGATCTGCACGCCGTTCAGCACCAGCCGTTCTGCGCCAAGCTGCACAAAGACCCGTTCGGTCGGGGGCCCTTCGGCTGTCGATCCGGCGACGGCCTGGCTCAGCTCAATCTCGCCATAGGTCGAAAAGGTCGAGGTCAGCATGAAAAACAGCAACAGCAGAAAAATCACGTCGATTAGGGATGTGAGCGCCATGCGGCGGCGCACAAAGGGTTTTGACCTAAGCATGG
>CAYGQZ010000151.1:0-10635 GCA_964352055.1 uncultured Rhodobacterales bacterium
CGGGGCAGGCAAAGTCCTGGAACAGGTCATAAAGGACCCAAGCGCCGTGGGTGATAGTCGGCTTTCGCCCGGCATGACCCCGTTTCGGCTGAGCTGGTCGGTTCTGACCGGGCGCTAGGCCGGTGCGGACTTGGGCCGCATCACCAGCCAGATCAAGGATCCGCCCGCAAGCACCAAAAATGGTACCATGGCGATATTGACCGCAGCCCAGCCTTCGACCGGATCGCCGCCGATACAGTTCATCAGACCGCCTGAGGCGAGTGAGGCCAAGGTGACTCCGCCAAAGACGATGAGGTCATTCATACCCTGCATCCGCCCGCGTTCCTGCGGCGTATGCGCACCCGCCAGCATTGTCGTGGCCCCAATGAAGCCAAAATTCCAACCGACCCCCAGCAGGAACAGCGCGGCATAGAAGTTCGCCAGATCAACGCCTTGCAACGCAACAACACCCGCAATTCCGAGGATGGCCAGACCAAGCCCCATGATCTTTTCCGCCCCAAAGCGCGCGATCAGGTGGCCGGTAAAGAAAGACGGCGTGAACATTGCCAACACGTGCACGGTGACCACATTGGCCGCATCCGGTTCGCCAAATCCACAGCCCACGACAGCCAATGGCGTCGATGTCATGACCAAGTTCATCAGGGCATAGGACACGGCGGCGCAAATCACGGCGACCAAGATGCGCGGATCAGCCAGCAACTCGCGCTTGGTGCGTCCGGGCCCGTCTGTTGGGGATGGAGGGGCAGGCTTGGGGATGTCCAGCAGCAGAAACAGCAACATACCGGCGATGTTGAATCCCATCGCGACAAAGTAGATCGGTATGTAGCGGGCCACCGTCGCATCCGCGCTTGTCCCGGTCACATAGCCAACCACTTGCGGGCCAATAATGGCCGACAACAATCCGCCCGCCATGACATAAGAGATTGCCTTGGGCCGAAACGACTCCGAAGCGGTGTCAGCGGCGGCAAAGCGATAAAAACCCTGTGCGGACATATAGATGCCCGTCATGTAGCTTCCGGCCAGAAACAGCCAGAAACTGCCGACTGACAGGGCATAGACCCCGATGGCCGCGCCGATCAATCCACCACAGGCCCCCAGAATGAAACCGGTCTTGCGCCCGTAGCGTTGCATTACGTTTGAAAGCCACGGCGCAGTGGTCATCGACCCGAATACGATAAGTGAGATGGGCAAGGTCGCCAAACAGGCGAGCGGCGTCATTTGTTGCCCGGCCAGCCCGGCCACCACGAACATCATGGTAATCTGGGACCCAAGGAACGCTTGAGCGGCCACCAGAACCGCAACGTTCCGCTTGGCGCGGGTATCATCGATATGGGTCATGTCGTGTGTCATGGAACGGTCACTAAACCCGAAACCGGGGTCACGACAAGAGGGGTGATGTCGCGTCCGCGCACAGGTGGTTGCGCGGCGCGCCGGTGTGGCTAGGGTGGCGGCATGACAGATGGTTTGGTGATCGCAGTTTTAGGGGGCGCGCGGGAAACCGCGCGGGCCGTCGAATGGTTGGCGCGCGCCGGTGCACAGGGCTTTGTCATCTGGGGCGCGGGTACGGAGCCAGAGCGCACCGCCTTCGCCGATGGCGATGTTTCGGATCTGACCCGGGCGCATGCCATCGTCGATGTCACGCACGCTTTTGACGAAGCAACGCGCAGCAGCGCCATCGCAAAAGCCCCCGGTTTGCCCTATGCCCGCGTCGGGCGCGCGGTCTGGGTGCCATCGCCGCAGGACAATTGGACCGAGGTGGATACGCTGGTTGACGCCGTCGCTGCCTTGCCGTCAGGCGCACGTGTCTTTGCGGCCACGGGACGCGGCAGCCTGGGCGCTTTGGCAGGCCACGATGGCCCGGTGTTTTTGCGTCAATTGACGCGGCATGATTTGCCGATGCCTCTGGCCCATGGCCAATTTGTTTTTGGTAGGGCCCCGTTTTCAGTCGCCGATGAGGTGGCATTGTTGCGGGACTTGCGGATTGATGTGGTACTGGCGCGCAATATCGGCGGCATGGGAAGTTTTCCGAAGCTTGCAGCCGCGCGGCACTTGGGGTTGCCGGTGGTTCTTTTGCGTCCGCCGCAAATGCCGGATGGGCCGGAGCTTGCGTCCTTTGCGGATGTCGAAGGCTGGATTGCGGGTCTGTGACCGGGATGCGCTTGATTGAAACAGATGCCGATGTTGCCGAGGGCGCAGCGTGGCTTGCGGCACAGGATCCTGCTTTGGCACGCGCGCTTGACGTGGCGGGGCCATTGCCACTGCGGCGCAGACCTGACGGGTTTGCCGCATTGTTCAACGCAATCATCGGTCAGCAGGTCAGTACCGCGTCCGCGAACGCAATTTGGGCGCGGCTTGAGGCCGCAGGGCTGATTGCGTCAGAGCCGGTCATGCGTGCAGGCGAAGAGGGATTGCGCGCCGCAGGCCTTAGCCGTCAGAAGATCGCCTACGCATTGGCCTTGGCGGAGGCCGGGATTGATTATGAAGTCTTGCGCGCGGCACCGGACGCCGAAGTCATCAAGACGCTCACAGCCGTTAAAGGCATAGGCGTCTGGACGGCTGAAATCTATGCCATGTTTGCGCTGGGTCGCCCTGATGTCTTTGCGCCGGGTGATCTGGCGCTGCAAGAGGCGGTTCGGCTGATCTATGATCTGCCAGCGCGCCCGAAAGAAAAAGAGCTGCGGCAGATGGCGCAGGACTGGAGCCCGTGGCGGGCGGTTGCTGCGCGTCTCTTCTTCACCTACTACCGCGTTGCAAAGGGCCGAGAGGGGATCACATGACACGGGTATTGAATGCAGGGCGGGTCGAGCCGCAATCAGGGGAATTGCGCTCCATTGTCGTGTTTCTGCATGGCTATGGCGCCAATGGCGCGGATTTGCTGGGCCTGGCGCAACCGCTGGCGGAGCACCTGCCGGATACGCTTTTCGTGGCGCCGGACGCGCCGGAATCGATTCCGGGCATGCCCATGGGTCTGCAATGGTTCCCGATCCCGTGGATTGATGGGTCCAGCGAAGAAGAAGCCGAACGTGGCCTGATGGCGGCATCCGAGGACCTGAATGCGTTTCTGGATGCGCTGATGGTAGACGAAGACGTTTTGCCTGAACAGGTTGTGCTGTTTGGGTTTTCTCAAGGCACGATGATGGCGTTGCATGTGGCACCGCGGCGCGATGATCCATTGGCCGGCGTCGTTGCGTTTTCCGGCCGATTGCTGAACCCCGAGGTGCTGGCAGACGACGTTGTGAGCCGTCCGCCTGTATTGCTGGTCCACGGGGACGCCGACGATGTCGTTCCGCCGCAATCGCTGCCGCAAGCCGCAGAAGCCCTGCAGAACGCAGGCTGGTCAGATGTCTATGCTCACGTCATGAAGGGAACGGCACACGGGATTGCGCCTGACGGTTTGAGCGTCGCGCTGGCGTTCATGCGCGACAAGCTTGGTCTGTAGCCGTCGGGTTTTAGGGCTTAGCAAATGCCGACATAGCCGTCTGTTTTTCGGCAATTCGCGCAACTCGCATCGCGGCAACAGGACGTGTTTCCCGCCCAGCTGTAGGGTGCGGACGGGTTCGGGCCGTCAATCACGTTGCGCACGAAGACGCGCAGTGATTTCGTGAAAGACTGGGCCGGGCGGTGCAGTGAAACTGGCATGGCGATCTCAGCTCTTGTTGGTTTGGCATGGTCCGTGCCAAGGCACGGGCTGTGGGATTTGATAGTTACAATACTGCGCAACGATTGACGCAGGGTCGAGTGAGGTATTCCTGACCTTTAGCGCAAACAGAGGAGACAAAATCAATATCCGGAGACGTCACAAATCTGACATCGTACCCGTCTAATCAGTGTGCGACATTTCGTGGTACATTGGACTCTTGTCAGACGGTTTCCACAATATATAGTCACAGATATAAAACCAGTGCGGGGCGCCCGCTTTGGCGTCGCAAGACGAACCGGACGAATGTGGAGTCACTTTCATGGACGGCGATTTCAGAACGGAATTTGTGCGAAAACCGGCGGGTCTGAAGCATCACCCGGCCTTGGTGTTGAACGCCGATTACCGCCCGTTGAGTTATTATCCGTTGTCACTTTGGCCCTGGCAGGAGGCGGTCAAGGCGGCTTGGCTTGACCGCGTGGATATTGTGGCGGAGTATGACGAAGTTGTCCGCTCGCCCAGTACCGAGATCCGAATACCTTCGGTGGTGGTGTTGAAGGACTATGTCAAACCTCAAAAGCGCGTGGCCTTCACGCGCTTTAATTTATTTCTGCGGGACGAATTCCGGTGTCAGTATTGCGGCGCCAAAGGGGATCTGACGTTTGATCATGTGGTGCCGCGCGCAAGTGGTGGCGTGACGAGTTGGCAAAACGTGGTGGCGGCGTGCAGCCCCTGCAATTTGCGCAAAGGGTCGAAGCCATTGCACAGGACGGGCCTGTCCTTGCGCAAGCCGCCGCGCCAGCCCGGGGCGGAGGAGTTGCGCAATATGGGCCGAAAATTCCCGCCAAACCATCTGCATGACAGCTGGATGGACTTTTTATACTGGGACGCAGAGCTCGAAGCGTAGTCGCCGGAACGGTCTGTTTGCTGGCGCAAATGCGCCCGCCCGCCGACCCTTGCCTCAGGCTGCCAGATCAATCCAGACCGGGACGTGATCGGATGGCTTTTCCTCGCCGCGTACGGCTTTGTCGATCTGGCAGTCCTGCAACATGTCGGCGCAGGCCGGGCTGAGCAGGAAGTGATCGATCCGGATCCCGTCATCGCGATTCCATGCGCCCGCCTGGTAATCCCAGAACGAGTAGTGGCCGGGGCCCTGTGTTCGGGCGCGAAACGCTTCGGTCAGCCCCAGATTGAGCAAACGTCTGTACGCCTTGCGCGAGTCAGGGCGAAACAGCGCGTCATCGCGCCAGGCTTCCGGGCGTTTGGCGTCTTCGGCTTGCGGGATGATGTTGTAGTCGCCGGTCATCAGGAATGGCATTTCTTCGGCCAACAGTGTTTGGGCGCGCGCCCTCAGCCGTTCCATCCAGGCCAGTTTGTAGTCGTATTTCGGACCGGGCGCGGGATTGCCATTGGGAAGGTATAGCCCGCAGATGCGCACCGCTTGCGTTTCCCCCATCACGGTTGCCTCGATATAGCGGGCTTGCTCATCCCTGTCGTCACCCGGCAGACCGCGGGTGACATCCTCCAGCGGCAGTTTGGACAGGATCGCCACGCCATTGAATGACTTCTGGCCGTGGGTTTCGACATTGTATCCACGCTCTTCAAAGATTTCGGCGGGGAAGTTTTCGTCAATGGACTTGATCTCTTGCAGCACAACCACATCCGGAGTGGCCGCATCCAACCAGCGGGGCAAGGCATCGATCCGGGCTTTGATCCCGTTGATGTTGAAGGTGGCGATCTTCATGGTCCTGTCCTTTTTCGGCTTTCGTTTTTCAGGTTTGAACCATCCGTGAGGATGCAACAAGTGCCACGTTTCAAATACAACCTTAAGAAAAATTTAACCAATTGATTCGCCTTAAAAGTGCATCGCCAGATCTGACTAGGTCATAAATGCAGTTGCAGCAGGTCCTGTGGATTAAATTTCTTTTTGCAATGAAATTGAGCGGATCGTGTCTTGTCAACGGCGCGTTCCGGGTCGTTCTTGATGTGGATAAGTCCCTGGCGAAGCTCGTGTATTGAGAATTCAGCTTGGAAAAGACACGTTATGCGGGCAACGATCTGAGGACTTCAATCCAAAGGTGAAAAGGACTTCTGAATATGACTGCACAAGCCAAATTTGTCGAAGATATCGATGTCACACGCCCATCAGGGATGCACGGTGGCGACAGCGTCGAGATGTTCTCTTCCGGGAGCATTCGGGCGGCCACGGACTGCATGACCGGGGATGCGGTTGAAGCATTCTCATCCGGCTCCGCTCCGATGGCATCTGACGTGATGGCCGGGGAGGCGACGGAGATGTTTTCGTCAGGCTCTTCCCCCGTAGGCAGCAAATCGCTGGCGGGTGATGTCACAGGGCTGTTTTCTTCGGGATCCTGACGGGTGGGGCAGGGCGAATGATGGAACATAAAACCATGTCCAATGTCATAGCGTTGAACGCTCTGCCCCAACGCCGGCGGTTTTGCGACCGGGTCGACGGACTGCTGGCGGCTTTTTCGGACTATCGCCGTCTGCAGGACGACGTGTTCTGGCTTAAGGAGAATGCCGAGCTGCTCAACATTCTTGAGTGTACGGGCCAACGTGTCCCCGTTCAAAGCCTGGATCGCCATTCTGCATTTTACGAAACACTGTTCGAAAGGCTGCAGTTTTTTCCACAATACTATCGGTTCCTGCTCTCGATTGGTCTCGACCTTGAAGACCTGGGCCTGCCGGCGGACGGCATGGAGCAGGCATGTGCCTGGGTCGCGTCATCCGGGTTGCCCGAGACAGAACTCAGCGATTTGCAACGGGCCGAGGCCCGCCGTCTTTTGGCCCGACGTGGAGTCACATGTGGCGCTGCGGATACGGGCCTTGATGATCGATTGCGTGCCTTTGCCGGTCGCCCCGCCACTTTTGCGCTGCCCAACAAGAAGGCCGCCTATGAGTTGACCCATATCGTGTTTTATCTGTCGGAATATGGGCGGCGGGATCCGCAGTTGGATGACACGGTTTTGTGCAGTCTGGAATATGCGGGGATCATTGCATTCCTCGACCAGAACATTGATTTGCTGGCTGAAATCTGTGTGGCGTTCCGACAGGCTGGTCGTCAGCCCCATCAGATATGGGAGGAGGCAGTGCGCAACAGTCTGCGCGCATTTGAGGTATCGGTCGATGATACGCGCCCGGTGTCCGACGACTATCACGAATACCTTGTTTCGAATTGGTCCATGCTGATGATGGCGCAGGATGACACTGGCATGGCCGTTCCGTCACAACGCTGCCTGTTTCATCGCCCGGCGCGGCGCGAGAGTGCGTTGCGCGCCATGTCTGTTGCGCTGATGTCGCTTGATCAACGGCGCGCGGATTGGGCCAGCATGCGATGTTCAGTCACTGATATGCTCAGCCCGGATGCATTGGAGATTGTAGAGGTCGCCGAAGAGACGAGCCCGCAATTTGAGGCATTCTTCGAAAAGTTCGCGCGGGCCTGACCCGGTGCCGCGACTGTTTACATCGAGAACGATGTGCCGCAGCCGCAGGAACTGGTTGCATTGGGGTTGTTGATCACAAAACGCGCCCCGATCAGTTCCTCGGAAAAATCGATGACCGCATTCGACAGAAACGGGAGCGAGATCGTGTCGACCACGACTTTTTGCCCGGCCCCTTCCAGCACCAGATCATCGTCCTTCGGTTCATCCAGCGCGATTTCATATTGAAAACCGGAACATCCGCCGCCTTCGACGGCGATGCGCAAAGCCTGACCCTGATCGGCGGCACCAATTTCGGCCAGACGTTCGAACGCACGGGGGGTGACAGTAGGGGGCAGTTGCATCTTCAGGTCTCTCCGACGGGCAGCGGTTTCATTCGAGCTGCACATGCAATATATGCTCAGTCAGAACAGGCGACAAGGATAAGGCAGATGTCCGCGCCCTATGCATGCGATCCAGCCCGCGCCCGGGGACGGCGTTGGTCCGAGGAAGAGATGTCATTTCGGTCCTGTTTTCAACGGGATCGGGACAGGATCATCCATGCGTCGGCCTTTCGACGCCTCAAACACAAGACCCAGGTTTTTGTAGAGCATGAGGGCGATTATTATCGTACCCGCCTGACCCATTCGATTGAGGTGGCACAGGTGGCCCGCACGATTGCGGGCGCTTTGGGCTTGAACGGCGAACTGACCGAGGCGGTGGCGCTGGCCCATGATCTGGGTCACCCACCGTTTGGCCACACGGGTGAGGACGCCTTGCAACTGCTGATGGCCCCCTATGGCGGGTTTGATCACAATGCGCAGGCCATCAAGATCGTGACCAAGCTGGAGTGTCATTATGCAGAATTTGACGGGCTGAACCTGACTTGGGAGTGTCTGGAGGGGATTGCAAAGCACAACGGCCCCGTTGTGGGCGATCTGCCTTATGCTTTGGCGGATTACAACGCCGAGCATGATCTGGAACTGGGCACGCATGCCAGCGCCGAGGCGCAAGTGGCGGCCCTCTCGGACGATATCGCTTACAACAACCATGATTTGCATGATGGGTTGCGTGCGGGCGTCTTTGCCGAGGATGATTTGATGGCATTGCCGATTGTCGGCGCCGCCTATGCGGAGGTGGATGAGAAATACCCCGGCCTCGCGCCGTCACGGCGAACCCATGAAGCGCTGCGGCGCGTGTTTGGGGTGATGGTCAGCGATGTTGTGGCGACGTCCCGTGACGCGTTGAAGAGCAGTGGTGCCACATCTGTCGCGGACATACGTCATCTGGGCCGCCCGGTGATCCGCTTTTCTGATACGCTTTGGGCGGATTTGCAGCACATTCGGCGGTTTCTGTTTCAGAACATGTACCGCGCGCCGTCGGTGATGAAAAAACGCGAGGAAGTGACGGCCGTCGTCAATGACCTCTTTCCGCTGTTCATGGCACAGCCGGAGCTGCTGCCAGAGGAGTGGGTGCGCGCCATGGACACAAGCGACCGCACGGAACTCGCGCGCAGTGTCAGCGACTACATTTCAGGTATGACGGACCGTTACGCGTTGCAGCAACATGCGCGTTTGACCGGGATCGAATAACACGTTGGTGCCCGGCAGCGACCGCTCAGGTGAGCAACGCCGTGATATATCAGCGCTGGATTGCCGCCTTGAAAACGGCCGCGGCGGTTGACCCGACCCCAATGCGTGTTAAACGGCTCTGACGCCTGTAACAGGACCTCCTGAAATGAACCTTTTTGCTGATATCCGCGACCTTGTTTTGAGTGAACTTTCTGCCATGACCGAAGCGGGCGAATTGCCTGATGGTCTGGCCATGGACAACGTCACGGTCGAGCCCCCGCGCGATGCGGCGCATGGCGATATGGCGACCAATGCAGCAATGGTCCTCGCAAAGCCCGCCGGTTTGAAGCCACGCGTTATTGCCGACGCATTGGCCACCCGGTTGGCGGGTGATCCACGCATTACCTCTGTCGAGGTGGCGGGACCGGGATTCCTGAACCTGCGGCTTGCGCCGGTGCTCTGGCAAGGTGTTGTCGGCACAGTCCTGAAGGCCGGAAGTGATTATGGCCGGTCAACCATGGGGCAGGGCAAATCGGTCAACGTGGAATATGTCTCTGCCAACCCGACAGGCCCCTTGCATGTGGGCCATACACGCGGCGCGGTGTTTGGAGACGCCTTGGCGTCATTGCTGGATTTCGCAGGTTATGATGTCACGCGGGAATACTACATCAACGATGGCGGTGCGCAGGTCGATGTGCTCGCGCGGTCGGTCTATCTTCGGTATCTGGAAGCGCACGGGGAAGACGTTGCCTTTCCGGAAGGCACCTATCCGGGGGATTATCTGATTGAGGTCGGTGAGGCGCTGAAGGCCAAAGTGGGCGACGCCTATGTCGGCAAAGGCGAGGATGTCTGGCTGGAGGATGTGCGCAATTATGCGACCGCGGCCATGTTGGCGCTGATCGAGGCCGATCTGGCCGCGCTTGGCGTGAAAATGGATAGATTTTTCTCCGAAAAATCGCTCTACGACACCGGTTTGATCGAAGCGGCCTTGAAGGATCTGCGCGGCAAGGGCTTGATCTATGAAGGTGTGTTGGAGCCACCAAAGGGCAAAAAGCCCGATGACTGGGAGCCCCGCGAGCAGACGTTGTTCAAGTCCACAGATCATGGCGATGATGTGGATCGGCCGGTGATGAAATCGGATGGGTCGTGGACGTATTTTGCCCCTGATATTGCCTATCACTATGACAAGGTCCGGCGCGGCTATGACACGTTGATCGATGTTTTTGGTGCGGACCACGGTGGCTATGTCAAACGGATGAAAGCTGCTGTGTCAGCCCTCTCGGGCGGGACTGTTCCGCTGGACGTCAAGCTGACCCAACTGGTGAAGCTTTACAAGAACGGCGCACCGTTCAAGATGTCCAAGCGGGCAGGGACCTTTGTCACCCTGCGCGATGTGGTCGATCAGGTGGGTCCGGACGTGACCCGGTTCCATATGCTGACGCGCAAGAACGATGCGCCTTTGGATTTCGACTTCGACAAGGTACTGGAACAGAGCCGGGACAATCCTGTGTTTTATGTCCAATACGCCTTTGCCCGCGTCACGTCTGTTTTGGGCAAGGCAACCGAGGCCGGGGTCGCGGTGGATGACGCCACTTTGGCTGCTGCGGATCTGAGCCTCCTGGATCATGAAGCGGAACTTGCCCTGGCCGCCAAACTGGCGGAGTGGCCGCGTCTGGTGGAAACCGCTGCGCGCACGAACGAACCGCATCGGGTCGCCTTCTATCTCTATGACCTCGCCGGCGTGTTCCACGGGCTCTGGAACCGGGGGAACGATCTGCCGGAACTGCGGTTTCTGCAGGATGACGCGGCAACCAGTCAGGCAAAAATTGCCCTTGCGCGGGCCTGCGCCGTTGTAATTGCAGCGGGCCTTGGTATTCTCGGCGTAGAACCAGCCAAAGAGCTGCGATAGTTCCTGCAAAAGGGGCGCACAGGCGACAATCTACAGATGATCCGCGCGGGCATGTATCCGCATGGACAACGAGGCAGA
>CAYGQZ010000152.1:0-10551 GCA_964352055.1 uncultured Rhodobacterales bacterium
CGGAAAGTGGAGCCCAGCGATGCGGGCAACGATCATAAAGGGCAGCGGGCGTGCCATCCTCCAACCGATAAAGAACGACGGGGGTTTCCAGCAGCCAGCGCGCCAGCGGTTTGGTTGTGACCTCATCGCGGTGGGCAGCGACCCACCACATGTTGCGCGGGTAGTTATCTTCCAGCATCCCATTGGGGATCGTCTGACCGTTGGTCCTGCTTTCATCTTTCATGTCGCATCCTCCCTGTTCAGAAGCGCCGCGAAACGCTCAATTTCTTCGGGTTTCATTTGGTAAGAGTGCTCGGCGTCCGGAAAGCGACCTGCGCGCACATCGTCCGCATAAGCTGCAAACGCCTCGGTCGCATCTTGGGCGAGGTTGGCGTAACGCTTGGCGAACTTGGGTTTGAACGTATCGAAAGCACCAAGCAAATCGTACCCGTTGAGCAGCTGACAGGTGCCCGCCGCACCGGCTCCGATGGAAAAGGTGAAGATGTCCACGGCCTCATCAACGGCTTTGCCGACCTCATAGGGCATCGCCTCGATCTCGAGACCAATAGCTCCGGCGGCCTCAATCGCCCGGGCATCTGCAATGATTTCCATCGCGGCCTCGGCTGTGCGGCCCTGCATCTTGAAGCCACCCATCTGGTGGACTTTGTGCGGCAAAAGACCCACGTGGCTCATGACCGGCACGCCCGCGTCAGCGACGGCGCGGATGATATGCGCGCCGCCGCTGCCCAATTGCAGTTTCAACGCATCTGCGCCACTTTCCTTCATCATGCGCACAGCATTGGTCACGGCCAATTCAGGCGTCGCATAAGAACCGTAAGGCATCGAGACCAGACATAGCGTGTTTGGTGCCCCCCGCCGCACGGCTTGCGTGTGCATGATCATCTGATCTACCGTCATCGCCAGCGTGTTTTCATGCCCATGCAGGGTCATACCAAGGCTGTCACCAACGCCAACGATATCAACGCCTGCGCGTTCAGCCCAAGTCGCTGTTAACACCTCACCAACAGCAACCATAACCAATCGCTCTCCCGCTGCTTTTTTGGCGGCCAGGTCTGGCAGTGTCAGTTTCTTTCTGGCTTGGGTCATTTGGGTCCTTTGCGACCAAGGAATCGTCGCATTTGTTGTTCCATCTGGAACAATATGCGCTAGGACTTACGCAGCTGGCAATGGGCAACAGATCATGGACAGATCACACAATACGGAACTGACGCGGATCTTCGACACCATCGAATACCCGGAGGCGTACCGCATCACTTATCTCGCCAACGCCATCGTGTTCCCCGCCTATTCTGAGATCAAGCGGGACTTTGGGTTGGTCCGGGCCGAGTATATTCTGCTGGCCTGTTTGTCGCATTTCGACAGTCTGACAGCGCAAGAGGCGGCCCGCATCTCGCGGCGTCCACGCAATACGATCAGCCGCGCTGTGCATCGAATGCTAAGCGATGGCTATCTGGATCGCGCCCCAGACCCGGCGGATGGTCGGCAATCAAAGCTCAAGATCACGCCGAAAGGCCGCGCCCTACATGACAAAATCAGCAGCTATTTAAGCCGCAGGCAAGATGACGTTTTGGCGGCTCTTAGTGCCGGTGAACGTGCAACCCTTACGGCACTCCTGAAGAAAGCGGCCCTTCATGCCGCAAAACTTGACGACTGAGGCACCCTAATGGCTGAAATTGGACCCAACACCAGATTGCGCGTATCGCCCTTTTACGAGGCGACAATTGCTGAGGGCGTCACCGCATTTTCGCCCTACAACAACATGCTCATGCCCGTCTCCTACGGCGATCTTGACGCGGAATACAACCGTTTGATGAACGGCGTGTCGCAGTGGGATGTCAGCGTCGAGCGGCAGGTCGAAATCAAAGGCTCGGATGCCGCTCGCTTGGTCCAGCTTTTGTCAGTACGCGACCTGTCGAAGATCGAAGTTGGCAAGGGAAAATACGTGCCGATGTGCGACCACCGGGGCGTCTTGATCAATGATCCTGTTGTGCTCAAGCACGAAGACGGTACGTTCTGGCTGTCCATCGGTGACAACAATATTCTGATGTGGGCGCGCGCCATCGCAGCGGAACGCGGGTTGAATGTTGATATTTGCGAGCCTGATGTTTCACCCATGGCGGTGCAAGGTCCCAAGGCCGAAGACGTGGTCGCGTCTGTTTTTGGGGATTGGGTACGCGCGCTAAGGTACTTCTGGTTCGCGCCCGCCGAGATCAACGGCATCCCGCTAATCATCCAACGGTCCGGGTATTCCAAACAGGGTGGGTTTGAGATTTACCTGAGGGATGGTACGCGCGGCACTGAGCTTTGGAGCATCATCAAAGAAGCTGGCCATCCATGGGATATCGGGCCGGGCAATCCCAGCCCGATTGAGCGGATCGAAAGTGGCTTGCTCTCCTATGGTGGTGACACGGATGACCAGACAGATCCCTTCGAGGTGCGGTTGGGGAAATACGTTGATCTGGGCCTCGCCGATGAGGTGGTCGGCATTCGCGCGCTGCGGCGGATCAAAGCCGAGGGGATCAAGCGCCAGCAGTTGGGGATCGTCCTTGATGAACCCCAACGCAGACCGGGCCATGCGATCTGGTACGCTGTCCAGCAAGGTGATGAGGCGGTTGGCCACATGACCTGCGGAGCATGGTCGCCGCGCGTTGGGTCGATGATTGGTTTTGCATTGGTCCGTGCGGACCTTACCGTCGGGGATAAGGTTGACGTCGTACGTGGTGGTTACCTAGACCGCGCCAGGCTTTGCGAGCTGCCATTTTTCTAGCATGTTGAGCGGCGTGTGAACCAAGGCAGTTAGGTCGAAGCGTAGTTTCAAAAAATAAGCTGACGCTGGGCGGTCGGTGACGGACGACTGCAACGTCCTACGACTGAATTGTTGTAATCACCTGCGGCGAAAGTGCGGCTTGGATTTTCTAGCTCAACGGGGCTTGGAATGGCAGCTATTGCTGACGCAGCAGCGAGCGTGCCACGCCCGCGAAGCGATGCTGCGTCAGCAATAGCTGCATGAGCGAAAGGCCGGAAAGAGCCCATCGCAATTAATGCTGCGGAGGACACGAAGGGCCGCATTCCGAAAGCAATCAGCCTCTCACAACAACTGCGACGTCGCCGCTGCATCCGCGAAATGGTCCGAAATCAAGCTGGATGTCCTTGCTGTCGCCCCTCGGCAAGGTCAGGCAGGTGACCAGCGCCAGGGGAAGTGTAAAGTGTTTTTTCTTCGTACTCCTTGATACTCAATTGACCGCTTCGACGGCCGGGAAGGTCCAGCTTCCGTCGAGGATTTCGGCGCGCGGCTGATAGAGGCGCACGGCATAGCTCCAGCCTGGGGTGATGGGGATGCAGTTCACGCGGCCATCGTCGCAGGCGCCCATATGGATGGTGATGGACCCATCGTCGTTCGGTTCGGCGGTGACATTGTTGTAGTTGTTGCGGCCCAACGCGTTGGGCTCCATGTAGCCGTCGGCGTTGTAGATGGTGATCGACCAGAAGGCATCGACCGGCACGTCTTTTGCTGTGACTGCATATGGCGTTTCGCCTTCGTTATGATCCACGGCGTCGATCAGGTAGACGGCGCCCTCGGCCGGCAATCCGGCCCAGCCGGCGATCCCGCCTATCAGGAAATGCACCGGGTCCACGTCCTCCCGGCGCCCGAAGGCTAGGGCTGAGTCAAAGCTGATCTCGGCTGCAAGGTCGTTGAGCGCCTTGCGCACCGCTGCCAATTTCTTGGTGTCCCAATCAGGGGCTTCGAACGGCCCAGTCCCTCCTCCGGACACAGTAATTGCATCCTGTGCCGCATGGGCGGCTTTCACATCTTGGGGGTCGGACGGGTCGATAAAGGTGCGAAAGGCCAATGCCGCAAAGCGAGTGCCTACGTTCTCTTCCGTCAGTGCATAGGTGCCGGGGGTTGCCTCAACGAACATGTAGTGGTCCTGGCTCATCACATGCATCGATTGATAGCGACCATCGATCTCGGGCAACGTGATCTCGACGGGTTCGGACAGATCAAGAACCAGCGAGGAATAAATCGTGTCCACGTTCATCCGGATGACCGGCTGATTGGCCAGGTCTACCGTGTCGCGCTGATGAACGATCTGGCCCACCTGAAGGTCAAAGGCCTCGATATTCTGGCGGATCATGTGGTCGGTTTCCGCGCGCAGCAGGTTTTCCAGGGTGATGTCTTCGGCGAAAACAAGGGTTGGGGCGCAAAGCGCGAGAGCAAGTAGGTATTTCACGAGGTCTCTCCAGATGATGTAGTGGCGGGTGTCCAGCCAAGGTCGGGCGCCCGCACAGGTTCAGTGCTTGTGGTAAAGAGCGGCAGCAGGCACCACCACGGCCTCTGACGGTTCATAGCGGTCGAACAGGTCGATCAGCCTTGCTGCCTCGGCGGCGTCGCCGGAGACCTCGATCTCTCCGCCGGAGATCAGGTCTGCCGGCGCTTCGGCACTCAGGAAGATCTTAGCCCAGGCCTCGCCAGCCATCGCCAGCGTGAGGTCTGGGTCGCGATAGTGAATGTCCGGGTCCGCGACAAACTCGGCGACAGCCCGGCGGATATGCAACCCGGCGCTGTTGCCATCGGCGAAGTCGATGCGCATGAACGCGTCCGTCTCACCGCTTTTCTCCGGGTCAATACGGACACGGAAATGGTCGACATAAGTCATGGGCGATGCGGCGATGACCTCGGGCACGGGCGGGATCACGCGGGGCACGGTCACTTTGCCTTCCAGCGCCAGCGCCTGCGTCATCAGGTGCGCGCGGTCGTTGGCCCCGGTCGAGACATACGCCATCTGGCGCAGCGCGTCGGCCTTGGCCTGCCGCACCTCTCCGTCTTCGGGATCAAGGCGATAGAGATAGTTCACCAGTTGCGCCGCCCAGGCGTATTCCTTTTTCTCCATGGCCTCGGCGGCGGCAGCCAGAACGGCCTCGCGCCCGCCCATCAGCGGAACAATGCGCGCGGCCTCGTCCCACGGCGCAACCGGTTTCAGGTTGGCTGCGTCATTGTCGTACCAGCCGACGCATTGGTAATGGATTGCCGGCGCATAGCTGGAAATCTCGCCATAGTTCTGAAGGTTGTTCGGGGTTTCGTTCAGATAGGCCGGGAAGGTGACAAGGTGGCGCAAATCATTCGGCCCCTTGCCGCCGAGAATACCCCGCAGGCTTTGATCCAGAACATAGCTTGCGCCGTCGAGATAGCCCTCGAGTGTCTTCTGGATGTTCTCCTTGCCGACGAGCGGACGTGCGGCGGCGGAAATCAGCACCTCGGGCTGCAGGTCGCGGTTGTGCTTGAGACCCTCGATCCATTCGCGCGGGTCGCGGAATATGTCACCGCGCACCGAATAGAGCTGCGGCGGGCTGGACCAGAGCATGGTGGTCAGCAGGATTTCACGGTCCGGCAGCCAAACGGTGCAGTGCACCTTGTCGTCAGAGCCATAGCGCGTAAAAAACTGCATATTCACGCCGAGGACGTCCATTTCCTGACCGTCCTCAACGGGGGTATTCACCGGGATAAAGGCGCCCTCGTCAACCTCAAGGTTGGTCGGCACCACCCAGGCGTCGTCGCCTTCGCTGGGCATGAAGGTGTTGAACTGGATCAGCAGGCGTGCGGTCAGGTAAGGACCGATCTCGGGGAAATAGGCAGGGGCGCCACCGGCGTTGCGTGCGACCACATCGTTCAGGTTCGGGTGGCCGATGATCGGAATATCGTCATCGCCTTCGGTAAACACGCCGGCGCCAAGGCAGGTGTGGGAATGGCCATAGATGATGGCCTTGACCGGTTTGTCACTAACCGTGCGCAGCGCCTCGAACATCAGCTCGCCGTCATGCTTGGTGTCGCCGGTGTCAAAGCAGATCAGCCCGTCTGGCGTGTCGATGACCGCCATCGGGGCGAGGCCATAGCCGCCGAAGACCCAGACACCCTCGGCGGGCGTCTCGATCGTCGGCTCGGGCCATGCGACGATGTCGATGCCGTCGATCAGGCGCCTGTTGGTGATCGCGCCGTTCTTGGCCTTGGTCAATTCGACCGGCGCGCCCATATAGGCGTCGATCTGTGCGGTTGAGGAAGACAGGTCGCGGGTGCGCGCCGCCTGTGCAAAAGCCGGACCGGCCAGGAAAGTCCCGGCAGTGGTTGGAACGGCTGCCAGAGCGGCGCCGGAGAAAAGCACTTCGCGGCGGTTGGGATTGAATGTCATGGACTTGTCCTTTCCGGGTGTATTCGTTCGATGGACGCGCCAGCCGGTGTGCCGCCGCGCCCCTTGTTTCAGTTCAGCCTTTGCGCGATGGGCGCGGACCAGCTTTCGTAACGCTCGAGATCGGGCGCGTAGAGGCGCATGATGATGTCGAGGTTGATGTCGGCCCGGTTGATCGGCAGCCAGTTTTCTTCCGGCACGCCTTCGGGCTGTTCTGCGGCGACGACGATGCGGATGCCACCGTCGTCGTTCAGCTTGAAGCCCGCGTTTTCGCCCACGGAATACTTGAACCGGTCGTTGGGGATGAAGAAGCCGGTTTCGTTCTCGTAGAGCGTGGTCGACCAGAAGGCGTTGACTGGGGGCAGTTCCTCGGCCGTCATGACGATCTCGTAGTCATGCATGGCGTTCATGGTGCTGCCATCCTCGGTGAGGATCGCCGGGTAGAGCGCCTGATCGGCGGGCTGACCGATGGGACCGGCGACGGACTGAAAGGTCTGCGCCTCGAGCGTGATCTTTCCCTTGGGCTGGAACAACCCGGTGAGGTTCTCGTCCAGCCAGTCCTGGTCCGCGAACTTGGCCAGTTCGCCGACGGCAATCTCTTGTGCCACGGCACGCAGGGCAGCGCCGTCGATTTCGGGGGCCGTGTCGGGATCGTAGGTTTTGCCCGGCGCGATGCCGAGCGGCGCGAGCACCGCCAGAAGGCCCGCATCCAGTTCGTCATTCGGATCAAACGTGGTGTGGTTCACCACGAATTGCATGACTTCGATAAAGCGATCCTCGAAAATCTCGAAATCCGAGCCATAGGGAGGGAAGCGCGCCGTGTCCTCGCGCAGGTCGAGGTTGCGGCTGATGCCCGTCGGGCTGCCCCAGGAGCGAACATGCGGTTCCTTGTCTCCCTGACCGAGGAATTCCGACAACGGTTCCACATCGACGCGGCGCATGGCGTCAAGGTTGCGCTCCAGCCGTTCCGGCTCCGCCGCATGAGGCATTATGCGGAGGGCGGCGCTGACAAAGTCGCCCGTGGTCTCCATAACCAAGTCCACGCCTTCGACCGGTTCGCCCGCATAGTCGGGCGTGCGCTCGCTGTAGAACAGGATGACGGCGGGCGCGTCGAAATCGCCCTTGGTGGTCGACAACGGGATGTTCACGTAATGGTCGTAGCCGGTGACCATCAGCGAGACATAGGTCGAGTCGAAAGCGGGCAGTTTCATGACGACGGGTTCTTCGGTCACGTCGATCAGCGCGGCCACATAGAGCGTGTCGTTGTTTGGCCGCGCGATGACTTGCAGGGTGTGGTCCGCCAGATCCGTGTTGGCGAAGACACGGTTGTATCCACCGGTGCTCATCGGGTTGTCGGGGTCCAGCGCGAACTTGTTGTTCACGTTGAACATGGCGACATACTGGTAGGAACGGCGCACCAGCTCCTCCATCTGCGCGTCGGTCAGGTCCAGCGACTCGCCGGACTGCGCCGAGACGCCCCCCGGAAGGGTCAGGCAGGCGGCCAGCGCTAGGGGAAGTGCGAAATGTTTCATTTGTGCGGCTCCTCATTGCTCAATTGACAGGCTCGACATCGGGGAAGGTCCAGCTTCCGTCGAGCACGTCCTCGCCGGGCTGGTAGAGGCGGATGACGTAGTTCCAGCCGTCCATGATCGGTAGGCAGTTCACACGGCCATCGTCGCAGCCACCGAAATGCACGGTCATCGAGCCGTCTTCTTTGCGCTCGCCCATGATCGAATTGACCACATAGCCGTCATGCGCGTTTTTCTCGAAGAACCCGTCGGCATTGTAGAGGCTGACCGACCAGAACGCGCCGACAGGTACGTCTGCCGGCACCTCGATCTTGTATTCGCCCACCGGCAGGCCGGGGACATTAGAGGGATACATCGCCTCGGTCTCGGGCAGTCCACCCCAGCCAACAGCAGTGCCAATCAGGTGGCGGATCTGGATGACGCGTTCTTTGGTGCCGAATGTGCCCTTGATCCCGCCCGTAAAGGGCAGAAGCGCGGCCAACCGTTCGACCAAAGCCTCGTAAGCGTCCTGATCGTGGTCCTTCGGGATGAAGGGGTTGGACGCGGCCGCCTCGATCTGCATCTGGTCCTGGATGGCGTTCACGGCCGCCACGTCCTCGGGATCATCGGCATCCACCAGTGTGCGCATGTAGACAATCACGTAGTCCGTATCGAACGTGTCGGTATCCAGTGTGTAAGTCCCGCCGCCGTGGAACACCTTGTTCACATAGTGGTCCTGATTATAGATCATCGCGGTCATGTAACGCTCACCCACTTCTGGCAGGGTCAGCGTCGCGCCCTTGGTGATGTCTACAATCGCCGTGCTGTAAAGCGTGTCGCGGTTCATCCGCACGGTGGGCTGGTTGTCCACCGGGGTCGGTTTACGGAAGTGGTAGAAGCGGTTGATGCCTCCCGCCAGCGCCACGTATTTGTCAAACTCGATGTCGCTGGCGGCGCGCGTGAAGTTGTCGATGGTTACCGGAATCTCGCGCGCATCCACCATTTCGGTGAGGTTGTCGTCGGCAAGCTGGGCGAACGCTGGCAGAGCTGCCAGCCCGCTAACAAGTGCAACGGTAAGGCAGAGAGGTTTCATAAAGCAGTTCCTTCCATGATTTGGCACATTACCGGATCGGCGCGAAAGGCGTGCCCACCTTTGATGTCGGGCGCGCGGAGCGCCTCAATCGTACCGTTCCATGGTTTCCTTGATGGCGATATCGATGGCCCCCGCGAGCAACATGCCGGGGTCGTCGTCACAGGCGTCTTCCAGCTCTTCCACGAACTCTTCGCGTAGTGCTCCGCTTTCCGCCTCTTCCGGTGCCACGGCAAGAACGTCGATCTGCCGGTTGTAAAGAGAGACAAACGCCATCTCCCGAACAATCGTGTTGATGGCCTCTTCGTCGTCGGCGTAGGTCTCCAAGATGCTTCCGCAGCTGTGATGCATGTGGGGCATTGCGGAATCGATGACGGCCTGGATGTCCACCTCTTCGGCGTGCGCAACGCCTCCGAGCAGGATGAAGCTGGCGGCGATGTACCCTGCGGGCTCGCGTTTTCTGGATACCGAGTTCATTTCACTGCTCCCGCGATGGCCCCGACCACGGCGCCTGTGCGCGCGCCTGACCTGCCTCCGACAAGCGCGCCCACACCTGCGCCGATAGCAGCACCGCCAAGGGTATTCTTTACTTTCCGTTTTCCCGCGTCCGCCGGCAGCGTGAGCGCAAGGCTTATACCGATCGCAAGAGCAAGCATGGCCAACAGTGGATTTCTTGTGAATTGCATTCTTCTTTCTCCTTCGTGTTGGTATTGAGGTACTGAAGTCGTCAGGTTTTCCTCAGGTCCTTCCAAAAAGACAGCGTATTTGACTACATCAACTACCTTGTGATTATGGTTGTAGATATCAATGATTGATTCTAACAATGATTCATGTCAAACTCGGTCAAACTTAGTCAAAGCCCCTCGAAAGCATCGATCCACAAGAGCGTCGGCTATTGGGCCAGCCTCCTAGCCCGCAGCATGGAAGCGGAGTTCAGTCGCCGCCTAGCGCCGCATGGGCTGACGCGCATGTCCTACGCGGTGCTCGGGGCCATGGTATTCGACGAGCAATCGACCCCGTCGGAAGTTGCTGATCTCCTTTGTCTGGACCGGGGCGCCGCGAGCCGGCTGCTGGACAAGCTGGTAGCGCAGGGCCTTGTCCGACGCGACAGGGATCAAGACGATCGGCGCGCAGTCACGATACGCGCGACATCACGAGGCGAAACCTTAGCCCATGAGATGCAGGCACATTCTCGGGCCGTGAACGCCACGTTCACCGCCGACTTGACGCCCGAACAAACAGACGCGTTCATCAAGACCGTGAAAGCTATGCTGGCGAATGTCGACCTGCATCTTCAGAGTCTCTGAGATTAATCTAGTCGTACCAGAGTTCGCAACCGATCCCGTCCCGTATTAGGAACTGACGCCTTCACATCGGAAACCGACACTCAACTATGCCGATCCAACGACGGCTCCGTCCGCTCACTACCAGTTCGTACACAATGCAGCGAACGACTGGTGTCCGGATAGGAAGGGACTTCTGAGAATTTCATCGTACCAGCCATATGACACACCAATGTCGCCTATTTCACTTGGCCCAAGGGTGACGGGAGATTGAAACGCATAATGCCCCCCTTACTGGCAGCCTTAGCGTGGGATTCCGCTCCTTCCGGCATTCGACTCCACTTACCGATCGGGCACCGCTTCAAGGGAAGTTTCGAACCGCTTGTCCGCCGCCGCCGCTTCTTTCAAGAGCGCGTCGAAATTGTCAGGTGGGTTGCCATCTTCCAGCATCCCTTTGAACGTCGCATAGGCATCCGTCTTGCTGCCGT
>CAYGQZ010000153.1:0-5744 GCA_964352055.1 uncultured Rhodobacterales bacterium
CATAGGGGTTGGACGTGATCATGTTCGTCTCGGTCATGCCATAGCGTTCAAGGATGCGGTGGCCGGTGCGGTCCTCGAATGCGGTGTGCGTTTCCGCCAAAAGCGGTGCAGAGCCAGAGATGAACAACCGCATGTTGCCCACCAGATCCGGGGTCAGCCGAGGGTCGGTCAGCAAGCGGGTATAGAATGTTGGCACCCCCATCAACAGGGTCGATGCCGGGAGTTCCGCGATAATCGCATCACCATCAAATCCCGCCATGAACCGCACCTGCGCCCCGGCCAAAAGCGCCGTGTTCATTGCCACAAAAAGCCCATGCGTGTGAAAAATGGGCAAGGCGTGGATCAGGCGATCTTTGCCGGTGATCTGCCAGAGGCCGGTCAACGCTTGCGCATTGGACAGCAGGTTCTTGTGCGACATCATCGCACCCTTGGACCGCCCCGTCGTACCCGATGTATATAGTAGCCCCGCCAGATCATCCGGCCCGCGCGCCACTGTCTCAAATCGCGTCGGTTTGTCGTTGGCCTGCATCGACAGTGATCCGCTGCCATCTTTTGCCAGGGTCAACACTGTGGCGCGGTCACCGCACATGGCGTTCAGGTCACCGATATCGTGCGCATCGCAAACCACCAGCGCAGGTGCCGCATCCTCGATGAAATAGGTCAATTCGCTTTGCGTATAGGCGGTGTTGAGCGGCAGATAGACCGCGCCAGTCTGAAGCGCCGCACCATAAAGCGCGATGGTGTCGGCCAGTTTGGCCGCCTGCACCGCGACCCTGTCACCGGGGCGCACACCCGCATCCGTCAGTACATGGGCCAGTTGAGCGACCCGAGCCACGAAATCCGCATAGGTCCAGGTCGTTCCATCATCCAGCACAAGGAAAACTGTGTCGTTTTGCGTATGTGGCGCGATGAGAGCATCGTAAAGGGTATTGGTCACGATGTGGATTCCTTGGGCTTGGGGGACAGGGTTGCGGTCGACAGGGTTCTTACTGGTTTGGACGCCATGACACTGGATTTGAGGGCGAATTCCTCGTGATGATGCTCTGTCAGGGACAGGTCATAAAGGTAGTTGACCATCGCGCCGCTGGACTGGGCAAGCCCATTGCGGGACAGGTCTGCATCCGCATGGATATCGTGGATTTCGGCACCGTTGCCCAGATGAAAACGGGCTACGGGATCCAGCGGCATCCCGTCCTCGCGCTTGGCCAACAGCAAGTAACGGGCAGCCATGGCCCTGACGTCCTGGGCGTCTGCGCGGTGTTCCAGAATCGCCGTGGCGATATGGCCGTGATCCGGGTCTTCTGTCTGCGCAGCCAACCACCGGTTCAGCCCCGGGATTGGCGACAGCGTGACGAATTGCTGAAGCTGCGGGAAGGCCAGCGACAATTCCGACACGACCTGCTTGATCAGCAGATTGCCAAAGCTTATCCCCGCCAGCCCCTGCTGACAGTTTGAGATCGAATAGAAAACCGCCACCTTGGCGTCTTCGGCTTCCAACGGCGTGCGGCCTTCGGACAGCAGGTTTGTCACCGATCCGGGGATGTCCCCGGTCAAGGCGACTTCGACAAAAATCAGCGGCTCATCCGGCATGGCGGGGTGAAAAAAGGCAAAGCATCTGCGATCCGGTGGATAAAGACGGCGGCGCAGATCATCCCAATCGTTGATCTGATGCACCGCCTCATAGGCCACGATCTTGTCCAGAATGCGGGCCGGTGTATCCCAGTTGATCGCCTTGAGGACCAGAAAACCGCGGTTGAACCAGCTTCGCAGCAAATGCGTAAAGTCATGGTTCGTGCGGGCAAGGTCCGGGTGGTCCTTCAGAATGTCCATCAGATCCACGCGCATGGCCACAAGGTCGGCGGTGGCACCCGCAGGCTGGTTCAGACGCCGCAACAATTCCTGACGCTTGGGTTCCGCGGCCTTGGACAAGGCCTTGAACCCTTGTGTGGTTGGCGCAGCGGCATAGTCAGCCGCCAGTTTGGACACGGCCGCGGCATCGATATCAAACCTGTCATTGAGGTAGGCAAAGAACGCCGTTTTTTCGGTCCGGTCCAGTCCGCGATACCGCTCAAGCACGGTTGCAGCCAGTTTCAGCCCGGAAACTTCGCCTTCTGCCGACAAGAGCGCGTCGCACAGTTCAAAAATATCGCGCGTGTCGTCGGTGCCGCGCAATCTGACCGTGCGATCAAACAACGTGGACAGCATATCGCCAAGAAATCGGTTGCGTTGCACAGTGCGGTCTCCATCAGGTGGAACACGTGTAGTGAACATTTGGTGTGTCACAGGGGCCTGTACCAGATCGAAGAAACCTAAAGGTCGCCCAGCCGTTCGCCAAGATATGCGCCGGTCAGACGGTAATGGCTGAGCAATGCAGCAGATGCCGCATCCCCATCGTGGCGCACCGCAGCCTCCAGAATCTCTTCGTGCTCGGCTGCAATGTCGCGCCGCTGATAGGTTTCGCCACCCGCAGCCAGATTGCGATACCTGATATTGAGGTCATAAAGTTGACTGCAATAGCGCTCCAGCATCGGTGAGGCGGAATTGTCGAGCAACGTCATGTGAAACACCTTGTGCGCATCCTCGAATGCGGGCGTGTCCACCGCGCGCTTCATCCGGTGATGGGCCAGCACAAGCCGCTCTTCCCAATCGGATGTGCCGCGCATGATGGATTTTCGCAGCGCCATATCTTCGAACGTGCACCGCAGGCTCAGGATTTCCTCGAAGTTTTCAAGGCTGACCGCTGCTGCGCGAAAACCGCGCTGGTCGATGCGTTCCACCAGCATGTCCGATGTCAGCAGGCTGAGCGCTTCGCGCACGGGCGATGCACCCGTCACCAGCCTCTTGCGCAGATCTTCAATCTTGAGCTTCTGCCCCGCAGGCAAAGCCCCGGTCAGGATCATGTTGCGCAATGACAGATAGGCCGTGCGCGTGGCAGACGTTTCTCGTCCGCCGGTATCGTCCATCATGTTCACAGCATTTGCCCTTTTTAAGTCAGCGTGGCGAGATTGGTCGAGAGCCCGACAGACAATGTAAACGATCCCTCGTTGATCATCCAACGCCGCAACACGTAACTGCGTGCGCCAGACATGTGCATCGGATCCGCAGCCGCAAGCACATGCGCGGCCTCAAGGCTTTCAGCGCGGTAAATGATCAGCCCGATGCCCTGCATATGTTCCCCTGTTTCATCAGACATCGGTCCGGCAAAAGCCAGGGATCCGGCGCGCTCAAGCTCGGCCTGATAGGCCAGGTGGTCGGGCAGCGATGCCTTGACGTCTTGCGGTTCCTTCGCGGGCGTAGACATTGCAACATAGAGCTCCAGCGCCAAGGCGCCGCGCGATTTTGCCTCTTTTTTATAGTCCGCCCAAGCAACCATTTTTTCGCCCATCTTTAAAAATTATCGATATTAATTGACATTTGACGGTATTGTAGGCAGAAATTATTGAAACTGGCAAGGATTATGCACATGAAATATCTGGTAGGCGAGACACCCAGCGGCACGGCAGTGTTTGCGGTGAAGGGCGAAGAAGCCGTTGATCTTACGGCTTTGGACGCTGCGGTCGGCCATGACCTGATGGCATTGATTGCGGATCCTGCCCTGGCAGAATCAGTCGCCGCCAAGGCCGCAAGTGCCCCGACCGTTCCCGTCGCCGGAATCACGCCTGCCCTGCCGGTGGCAAACCCCGGCACGATCATTTGCCTTGGTCTGAACTACACAGATCACATCAAGGAAGGCGGCTACGAGATCCCGGAATATCCGGCGCTGTTCATGCGCGGCAGGAACTCGATCATGGCTGCGGGTGCGCCACTGGTCCGCCCGGCCTGCTCTGACAAGCTGGACTACGAAGCCGAGCTGATGCTGATTGTCGGCAAAGGCGGGCGTCACATTTCCGAGGCGGACGCCCTCGATCACGTCTTTGGGTATACCGTTTTCAATGACGGGTCGGTCCGCGACTACCAGCGCAAAACCCACCAATGGACCCCGGGCAAAAACTTTGACAGCACCGGCGCAATCGGCCCGTTTGTCGTCACCCCTGACGAAGTGCCAGCAGGCGCATCCGGGTTGAAAATCGAAAGCCGTGTGGGTTCGGAAATTCTGCAATCCTCGAACACTGGCAACATGATCTGGTCCGTCGCGCAAACCATCGCCACCATTTCGGAATACACCACACTGGAGCCCGGTGACCTGATCGCCATGGGCACCCCCCCGGGTGTCGGTCACGCCAAAAAGCCTAACCCGCGCTGGTTGGTACCCGGCGAAGTTGTGGACATCGAAATCGAGGGTATCGGCATTTGCTCAAGCCCGATTGTCCACGAGAATGACCTGAAAACAGCGGCAGCAGCGGAATGAACGCGCCGACAGGAACAGATCTGGACGCGTTGCGCGCCAAGGCACAGGCTGACCATCGCGCCTTGCGTGACCGGATCGGGCGGCTGTCTGACGATGCCATAGATCTGATCCTGCGGGACGCGCGGTCGCATTATGCCTGGACGGACAAGCCGATCCCGGATGGGCTGTTGGAAGAGATTTATGACATCACGATAAACGGGCCGACGTCGATGAACACGCTGCCCGCGCGCTTCGTCTTTGTGAAATCGTCCGAAGGCAAAGAGCGGTTGGCCAATTCCCTCAAGCCGGCGAACGTGGCCAAGATGATGGGCGCGCCCGTCACGGCAATCATCGCGCAGGACATGGATTTCTGGCACGAACTGCCTTTTCTTTTTCCGCATGATGACCGGCGTCACCTGTTTGATGGCAAAGAGGCCTATTGCGTAGACACCGCGTTTCGCAATGCGACCTTGCAAGGTGCATATTTCATGATCGCCGCCCGCGCTGTCGGCCTTGATGTCGGGGCCATGTCGGGCTTTTCCAATGCGATCGTGGACGAAGAGTTTTTTGCAGGCACCCGCCTCAAGTCGAACTTTCTGTGCAACATCGGCTACGCGGACGAAACGGCCCTGTTTCAAAAGCTGCCGCGGTTCCCTTTCGACAAAGTGTGCAGTTTTGCGTGAAAAAGGAGCATTTTCGTGGCCATCAAAATGAAAACGGTTGTGACCTATCGCACCACCGCGGCCTGCCCGACCCATGCGCGGACGGAAATTCCGTTGCGCGACCTCAATGTGATCATCGATGAGCCGAAAGAGCGGGGCGGCACCAACCTTGGCCCCTCGCCCACCGAAACGGCCATGGCCGCGCTGATCGCCTGCACCAATGTCATCGGCCACAAGAACGCACATCGGCTTGGCATCGATCTTGGTGAGGTTTCGATTGACGCCGATTGCCAGTTCGACCGGCGCGGCGTGCTGATGGAAGAGGAAATTGATCTGCCGTTTCCGGCCATCACCCTGACGGTGAACTGCAAAACCGACGCAACCCAAGACGACCTGAACCGCGTTGGAACCGAAACCGCGAAATACTGCGCCATTGCCAAGCTCTTTGAGGCGGCGGGCACAGATCTGACCGTGAACTGGGTCAAACAGACTTAATCAATGAAAGGGCGCACGCGCCCGCTTTTCTGGGAGGAAAAAGACATGATCAACTGGACAAGAAAAAGCCTGATGGGTGCCGCCCTCGCAACGATGGCGGCACTGCCCGTTGCGGCGCAGGAAAAGATCACCGCCAACGTCATTGACGGATACCCGGCCCGGGCGCTCTGGGTGCAGGAGTTCACAGACTTCTTTATCCCCGAAGTGGACCGCCGTCTTGCCGAAACCGGCAATTTTGAGATGGTCTGGCAGGAAAACTA
>CAYGQZ010000153.1:5844-10344 GCA_964352055.1 uncultured Rhodobacterales bacterium
TGGACCGCCGTCTTGCCGAAACCGGCAATTTTGAGATGGTCTGGCAGGAAAACTACGGCGGGTCCGTCGTGAAACCCAGGGGCGTGCTGGAAGGTATCCAGTTGGGTCTGGGCGACATCGGCATCGTCACCACGATTTTCCACTCGTCCAAGCTGCCCAGCCAGGGCATCGCGGCGGTGACGCCATTTGTATCCTCGGACGCGCGCGCCGTGGCCAAGGCGGTGGACGAGATTGCACGCGAATTCCCTGCGATGCAGAACGAATTTGCCGCGCAGAACCAAGTCTACCTTGCGACGGGCGTCGTGCTGAACAGCTATCAGGTTTTCTCGACAACCGAAGTCAGTGGCATTGCCGATCTTGAGGGCAAGAAGGTTGCCGGGGCGGGCATGAATCTGCGCTATCTTGAAGGCATCAAGGATGCGGCGGGTGTACGTGGCGGTCTGACTGACTTTTACAACATGCTGCAAACCGGCCTTGTTGATGCGGCACAGCTGTGGCCCGAAGCCGCCGCGACCTTCAAGATCTCCGAAGTCGCGCCTTATATGCTGCGCGTGGATCTGGGCGCTGTAAACTCCAAGACAGTCACTGTGAACAAGGATTACTGGGACGGCCTGCCTGACGAGGTCAAAGAGGTTCTGAAAGCGGTCGCAATCGACTACCGCGATCACCTGGCCGGAATCGCAATGGACCTCGCCGCTGAAGCGGAAGCAGCCTATGTCGCGGCGGGTGGAACCATCATTGACGTCTCCGCCGAAGATCGTGCGGCCTGGGCCAACGCCATGCCAAACATCGCGCAGGAATGGGCCGGCACGCTGAACGACAACGGTGAGCAAGGCACCGAGATGCTGGCCGCCTACATCGCTAAACTCGAAGCCGCTGGTTTCGTCGGTGCGCGTGACTGGACCCAAGAGTAATCCGGACCGACCCGGGAAGAGGCCAAGACAATGCTCAAGTCCGCACTCGCTGGCCTCACTCGGGTCGCCAATACACTCGCCATCAGCGCCAATGCCGCCGGAACGGTTACGGTGTTGGCGCTGGTGGTTATCCTCAACGTTGATGTCATTGCACGCAGCATGTTCAACGCGCCCCTTAGTGGCACCTATGAACTGGTGCAGCTGGCGGTCGTTTTTATCGTGTTTCTGCAATTGCCTGACGTGGTTCGGGTGGACCGGTTGACACGGTCGGACGGGTTTTTGAACCTGCTGCACAGCCGCCGCCCGCGCCTTACATCCAATCTGCGCCGGATCATCAACGCGATGTCGGCGATTTTCATGGGCCTCATCGCCTACATCATGTTTCCCGAATTTCTGAAAATGTGGGACACACAGGATTTCTTTGGCGTTCCCGGCGTTTTCACTGCGCCTTGGTGGCCGATAAAACTGGTGATCGCGTGCGGCAGCGCGCTGGCATGCCTGATCTTTGTTCTGAAAGTGATCAGTGCGCAGGATCGCCCCGCACTGATCCGCGCCCCGGAACATGACGACCCCAAATCAGGCGGACCAAACACATGACCCCGATTGAGCTTGGCCTCATTTCCGTCGTAGCCATTGTCTTTCTGATCTATGCGGGCGTCTACATCCCCATCGCTCTGGGCATGGTGTCACTTGTCTCGATCTGGCTGATGCGGGACAATTTCACGCTGTCGCTGAACCTGCTCAAGATTGCCGTGGGCGACAGCGCCATGGTCTACAGCTTTGCAACCATTCCGCTTTTCACCTTCATGGGGCTGGTGGTGTCCAAAGCGGGATTGGGCAAGGACATCTACGAGGTCATGACCATGCGGTTTCGCAAGGTCAAAGGCGGGATCGGCATGGCGACCGTGGGCGCAAACGCCGTTTTTGCCGCCGTGACCGGTTCGTCCATCGCATCGGCATCGGTGTTCACAAAAGTATCGGTGCCGCAAATGATCAATCAGGACTACAACCCGCGCTTTGCCGTGGGTGTCGTGGCCGGATCATCCGTTCTGGGCATGATCATCCCGCCCTCGGCCATGCTGATCATCTACAGTTTTATCGCAGAACAATCCGTGGGGGACATGTTCCTTGCGGGCGTCATCCCCGGCCTGATGCTGGCCGTCGCCTATGTCGGCGCCATCTGGCTCATGGGCCGCTACACGCCGAACTTTGTGGGCGGCCGCGTGGTGGAGGACACCGAATGGATGAGCAAGGGCGAGATTGCGTCCAAAACGCTGCCAACCCTTGGCCTGATCACCATCGTCCTTGGCGGCATCTATACCGGGTGGATGACGGCGGTCGAAGCCGGGGCAACGGGTTCCCTGGTGGCGCTGATCATCGCGGCTGTGCGCCGCTCCATGACGCTCAAAGGCTTCTGGGAGGCCTTGCTTGAAACCGGCCATATCACGGCGGCCATCCTGTTTCTGATCACTGCTGCGTCGATCTATTCCCGGATGCTGGGACTGGCCGGGCTGCCCAACCAGTTGCAGGACCTGCTCGCCGGGAACTCTGCCTCGTTCTGGACGATCATGCTGCTTTACGTGCTGCTGATGATCTTTCTGGGCACGATCCTCGATACCGCCTCGATCATCCTGATCGTCGTGCCCCTGTTTTTGCCACTGGTCGAGGCGCTTGATATGTCGCTGATCTGGTTCGGCATCATCACGGTTGTCGGGGCCGAGATCGGGCTTTTGACGCCGCCTTTGGGCATATCGTGTTTTGTGATCAAATCGACGCTGAACGATGACCGGATTTCGCTCAAGGACGTGTTCATGGGCGCATTGCCCTTCGCTTTCGTGATGCTGATCGTCCTGTTCATCCTGATCGAATTCCCGATACTCAGCCTCGCCCTTCTATAAGGAAACCTGCCATGCGCACTGTAACCAAAGACAACATCACAGACGTATTCAAAGGCTACATGGGCGAAGGCATGGAGCCGCGCACCCGCGAAATCATGAGTGCGCTTGTGCAGCACCTGCATGATTTTGCCCGCGAAACCAACCTGACCCATGAGGAATGGCGTGCGGGCATTGCCTTTCTCGAAGGCTGCGCTGCACTCGAAAGCGAAGACCGGCATGAATTTGTGCTGGTATCTGACGTTCTTGGCCTGTCGTCGCTGGTCGATATGCTGCATTCGCGCCCGGATGCCACATCGTCGTCGGTGCTGGGACCGTTTCACGTCTCGGGCGCGCCTGCTCTGCCCTTCGGCGGGGACATGAAGCGCGACTTTGGCGGGCCCATTCTGCTGGCCGAAGGGGTCATTCGTGACACCGAGGGCAACCCGATTCCGGGTGCCGAGATCGACATCTGGCAGACTGCTCCGAACGGGCTTTATGCCAGCCAGGACGAGGCGCAGGACACGTTTTCCTTTCATGGCCTGATGACCGTGGGCGATGATGGCCGCTATGCGTTTACGACGGTCAAACCCGTCGAATACACGGTGCCAACTGATGGCCCCGTCGGCGCAATTCTGGACGCTTGTGGTCGCCATCCATGGCGCCCGTCACACTTGCACTACATCGTCAAAGCGCCGGGATACCGTGATCTGGTGACCGAAATCTTTCCCGATGATGACCCGTATCTGGATCAGGATACCGTTTTCGGCGTGCGCAAGGATCTGGTGATGACATACCACGAAAAGCCCGCATCCGAATTTCCAGACGGAATGGCATTGTCCGGCAAAGTGGATAAGCCATTTCTGGCCGTCAAATTCGACGTCACACTCGCCAAGGCGTGAATGTTCCACAAGGGTTTAACGCTCAGAACACCACGTTCATCATGAAGAGTGAGACGACGAGGAACAGGATCGTCATTACGCCGCCGCTTTTGATGAAATCGGTGACCTTGTATCCCGCAGGGCCCATGATCAGGGCGTTGACCTGGTGCGTCGGGATCAAGAACGAGTTTGACGTTGAAATTGCGACGGTCAGCGCGAAGATGGCGGGATCGCCACCCGCGGCCACCGCGATGGACACTGCCAGCGGCACCAGAAGGACGGTTGCGCCTACGTTGGACATGATCAGGGTGAATATCGTGGCGAGCACCGCCATCCCGGCCTGAAGCGACCAGATCGGCCAGCCGTCCAGCAAAGTCAGGATCTGTTGCGCGATCCATTCCGCCGTTCCAGTCGATTGCACGGCCTGCCCCAACGGGATCAGACTGGCGAGCAGAAATATCGTACTCCAACTGACAGCGTCATAGGCCTCGTCTATGTCGATGACCTTGGTCAGGATCATACCGACGGCCCCCGTCAGCAGACACAGCGACAGGCGCAAATCGGTGAAAAGGATCAGAACCAGCGCAATCGCGAAAAACAGCAAGGCCCACCCGACTTTGGCAGGGCGCAGTTCTTCGTGCGGGAAATCGGTGGTCACCACAACAAAATCGCGATCCCGGGTCAGCCGCGTCAGTGCCTCCCATGTGCTGTGAATGACAAGCGTATCACCTGCGTGGAACGGCACTTCGCCAACGGCTGTCGGTTCGTGATCTTCCGTCGCCACATAGCTCAGCGTTTCACCGTCCCGGTGGATGGCGAGCAGGCTGGCGC
>CAYGQZ010000154.1:0-10325 GCA_964352055.1 uncultured Rhodobacterales bacterium
TAGATCAGAATATATTTTTTTCACGCTACTCATCATCCGTTCTGCGGCGGATGTGCCGGGACGCAAGCCAATGCGACGTTCGCGGCGGGGGCCCGGCAAGTGCCTGTTACAGAGTCGCCATTGGGGTCGGAAAACCTGCACGCGGCTTGGGCAGCGGCACTTGCACAGGCGTCAAGGGCTTCGCGCGGTGGACGCCCGCGGTGTTCGCCTGAACCGGCAGGGGCCGCCTGGGCGATGATCGAAGTCTGAACCACGACGACGTCGGCGCTTTGTGCTCGGGCTTCGGAAATACCGATAACGGCCATCAACATCGCGGCCAAGGTGATCGCGAAGGCGATCTTCCGATCCGCCTTCATCCGTGGCATCATTGTTTGATAAAATGGAATTCTACAGCGGGCATGCCGCTTCGCTGCATTCGATCTCAATTTTGCAAAAATCATCTCGTTCTCCTGTATTGGCTTTGATTCGCCATATGCAGGAGTGTTCTCCGCTTTCATTGAGGAGCAGGTTTGCAGCGATTATGCAGCGAAGATGCAGACGGCGGAAAAACTCCCGCTGTCGCATTTTCCGCGTAAGACCCGAGGGTCAGGATCGCCTAGCCGTCGTAGGCATATCCCACGCCATAGACCGAACGGATCGGATCCCATGTGCTGACTGATGCCATCTTGCGCCGGATGTTGCGAATGTGGCTGTCGACAGTGCGATCGAAAACCTCGGTGTCCTCCGGGAACGCCAGCGACAGCAGTTGATTGCGTGAAAACACCCGACCGGGACGCGCGACCAGCGCGTGCAGCAACGCGATTTCGCGCCGCGTCAGTTCGAGCGTCGCACCATCGAGCGTCGCCTGCCACTTGTCAGGATCGACCACTAGCCGCGCATTGGCGCGAGGTGCGTCCGCCTGCGCGCCCGCTGGCCGTCGGCGCAGCACCGCCCTGACCCGCGCAACAAGCTCGCGGGGGGAATAGGGTTTGCACAGATAGTCGTCGGCACCCATTTCCAGCCCGAGCAGCCGGTCGATTTCCTCAACCTTTGCCGTGGTCATGATGATCGGTACATCCGACGTCCGGCGCAGTTCGCGGCAGATCGTCAGGCCATCGACGCCCGGCAGCATCAGGTCGAGGATCAGCAGATCATGGTTTCCCGCAAGCGCCGCCTCGACAGCGCCCGTGCCGTTGGCAAGCATGTCGACGTCCATGCCTTCCGCGATCAGATAGTCCCGCACGACTTCGGCCAATGCAGTTTCATCTTCCACGATCAGAATACGCGGTGTCGTCATGCGACCCCTTTCGGCAGGCGGATTGTAATGTGCAACCCGCCCAGGTTGGATTGGCTTGCGATGATACTACCGCCATGCGCCTCGATTATCGCCTTGCATACCGACAGCCCCAGACCCGACCCCCCAAAAATGCGGGACCGCGAGGCTTCGACACGGTAGAAACGATCGAACAGCTTTGGCAGATCGTCATCCGGCACGCCGGGCGGCGTATCGTCAACCGCAATTTGCGCGAAACCATTTTCCTCACTCAAAACCAGACGCACGCGGCCCGGCGCATCGGTATACCGGCTGGCGTTTTGCAGAAGGTTGTCGATCACCTGACCAATCTGCTCCCGGTCGCAGCGAAGCGGCAAGCAATCGGGCAGGTCCAGTACCAGATCGACCCCCTTTTTGGTCAGCTGCGGCCCTGCCGCCTCGGCAGCCATCCGGACAATCTCTGACAGGTCCTCCGCGGCCCTGTTGATCGCTTGTTCAGCTTCCCTCGCGTATGAAAGCATCTTGAGATCGGTCACAAGGCGCGAGAGGCGCATCATGGCGGCGTGCATCTCGGAGAGTGTCTTGGGATCAGGCTGTCGGATGCCGTCCTGCAACGCTTCGATCTGCGCGCGTAGCACTGCGAGTGGGGTCTGCAATTCGTGACTGGTGTTCGAAATCCATTCCCGCTCGGCCTTGTCCGTGCGCTCCAGCGTCGCGGCCAGCGTGTTGTAGTGGTCGATCAACCGCCCCAATTCGTCGCTGCGATCCTGTTTGATCCTCGCGGTGTAAGTGCCCGAGGCCAGGGTCTTTGCCCCCGTTTCCAGCCGCCTGATCGGAACCAGGAACTGTCGCGCGACCAGAAAGGCGGCCCCGGCGGATACGGCTATGGCAATCAGCGCAGAAAAAGCGAGCGAGGCATACTGTCCCCGCAGGAAAAAGGCGTCGGTCGCGTTCCCCGAAATTTCAGGGGCTTTCAATCCGACATACCCAAGCAGCGCCGGGCCCGTGCAATCGTCGGTCGCACAAATCGGCCGGCGTTCAAAGAGCGCCGAGCGATCAAACGCGCCTGCGATCTGCTTGCCGTCTGGATCCAACAAGACCAGCCTGTCCTCAAAGATCCGCGCCCCGATACCCGGCCCCCGCGGAGGCGGAGAGCCCAGCAACGGGCCGGGCGGTGGACCGGGAGGGGGCTCAAAACCTGGACCGCGCCGCGGAAGATGCGCGCCGACGAAATCGTGCCATCGTCTTGGGTCGCCAACCAGGTCGGGCCAGCCCGATTGATGCGCGCGCGCCAAGGCCGCCGCCAGATCGTCGAACCGGGCCAATTCTCCCTTGAGAAGATATTGCGCAAAGCCGTCGCGCATCGACAGCGCCACCATCAGCGCCATCACCGCGACGATCAGGAAAGCAGTCGCCGCAATGGCGGCGAAAATCTTGGCGAACAAAGAGTTGCGGACGAGCTTCATAAAACAGATATGACATGGAAATGTGCAGAGGAAATGCAGAAACTTGCGGGGCTGTTTGCGATGGGTGAGGTTTCATGGACACCTGCTTCACTCAGCGTGTGCTGTCTGATTTCGACGTCGATTGCCGACGGCAGTACGTTAGGGGTCTGCTTGTTCGTCGGGCTATGGAACAACTCGATTTAGTCGGGCAAGTCCTGCCTTGTGACCTTGCGTGCAGGGTAGACGCGGCGCCTGAGCGATGGTCCTGCTCTCATCCTCGTTTCGAACCCGAGACATCGGCGTGAGGCGAAGAACGGGTCGTTGGTGAACGCCCGCTCAATTTCGTTCTTCATTTCCGGCGCCGCAGCAACACTTCTGACCAGTGTGTCGATAAAACGCTGACAAGCCATGTCGCACCAGCATGCACTGCTGGCGTTTGCTCCGGCGGAAAGATGGCCATGCGCACACTTACGACCGCGCAGGTTTTTCGAAAAACGGTGCGGGGATGAGTATCGTGTTGACCTGACTCAAAAGATTGCCGCTTTCCGCACTCAGCTTGAGGAATTCCTGCCATTCGGGGTCTTTGGCCAGAGCCGCGCGTTTGGTCGCGCGGTCTGCGGCATCTTCGTAAGCCCAGATGTGGACATAGGAATTGACGTCTCCTGTCTCGACGGCGCCATAGACAACCGGCTCTCCCAGATGTCGGCGCTGCGCTTCCCATCCGTGCGTTTCATACAGCTTCATGTGTTTTTTGATGCGGCCCGGGTGGCAGGTGTAGGTCCGATGATCAAGTATCATATGATTGGCTCCTTGCGTCTTAGAATTCGGATGAAATCGGCCAGCGAATAGGCAATCATCACTGCGCCCGAGAACGGTATTGCGGCGTAGAAAAGGGACGTCGGCAGATCGAGGATCGGGGTCAGTGCCTGAGCCCTCCGGGTCAGCGACGCGCCATACCACGTCATCGCCACGAGGAAGCTCAGACTGAGTACCGCGATGATGGCCAACAAAACGCGCGAGGCGTTTGCAGGCAAGGCTTCCGGAAGCCAAAGCACCTGGAAATGGTCGTGCTCGCGCCAGAGAGCGGCAGAGCCGACAAACACCATCCATGCAAAGAGCCCCTGTACGACTTCGTCGAACCAGGCAAATCCTGCCAGGTGAAACGTGCGCGCAATCACGTTCACGAAGAGCAGCACAAAAAGGGCGGCAAAGCAGGCGATGGGGATGGCGCGCAAGACGCGTCCGACTAGTCGATCCAGAGCGCTCATGGGCCCATCACCAGATGCGGTAAACCGGTGGACACGGCCGGAACGGCAACAACCATCAGCAAGACCAGCGAAAGGCCGACAAGATAGGGCACCAGCGCTCGGGAAAGTCGGCCAACGGACAGTCCCGAAACTGAAGAAACCGCAAAAAGCACCATTCCCACAGGCGGTGTGAGCAAGCCCAACATCGAGCACATGATCATGATCACGCCAAACTGTACTGGATCGACCCCGATCTGTTGCATCACCGGCGCGAACAGCGGAACGGTCAGAACGATCACGGCGATCCCTTCAAGGAACATGCCCAGCACCAGCAGGATTGCGACCACGATGGTGAGTATCACAGCCGGATTGTCGGAAAATCCGATCATCGACGTGACCAGTGCATTTGGCACCCGTTGATGCACCAGCAGCCAGCCGAAGAACCCGGCGGCGGCAATCACGAACATGACACGGAGCGTATGCTGCAATGTGGCCCAAAAGATGCCGGGAAGGTCGCGCGGCTTGATTTCACGATAGACGACCATTGACAGAAACATGGCATAGGCGCTGGCCGCAACCCCCGCCTCGGTGGGGGTGAAAATGCCACCAAAGATGCCTCCGATGATGATCACTGGCGTCAAAAGCGACAGGGCGGCGCTGCACAGACTGTTCCATATTTCGACCCAGTCGATGTAATCGGCACGTGGCATCTTGTGGCGCCACGCCATGATCCAGACCGCCCCCATAAGCGCCAGCGCCATCAGCACGCCCGGAACGACGCCCGCAAGGAACAACTGCGCAACTGAAACACCGGTAATCGAGGAATAGAGCACAAAAGGGATGGAAGGCGGGAATACCGGACCGATGGTCGAAGACGCCGCCGTGATGGCAGCGCTGAAATCGGGGTCATAGCCCTTGTCGGCCATCGCCTTCAACTCGACCTGCCCGAGGCCGGCGGCATCCGCGACTGCGGCGCCCGACATGCCGGAAAAAAACAGCGAGGCCAGTACGTTGACTTGCCCCAGCCCGCCGCGGACATGGCCAACGCAGGCGTTTGCAAAACGAAAGATACGCTCGGTGATGCCACCGGTATTCATCAGCGTGCCAGCCAAAATGAAAAACGGGATCGCCAGCAGCGTGAAGCCTGTGGTCGCAGAGAACATGCGTTGCGGCAACATCGCAAGTATGTGGAAGTCGCCCTGCAAAGCGTAAAAGCCGACGGCCGTGAGACCAAGCGAAACCGCGACGGGAACACCGGCGGCGATGAACAGCACCAGAACGCCCAGAATGATAAATGTTGTCATGGAAGACCCCTGAGATACCGCCCGCGCCCAGTCGGGCTGCGGGCGGTTTTCTGGCTTACTTCAGGAAACTCAGGAAAGTCGCCATGTTCTGCGCGCCCGAGAATTCTGCGACCCGCTCGCGCGCGGGACCCATGAGGGCTGCAAAGGCGGCCAGATCGGGCCGGGTCACAGCCATGCCGGCCGCCTCAAGTGCAGCAAGCTCTTCTTCCTCCTGGGCAATTACCGCAGCGCGCATCATGTTTCCTGCACGCGTGCTTTCTTCGCGAAGATTGGTCTGCTGTTCGGGGGTGAGGCTGTCGAAGACATCCTTGTTGATCACGTGAACCATGGAATTGTAGACGTGGCGCGTGACCGCAAGGTGGTTCTGAAAATCGTTCAGTTTGAAGTGATAGATCACGCCGATGGGATTTTCCTGCCCATCGACAACACCCTGGTTCAGTGCGTTGGGCAACTCGGGAAAGGCGATCTGCGTCGTCGCGGCCCCCAGCCCCTCCATGGCAGCCACGATTTGCAACTCGGGAGGGGTGCGCAGTTTGAGGCCCTGAACATCCTCAGGTGTGTTGATCGGTCGGAGCGAATTGGTGATGTTGCGGAATCCGTATTCCCAGTTCGACAACACGACCAGTCCTTGATCTTCCAATTTGGGCGCGGCCCAAGCCATAAAGGGGCCGTCAAGGATTGCATGCGCTTCTTCATAGCTTGAGAAGGCGAAAGGCGTCATGACGGTGCCAAAGGCTTTTTCATATTTATCAAGCGCGCCCTGTGTCGGCAGGTTCATCTCGATCGCACCCAAAACGGTCTGTTCAAGCTGTTCCGGCGGGCTGCCGAGCTGGTTCGCTGGATAAAGCTCCACGGCGATGACGCCATTGGTGCGTTCAGCGACCGCATCCGCAAAGGATTGAGCCGCAAGCTGACCGGGATGGGTTTCCGCCGCAAAATGCGCCAACCTCAGTGTGATCTCCTGGGCAAAAGCAGCGGTGGCAAACAGTGCCGTCACGGCACTCGAAATCAACAGTTTCTTGAGCATTTTGGTTTCCTCCCGTTAATGCTTCTGAATCGACACCCTTTTTGGATGCTCTTTCTGGTCGCGCTATTTCGGGTCAGGCAGCTTTGCCTGCACACCCGTCAGATCCTCGTAGGCCTTGATGATTGCGGTACAGCTTTCGTCCCCATGCCCCATGATCGAAGCAAGCGCATAGGTTTGATGAACGGATTGGGCCATGAAACCGGGCAGGCCCGCCCGCTCCAGCCATTCGGCATAATACCGCACGTCTTTCTGCGCATTCGACAGCGACATATGTGGCGTGAAATCGCGCAGCAGGGTCAGTTCGCCATAGAGATCCATCATCCCCGATTTGCCCCCCGCGGCAGAGATGATCCCGATCACCTTGGACATGTCCAAGCCCTCTTTTGCAGCAAGCGCGAAGCCCTCGCAAAAGGCGGCAACATTGGCGAAGGCAATGTAATTGTGGATCAGCTTGAGCCGGATCGCATGTCCTGCCGGCCCAACATGAAAGATGTTTTCCGCGTAGGTTTCGAAAATCGGACGCAGATGCTCTATCAGATCCGCTTCGCCACCGAACAGGATGTTGACCTCGCCTCTGTCGGCATGGGCGGGCGTGCGGGTCATCGGAGCCTCGGCATAGTGGACGCCTGCCGCTGCACAGGCCGACCGCATCAGATCGACGTGATCTGCTGAAACTGTGGTGTGGTCGACCAGAACGTCTCCCGGCGACATTGCCGCGAGCGCTCCATCTGGTCCCAGGGCAATACCCTGCACCGCCTCTGCCGTTGTCACGCAGATCATGAGGACATCGCAATCGCGCGCCATCTCGGCGGGCGTACCACCCGCCTTGGCGCCCTGGGACACCGCGTGTTCAACGCAAGACTGATCCAGGTCCGTCACAGTAAGGTCAACACCCTTGGTGACCATGTTCTTTGCCAGACCACGGCCCATGCCGCCCAGGCCGATCAAACCGATTCTCATCCGATCCTCCACTTTTGGAAAGGAAAGCACTAAACCTGTTGTCAGACAACCTGTTTTCTCATACCTTGTTTGAAACAGTCGGAGAATCCGTGTAAGAAACTGTCAGCGCGAAAAACCTGGAGAAGTTCGACATGCAGGATGCGAATGAATTGTTTGGCCGCATCGACCGCCCCCGACGTCTGCCGGATGAAGTGGCGGTTTCCATCATAGGCGCGATCGAAGGCGGTCAGTTGCGGCCGGGCGACAGGTTGCCGACCGAAGCGGATCTGTCCAAGCGGTTCGGCGTGGCGCGTACGGTCGTACGAGAGGCAATTTCACTGCTTCGCTATGACGGTATTGTGGATTCACGCCGTGGTGTCGGCGCTTTCGTGACCGATGTATCGCAGCGCTCCGCTTTTCGCATCAGCCCGGCCTGTTTTGAAAAGCGCAAACAGATCGTCCAGCTGCTACAACTGCGCACAGGGGTACAGGCCGGCGCCAGTGCCCTTGCGGCCAGCACTCGGACGGCCGAACAGATGGAAGAAATCGACACTGCATACATGCGCATGGCCGCTGCCGATGATCGCGGTCCCGCAGATGCGCTGGAAGAGCGGGTGGACAGCGAATTACTGCTGTATCGCCGCATCACCCAAGCTTCGAACAACCCCTATTACGCCGAAGTCGTCGCAATGATCGAAGCCAATATCCAGAACAACCTGCGCTCTGCATTTCTCAAAAACGCCGCAGCGTCGGAATTTGGCCCTGCGATCATGGCAGAGCACCGCGCCGTTCTGGAAGCGTTGCGCGCCGGCGATGTCGAAGCTGCGCGCAGTGCGACACGCACCCGCTTCGAACGGGCCGCTGACAGGCTCGCTGCCCGTGCCGATTTCGCCTGAAAGGATGCCCAATGAATGATGAAACGCCCCTGCCCCATGGCGGTGCCCTTCTGACGCAGTGCTTGGCGGCTCAGGGGGTCAAGCGGGTTTTCTGCATCCCTGGCGAGAGTTTTCTTGCGGCCCTCGATGGCTTGCATGATGCTGACATCGACGTCGTTGTCGCCCGGCAGGAAGGCGGCGCGGCAATGATGGCCGAAGCAACCGGCAAACTGACCGGGCATCCTGGCGTGGCCTTTGTCACACGCGGGCCGGGTGCAACGAACGCGAGCGCGGGCGTCCATATCGCATTTCAAGACAGCACGCCGATGGTTCTGTTCGTCGGTCAGGTCGCCAGTGACCAACGCGACCGCGAAGCCTTTCAGGAAGTGGACTATCGCGCCATGTTCGCCCCTCTGGCCAAATGGGTGGCAGAGATCGACCGCGCGGACCGCATTCCCGAATATGTCAGCCATGCCTTTCATGTGGCTCAGACTGGCAGGCCCGGCCCGGTCGTGCTGGCGCTGCCCGAGGACATGCTCTCCGGTCCGGCCGAAGGCACACCCGTGCCCGCCGCGACCTTGCCGTCCGGTGCAGTTTCCGACGCAGACATTACCGCCGTCATAGACAGATTGGCGCAGGCCGAACGTCCGCTGGTGATTGTCGGTGGTGCCAGCTGGAACGCGAAGGCAGGCATTGCGCTTGGGAATTTCGCGCAGACCATGGGACTCGCGGTGGGCGCGTCTTTCCGGTGTCAGGATTTCCTGGACAATCGCCATCCGAACTATGTGGGCGATGTCGGCATCGGCATCAATCCGTTCCTCGCGCAGCGTGTGCGGGACGCCGACGTCATCGTCGCGCTTGGGGCGCGACTGGGTGAGATGACGACGTCCGGTTATACCCTTCTGACACCGCCTGTGACACCGCAAGATCTGGTCCATATCCATGCCGACCCCTCCGAGATCGGGCGGGTCTATCGTCCGGACATCGCCCTTGTGGGTCAACCCGGACCTGTGGCAGTGCAATTGAACGCAGCCGCCAGAAAACGCGATGGCGGAACCTGGCTGACGGACGCGCGCGCGGCCTACGAGGCATGGCAAAAGCCACAGGAGACACCTGGCGCGCTGAAGATGGAGCAGGTCATTGCCCATCTGAATGCCGTCTTGCCGGACGATGCTATCCTGACCAACGGGGCGGGCAACTATTCGGCGTGGCTGCACCGTTATTATCGCTATCGCGGGTGGCGCACACAGCTTGCCCCGACCTCCGGCTCGATGGGTTACGGCCTGCCCGCTGCGATCGCCGCCAAACTTCAATACCGCGAACGGGATGTGATTTGCCTTGCCGGAGACGGATGCTTTCAGATGGTCAGCCAGGAATTCGGCACCGCCTGCGAACAAGAGGCAAACGTCATCGTACTGATCGCGGACAACGGCATGTACGGCACGATCCGCATGCACCAGCAACGCCATTACCCCGGACGGCCCTCGGGCACGGCGCTGAAAAACCCGGATTTCGCCGCCCTCGCGCGCGCCTATGGCGGGTTTGGCGCGACGGTGTCATCCACGGCTGAGTTCGCACCAGCCCTCGCGGAGGCGCGCGGCAGCGGAATGCCTTCCATCCTTCATCTGAAACTGGATCCAGCCGCCCTTTCGCCAAAGCTGAGGCTAGAAGGTCACTGACACTCGGGGAATAGTCCATGACAAGGCTGACCGGCCGACACCTGATCGACGGAGCCGGTTCAAGTGGCGCTGCGACTTTCGCCAGCACTCTGGCCGTGGGGTCATCTTGGGTGAATGGAGCGGACTTGGGCATGGTAAAAATGCACCAAAGCAATCGTTCCGTATCAAGTCACGTCGCCGTAACACGGGTCAGGACGTGTTCCCGGCTCAGACCGGCGGCAGTCCGAATTGTTTTCGCAATTCGGTCTTTCATGGTTGCGCTTCAGCTTTGCAGGCGCCGCGCCTTGCGGGCGGCCAGATAGGTCCGTGCGGCGGGATCGTCAGACAGGCCGATGGTGCGGTCGAAGGCGGTGCGCGCCGGTTCGGTGTCGCAAAGGCGCGCCAGCATATGCGCCCGGGTCGCCCACCACGGCTGATAAGATTTGCGCGCCTCTTCGGGAATGGCGTTGAGGGCGGACAAGGCGGCCTTTGGCCCGTCGGTTTCTGCCAGCACGGCGGCCTGTCCGGTCCGCGCGCCAATGGTCGGGGACACCTGCACCAGCCCGGCATAGAGCAGC
>CAYGQZ010000155.1:0-4774 GCA_964352055.1 uncultured Rhodobacterales bacterium
GCCTGAACGCCGCTGCCGCCAGAGGGGGCAGGGGGCGTTTTGAACTGGCCGAGGCTGTTGATATCGCGGATGTTCGTCATATTCGGGAGCATATGCCGCTGCATCCGATAATGCAAACTTATTGGACATGATTGAGATCAACAGAATGGGGCGGTTAGGATGCTAAATTGACAAAATAACCGCCGTGATTAGCTGGTGTTGCGGTATGTCATTTGCCCGACAAACCTTGCCGATGCTCCCAACACACTACCCCCGATGCCGACCTGGGTCACCTCAGCGCGTGCCGAAACACCGGAAACTGTCGTATTTTTATCGGCTGCGGCATTCTCAAACCGTCATGTTGTTTTTGCCCGGAAAGGCACCCATTGGAGGGTGCTTGACTGCGGTCAGCGTAGCGCCCCGTTGCGGTATAAGTGGCAGTCGTATGACGTCAGGGATGCGGTGGACAAGTCAAGCTCCGGACCCATGGATTTGGGCGCAGGTGCTGCATCTGACTGGGTCAAGGTCCTGAACTGCAGAAGGCTTGATGAGGACTCTTTTTTGCTGAGCCATTGCCCGGCAGTGGTGTCGCCACAGCAAATGTCCGGAGAGGGACGCACAGTTGCTTCAGCATCGGACGTGTTGCCCGTGGCGAACGTGGAAAGAGTATTCTTTGGGGCAAACCGGGCGTTGGCTGCACAGGGCTACGCCGCCGACACCTGTGGGTCACGTATCTCCTGTAACAGGATCGACATTGACGTGCCGCCTGTCTTTGGCTACATCGCGTTCGCAACTTGAATGACCTAAAGGTAAAGGTCGCGCGCGGTCGGCACAGCGGCTTGAAATCCTGTCACTGCAACTTCGAATTCGGTTAGAAAACTGCTCCCCGGCGCGCGGCTTGAACCACAAAGTCCGTTCGCTCTGCGATGCAAGTTTCGTATTCCGCGGTTCCCGGTGTCAGTTGTTTTTCATTCTGACAGTAATTATCCACTGAAGTCTCGACGGATGCAGAACCACTTGTATCTGTGCAGGCAGACAGTGCGAAAAGTATCACTCCGATACCGGCGAAAATCGAAAACTTACCAAGCTGAGGGGACGTATACATTATGCGAGATCCTTGGATTGCTGCCCACGTACAAAATAGTTTTCTGAGCGAGGCATTTGGTTGTTTAACTCCGTAAAACATAGCAAATTGCTTTGCGGAAGTTCAGGAAAATCTTATTCGAACCGCGCAAAGCGAACATAGAAAAAGCCCGTGCTTGAGGTTTGAATGAGATGTCGAAAGGCAGCCCCATGAACGGTGCAGCCAAAAAGTATGACAAGGTTCCAAAAGTTTGCGACATTACTGTTTCCTCGCGTCCCGCGCGAACCAGTGCGCGGCCAGGAGGGAGAAAACCAGCTGCATGGGCACGCCGAGCACGACCATGATCATGGCGCTCTGGTCGACAGCGGCCGCGGAAAACAGCGGAACCATGGCCGCACCGACGTTGCGTGTGCACATGCCGAGGGCCAGCACGCTGCGGCGGGACTGGGACAACCCACCACTCAGCAGGTAACTGGCCGCCGTTATAACTGTGAAGAAAACGATCTGGGCACCAATCGCATAGCTGCCGAAGGTGCTGACAAAGCCTTTTCCATAGAGCACCGCACAGAGGATGAGCACCGCGATGGTGGCTGCCGCCGTGACCGTCTTGACGACCGGGCGGATCGTCGCGGCTGCTGCGGGCGCACGGGCAAAGATTGCGATACCCAGGATCAGGGGCAGGAGCACGACAACAAGGAGCGGTTTGGCGATGCTCCAGACATCGGCGGTCAGCGACGGTGCCACGAAGGGCACGGCCAACGGCAGGATCACGACGGTGCCGACAGCAGCCAGGAGCAGCATCGCCGCTGCATAGTTCATGTCGCCACGCGCTCTGGTCACCATACCGGGAAGGAATGGCGCGCAGGGCGTGAGGCCGATCAACAGCAGGCCGATGGCATAGGAGGGCTCCAGCGGGATGACCCATGTGAGGATAAGCGCCAGCACCGGTCCGAAACCAAAGCCGAAGACCAATCCAAAGCCCAGGAACCGGACATCTCGAAGACCGATCAAGGCATCGCGCAGCTTCAGCCCCAGGCCCATGTCAAGCAGAGAGCCCGCCATGAACAGGACCAGGGAAACTTTCATCAACAAATCAAGCACGGCTGCCGACTCCTTTGGAATCCTTGATGGCTAAAATCTTTTCGCCACGCCCCGGCCTGCGCCTCAGTGGTCCGGGAGGCTTTGGCGGGAACAGGGCTTGCAGGACGACAAGCGCCGCAATTGCATAGATCGCGGCCATGCCAATCTCACCCAGGCGGTCGATGAATTTGTCCGTCTGATCGTCGCCCCAGGAAATCATCGCGCTGCCGACAAGGAAAACCAGCACATTCAGCGCGCCCCCGGCCAGCGGAGCGAGCGGCGAGTCCGACGTCATGACCCGCGCGAACAACAAAACAACAGTGAGGGTCAGGAGCGCCACGAAGAACAGGTTGGGCACCATCACGAACAGTTCGTACATGCCCCATCCGATGAGGCCCGCAAACACGTTGGCGGCCATGATCCCCTTGGTCATCTTCAGGCCCACGGCCAGGCTGATCTGCTGGATAAAAATCGCGATGTAGATGGGGGTGTGGACGTTGGTCCAGTCGAAGCCGAAATAGGCCATCGTATACAGGCCGGTGATTACGGTCATAACGGCGGCCCGTCGCCTCGCTTCGGCGTCGGACACCTTTGGTTTGGTCGGTGGTTTCGGCTGGCCGGGCAAGGGTGGGAAGACCGCAAACATCACCTGCGTGACGACCAACGACACGCCAATGTTCCAGAACGAGGACATACCGACGTTCCAGGACAGCTCCATCGAGATCTTCGCAACCATCGGCTGGAACATCAACCCGAGCAAGAGCAGCAACACGATCAGAGGCGACCCCTGCCGTTCCATCAAGAGCAAGGTGGCAAACAGGGCGGGCCACATCGCCAGTAGGAAGAAGAACGGAAAAGCGCGGGCGAATCCCGCGACGAAATAAAACGCGAGTACCACAAGCATGGTGATGACCAGTATCCGGACCATCGTGGACAAAGACGGTGCGGCCGGCGCGAGAAGCAACGGCGCGGCGAAGGCCGGGGCCAGGTATCCGAGCGTCCAATCAAACCAAAGCGCGATCAGAAACGTTATCGTCACACCGAATGCCACGCGCAGGGTGCGCCTGTTCCGGCTGCGCTGACCCAGTATCGCGCCAGCGCCGGAACGGTCGACCAAAACGTCTGCCGTCAAGTCAGTAGGCATAGGACAGCCAGCTCATGAAGCGGATCCATCCCGCCCCGATCCGGTTCAGAAAGCCGTTGTCGCCGGTGTAGACGATCACATCTGCCTGTCCGTTCAACAAGCGCCGCGTGTCGTGCGACTCGCTCCCGATCTCATAGCCGGTCATGCTGATCCGGACCGGGAACCTTTGCGGATCGCGCATCCAGCCGGTTGATTTCGGTGGTTCTGGGAGATCCCCGAAATCAGACCCGACGGCCGCGCCCATGGTGATGCTGCTGACGGTCCCCGGGAAGATCCGTCCGGGATAAAGGTCGAGCGTAATCTCTGCTGGATCGCCGATCGAGATATTCGCGATGTTGTTTTCGGTCATGTAGGCTTCGACCCAGACCTCGTCCAGAGAGGCAAGCGTCATAAGCGTCTTGCCCGCCGTGGCGAAGGTGCCCTTGCCGACAGTCATATCGATGATCACACCACGCATCGGCGCCCGCAGTTCCGTCCACTCGAGCCCAAGTTCCGCCGCAGACAGGGCCGCCACGGCGTTCTGGATCTGAGCGTTATCCGCGCCTTCGGCACCAAGCTGGCGTTTGGCGCGTTCGAGGTCAGACTGGGCGGCAGACATCTGGGACTCCGCAGCGGCGAGTTCGGCGCGTGCGTTGTCGCCATAGGCATGTGCAACAACGCCCTTGGCCTCCAACTGAACGATCCGGTCACTCTGGACCTGGGCGTTTTCCAGCATCACCTTCGCCTGAGTCACGCCAGCTTGGGCAATTTCAACCTGCGAAGATCCGGCCCCGACATTCTGGGTCGCCGTCGCCAGCGCCGCGCGGGCCTGTTCCACCTGAAAGAGATAGGGCCGCTGGTCGATCTGCGCCAGCAGATCGCCGGGTTTCACAAGCTCGGTGTTGTTGACCGCAAGTGCCGCGACATAGCCCGAGACCTGCGGCACAACGTCGATAATGATCGTCTTCAATCGAGCGTTTGATGTGTAGGGCGTAATCCGGTCGGCCACCAGATACCAGCCAAACAGAAGCAGCGCCAAAAGGCCCGATAGCCAAACCGTTGTCTTCATTCCAGTGATCCTCTTTGTTTCGTGGCTCTCCCCGCTCCAAGGGATCGGGCGAGCGGATATCGGTCCGCGTCAACGGCATTGGTCTTTACAGACAGGAACCCGCAAGGCGGCGGAAGTACGTTACTGTAACGAACGCGCAGTCCCACCGCCCTTGCTGTTGAAGGCTGTGATCCGAGGCACATAAGCACTGATTACTCCGATTATGTCACGCCTTTGGGGCGCGTCTCATTTCGGGCCAACAAGATCGCGAATGGACGTGCCGAGATCCCGTGAGCGAGCACGCTCAGAAAAATCGTACATACCGCTGTCGAAACAATCGTTTCGGCACCAGGAATACCTGAATCGATGACCATCACCGCGAAAACGCAGGTGGCCAGCCCCCTTGGGCCGAACCAGCCGATGAACAGCTTCTCCGGCGTATCCAGCGCAATCCCGATCA
>CAYGQZ010000155.1:4874-10239 GCA_964352055.1 uncultured Rhodobacterales bacterium
GGGCCGAACCAGCCGATGAACAGCTTCTCCGGCGTATCCAGCGCAATCCCGATCAAGGACAGGAAAACCGGCAAAATCCGGACAATGGTCAGGCTGCTGACGGAATAGACGGCCACTTCCCAAGTGAACCCGTGCAGGGCCGGTCCGACGATGGCAACTCCGAATATGACCCAGGTCACCAGCGCAAAAACATCCGACACGCCTTCTGCCGGCCGCACCAATTCATGCTTGCCGGCCTGTATCAGCCCGCCAAAGACCAGACCTCCGACAAAGGCGGCAATGAAGCCGCTGCCATGCAGCGCCTGTGCAGTGGCGAAACACCCGATGGCAAGGGCGATCACCGGAATTTGCAGCCAACTCTGCGTGGTCCAGCCCGCCCCCCGACAGAGCCGGACGACATATGCTCCGACAAGGGCCAGCCCGGCACCAACGACGGCACCAATCCCGAGTTCCTCGACAAGCAGGTCAAGCAGCAATCCGGTTTCGTGCTGCTCGTTGCTTCCGAGGGTCGCGACGGCCAGAAAAGTGAGGAAGACGGGCACGCAGACGCCATCGTTCAACCCGCTTTCGAAGCTGAGCCCCTCGCGAACCTCGACCGGGACATTCTCGTTGGTCACAACCGCCTTGCCGAGCGCAGCATCCGTGGGCGCCAGGATCGTCGCCAGGATTGCCACGCCGATCAGCGAGAGATCATCAAAGACCAAAACTCCGATAACGAAACCAAGCAAGATGGTGAGCGGCAGGCCGATCAGGATCAACCGTTGGGGAATGCGACGGCTCTTGGACAGAACACCAAGATTCGCCTGGGAGGCATCGACGAACAGGACAAGCGCCAGAGTGATTTCGGCTATGGTGCGAAAGTCTTCTCCGGTCGCATTGATTTGCAAAAGACCCAGACCGACCGGCCCCATCGCCACGCCGAACCCCATGAAGACCACGGCGCCGTTGATCAGGGACCGTTCAAAGCGCGCGGCCAAAACGCTGTAGGCAAATGCGAAGATGGCGATGATTGCAAGGGGTTCGTAGGGCATGGGGGGCACGGCCTGGCATGTTGAGTGATCGGTTGTCTCGAAGAGGCGGCAGACCGCTTCGGATGGTCATGTCCGGAGCAACGGCTGACCCGGTTCTTGACTCTGGCAGGGTCCCGTATCTCCGCGGCAAGCTCCCCATCAAGCGCCCGACGGTCTGTGGAAACTTCCAACGTTCTCGCGCCGCCGGTTCGCTCGAACCCTGATGCTTTTGTCCGGGCAGAAGGTAAGCTTGGCAAGTGTCCCGAACGCGTGCGCCGTGGTCACGCAGCATCTGAACGACGATCATGTCTTTAGGGCGCATATCAAGAACAGCTTGATGGGCAGGCTCTTGTTTAAAGGTGTGTACATGGACCGTCCTTCGTAGCGACCCCCTCTTCATGCACCATACCCACACGTTGAAGAAGTACGTTACTGTAACGGCCGCGCCCAACCGAGCGCCCGATGACGTCGCATAAACTTGGCTGCGTTGCCGCCCGCCGCCCGAGTTCTTGGGCGGCACGGACGGGCTTTCCGACCTCCTGCGCAGGTCACGTGACACCGCCAAGGATCGATAGGCCGGCTTGTCCCCGAGCGGCCTGTCAGTTGTTCCAGTTTCCAGTCTTCTGGTGTTCCTGACATTCAAGCACGGGAAGCCCGGCGACTATGATCTCAATTAGGTCACTGTGCAGGTTTCGGCTCTGAAGGTCTGCGATCATGCGGTTAAAGTAATCGGAATCAATTTCCAAAATCGATTGCATCGAAGCATTTGCTTCCTGCCATCGGCCGAGGCGCGCTGCGGCCACTGCGGTAAGGAGATGGCCATACACCAGTTGTGGCGCGTCGATGCGGCGTGCCTCGTCAAATGCCGCCTCATCGCGATCATGCACAAGGTGGTAGAGCACCAATCCAACCCGGTGCGGACTGGGCTGGGCAGGATTTCGGGCATAGCTTTCTTCCAGTAAAGGCACCCCTCTGTCCCAGTCCATGCGCATTGTGCGGCGCAATCCGAGATCCGCCATGATTTCGGAGTCGTTAGGGTTGAGTGCAAGCCCTGTCTCGAGTGCCTCCAGCGAGCCGGAGAGATTGCCGCTGAACCAGAGTGCCAGTCCAAGAGCATGGTGGCCGCGGCTCGATCCGGGGGTAAGTTCTATTGCGCGAAGCGCGAGATCACGGGCACGTTTCAGAGGGTCTTTTGTGGCGTGGCTCACATCTTCACCGAAACGGGCGGCATTCGTGTAGATCTGGGACAAGCATGCAAAGGCTTCCGCGTAGCCTGGATCGGCCGCAATTGCCTGTTCAAGCCCAACCCGTACGGACTCGAACATCTCGCGATCATACGTTCGCCAATAGGTGTGAAAGCGAACGACGCAATCGTAGGATGACATGGTTTCGGGATGGTCGCCGTCTATGTCCAACGCTTTGGAGGAGAGGATGCCATAGGGCTGGGCAAGGGTGCGCACCACGCTGTTCGCCACTTCATCGCGAAGCCGCAGGATTTCTCCGGGTTCAAGTCGCCGATTGAATGTCTCGCCCCAGAGGCATTGCCCATCAATCGCATTGATCAACATGACCTCGATCGAGAACTGGTTTGACGAAAGGGATGTTCCCCCCGTGAGGATGAAATCGGCCTCCAGTTCCGGCCTCGGCCTGACGCGATCCACATCTGGCCCCGTTCCGAATGTTGTGTTCGGGCCGAACACGAAAAGGTCGGTAAACCGCGTCAGTCCCACGATGATCTGCCGCATGAGCCCATGCGTGAAATTCGGGCGCGCCGCAGCGCCCTCGTCCTCCTCGAATGGAGCAACGAAGATCGTGAGACCTGACCGTGACGCGGTTTCCCGCGACACCGGTGGATCGACCCGCACCTGACCGCCTTTGCGGTCAACCGCGACGCGCGGCATGAATTTTGGAGCATAGGACCCCTTGGGAATGCTGATCTCGATTGGATCATCTGCCCCTGATCGCAAATAGTAATTTTCCAGAGCCCGCCTGAGCCGACCCGCCTCGATCCTCACAATGGAATCCATTTGGGGATCGAAATCCTGCCCACGACCAAAAACCGATGTGGCAATTGTATAGGCCTTGATAAGGGAGGCATCGCCGGACAACGACTTCTCGACGACAAAACCCAGGAACCTGCGGTTCCGGTCCGAAGCCTCGAAATCGGACGCTGTCACAATTCTTTGGAGTTGTGCCCTGACATCAGCTGCCTCGATACCTGAACGGCTCACCGCAGTCACCTTTCCTTCCCTCGCAAAGCCCGCCGGTTTCCCCAGTTCGTGCTTGCAAGCCCAATTCCAATTCCAACCCTTCAGAGGCACGAAACTTGTCGTGCTCACGTCTGAAGTCCAGGCGGCCAGCACCGTTCGGTCCCGAATATGTCAATAACAGTAACGTACTTGTCCGTTCTCGGATCGCCATTCGAAAAGGGCGAGTGAAGCCAGGCTGGCGCTTCTTAATTCTATGAACCCGAGGGAGAAATAGCAATGCTATCCGATGCTCACACCTACTTCCACAAAGCCGCCGACGTGCTCGGCCTGTCAGACGATGTCAGGGCGATCCTGCTGGCACCAAAACGAACCGTGAAGGTCAAGATCGTCATTGAGGGCGAAGCAGGCGGATTGCAAAGCTACGAGGGCTACCGTGTCCAGCACAATGACGCACGCGGCCCCATGAAGGGTGGGCTGCGCTTCCACCCGGACATGGACGAGGACCACGCGTCGGCGCTGGCCAACCTGATGACCTGGAAGACAGCTGTCGTGGATATCCCCTATGGCGGGGCCAAAGGCGGGATCAACTGCGATCCGCGCTCCATGTCCAAGAAAGACCTCTTTCAGGTGACCACCCGTTTCGTGCAGGAGATGAAGGAAGTCATCGGTCCGCTGACCGATATTCCCGCTCCTGACGTCAACACCAATGCCGAAATCATGGGCTGGATCATGAGCGAGTATTCGCGATACGCGGGCTTCTCTCCGGGCGTCGTGACTGGCAAGCCGCTGGAGCTTTTTGGCTCGGAAGGACGCGCAGCGGCAACCGGTCGTGGGGTGATGGACGTGCTGGGTGCGGCGCTGAAGGAAACCGGCAAGGCCTTCGCCGATGTAACCGTAGCGGTGCAGGGTTTCGGCAATGTGGGCAGCAACGCCGCCCGGCTGATCGCGGAGCAAGGCGCGAGGATTGTCGCCGTTGCCGACCATACCGGCGGGGTCAGCAACGACAAGGGTCTGGACACAGTGGCGCTCGCCGCCTGGGTCGCTGAACATGGCGGGGTCAAGGGCTTCAAGGGCGGCACGGCCTTCGACGGCGGGGAGATCATCACATGGGACGCTGACGTCCTGGTGCCTGCCGCCCTCGAGAATTCCATCACCGCCGAAAATGCACCTGATGTGAAGGCATCGATCATCGTGGAGGGGGCCAACGCACCGACCTCGCCCGACGCCGACGCCATCCTCAACAAGCGGGGCGTGCTGATCGTCCCGGACATTCTGGCAAACGCAGGAGGCGTGACGGTCAGCTATTTCGAGTGGGCGCAGAACATCCAGCACTTCAAGTGGGATGAAGAGCGGGTAAACGCGGAATTGGACAAGACCATGGCCAAAGCCTACGCGGCCGTACGGGATGTCGCAACCGAGTTCGAAACCGACATGCGCACAGCGGCCTTCATCCTCGCGATACGACGCGTGGCCAAGGCAGCGCTCGCGCGGACATATGTGGCGACAGACTTGCCGTTCTGACCGGACATGCCGGCCTGTGGCAAGAAAATGCTCCGGGCCGGCCAACCGCTACCTTTCCTCTGCCAGGAACGAATTGCCCACTGAACACAAAACCGGAGGTCGAATATGTCCTATCTCGCTGCCTTTATGATCGAATACCCTGAGCTTTCGGTTTTTCTGACGATTTCTCTGGGCTATCTGATCGGAAGCGTGAAAATCGGCGATTTTTCCTTCGGGCCTGTGGCCGGGTCCCTCTTTGCTGGCCTGCTGATTGGCCAGTTTGCGGAAGTGCCAATCGCGGGTATGGCAAAATCCTATCTTTTCCTGCTGTTTCTGTTCGGAATTGGCTATTCCGCAGGGCCTCAATTCCTGACGGCGCTGAGGCGCGGCGGCGCGCAACCGGTATTGGTTGCGCTGGTGTGCACGGTCACCGGGCTCGCAATTTCCTATGTGGTGGCGCGTCTTCTCGGCCTTGATCCCGGCTATGCCGCCGGCCTGCTGTCTGGAGGTCTGACTCAGAGCCCGGCAATCGGCTCGGCTGGCGAGGCAATCGCACGGCTTCCTCTGGAGGCCGAAGAAATCAAGCGCCTGACCGCGCATGTCGCGGTCGGCTACGCGGTCTGCTACGTGGTGGGTTCGGCCGGG
>CAYGQZ010000156.1:0-10228 GCA_964352055.1 uncultured Rhodobacterales bacterium
GCATCCATGTGTTTGGTATGCAGCGCGTCCCCGGGGCGATTTTGAGATGTCATTCCGGCAAAGACATGGCGGCTGAGGCAACTGACCGGTTTGCCACGGTCGCGCAGCAAACGGTCGATGTCGTCAATCTCCGCCTTGCTGTGGTCGCCAACCTCAGTGTCACCGACGAATTGCAACTCCGCATAGTCGAGCGAAAATTCATCCATGACATCCAACGCATGGGTCAGATCGCGACTGATCCCGTCACAGATCACCCCCAGTTTCATCGCGTCACCTTGGCCGCGTCACGGTGCAACTCTGCCCCCACGATCTCTTCTATGACCCTGGTGCAAATCCAGTTGTCCCCATTGGGGTGCCGGGTCCGACCTGCATGGAAAATCTGCATTGCCGCGGCTGCGGTGTGCAATGGCACCCCCAGTTCCTCACCCAGGGCCATCGATATCGTCAGGTCCTTGTGCATGGTGTTGATGTGGCTGCCAGTCCCTTCGAATTGTCGATCGATGATCTTTTGCAACGCGTTGTTGGTGATGCCAGAGCCTGCGGAGGATGTTGAAAACACGTCCAGAATAACCTGTCCCGGCACGCCCGCCTTGGCCGCCAGCGCGGCCGCTTCGAACGTCGCGGAAAAGATTGATCCGATCAGGGATTGCAAACAGGCTTTGACAACCTGCCCTTCTCCGGGCTGTGTGCCAACGCGGTGGATCGCGGCTGACACCGCCTCCATCACCCGTTTGGCCTGTGTCATTGCCGCGTCAGAGGCGGCCGCCATCAAGGTCAATGTCCCGCTTTGCGCACCGGGAAAACCCCCGGAAACGGGGCTGTCGATCAGGTGCAAGCCAGAGCCTTCCAATGCGGAACCGATCGCCCGCGCCTCTGCCGGTTTGATCGTCGACGTCAACAAGATGATCCCGCCCGGATCCATCGTCGCGGCAAGACCGCCTTCCCCCAGGATGACCTCATGCGCTTCTGCCCCTTTCATAACCATGACGAACACGGCTTGTGCATTGCGTCCAACCTCCGCAACAGACGTACACGTATGCCCACCCATATCAGCGAAGGCCTGAACCCGCGCCGGGATCAGATCGATCCCCCAGGTTTCAAGTCCATTTGCAATGAGGTTCTTGGCAATCCCGCTGCCCATATCCCCCAATCCAACAACACCAACTGACGTCATCAGCTGCTCCTTTCGTGTTACGGTTTCTGTCGGGGTTTCACGCCATACGCGGGCGCCGGGCAGGTCCAAAAGACACCCCCTGCCCTATCGCGGCGCATTTCCAGGAATGCGCACCTTTACGCTAACACAGGATTTTGCGCAGTCGAGGAAAATCATGGATTGATGGTCACAGATTTCCCGGACCCAGCGGCCTGTTTGATCGCCTCAATCACCCGGACGGCCCGCAAACCATCTGCGCCGCTCACAAGTGGCTTGGACTTGCCTTGGATGACGTCCGAGAAATGCTTGATCTGCGCTTCGAGCGGGTCGGTAGATGCGCAGGGCATCCGCGTTGATGATATGGGGGCCCACCAATCCGGCCCGTCGCTCTGGCTCCACACTGTCAGGTTCGGCAAGGCCAGCGATCCGTTCCGGCCACCAATGACATAGCTGGACTGATCTGTTGCGGGATAGGCCGGGTTTTCGCCGGCCGTCAACTCCCAACTCCACGGCCCAAGGGATACGTCACTGAGGTTCAGTGTTCCCAAAGCGCCGCTGGCAAAGCGCAGAACGGCGACGACGACCTCTTCGGCTTCGGCCCCCCGGATGGCATTGCTTTCCAATGCCTGGACCGCCGTGATCGGTCCGCACAGATGCATCAAGACGTCCACATCATGGATCAGATTGATGAAAAGGGGCCCCGCCCCGGAACCCTGCCGCCACGCGACGTCATAATAGCGGTCAGGCTTCGGCAACCAGCACTGCCCATGCACCGCCGTGATCGGACCCAGATGACCGTGATCGATGATCTCTTTTGCCTTTGCGATCAGGGGATTATGACGGCGGTGGTGCCCGACAAGCAGGGGTGTATTCGTGCGCTCCGAAGCGGCCACCATCTCCGCCCCTTCCGCTGCCGTTCCGGCCAGTGGTTTCTCGACCAGCACAGGGCACATCGCCTCCAGCAATGTTATGGCCATGGGCGCGTGCAATGTGTTTGGCACAGCCAGGATGACCCCGTCGGAACAAGCTGCCAGAGCCGCAAGGTCAGCCACCATCGGCATGTCGCCCGCATCCTGCAATCCAGGATCCAAAACACCGCCGAGGGTCACACCGGGAACACGTGCGATGGCATCAATATGGCGCTTGCCTATAAGCCCGGCGCCCGCCACTCCGATGCGCGTCATCCGCGCGCCCCGACCGCCGCCATGATCCCGCGAAGCTCGGCCAACCCACGCATCCGCCCGATCAGCGGGTATCCAGGCAGGCTGTCACGCTCCCGATCCCCGAGCAATTCCTGTCCGTGATCCGGGCGCATCGGGATGGCATGATCGCTGCGCCCTTCTGCGCGGCGACGCGCTTCCTCGTTCATCAGCGCAGTGATTGTGGCCACCATGTCGGTATCGCCTTCAAGGTGCGCTGCTTCGAAAAAGCCCGGCCTGCCCGGATCCGGCGACGGCAAGCGCTTGGTGTTGCGCAGATGCGCAAAGTGTATTCTGGGGCCGAAACGGCGCACGAATCCCGGCGCATCGAAATCAGCGCACACACCCAAAGAGCCGGTGCACAGCGTCGCGCCATTCGCCTCCGTATTCACGGCATCCAGAACGCGACCATAGTCATCCGCCGAAGACATCACCCGCGGCAGGCCCAGCAGAGAGAAAGGTGGATCATCCGGATGACAACACAACCGCAAGCCAAGGCGCTCGGCGCTCGGGATGACCTCGGACAGAAAATCAATCAGGTTCTGTCGCAACCGCGCCGCGTCAATACCGCGGTACGTTTCAAGACGTGCGCGTACGTCATCAAGCGTCCACCCATCATTCGCCCCCGGAAGTCCCGCGATGACCGTCCGCATCAGACGCGTTTTGTCGACATCCTCCATCGCTTCGAAAGCAGTGCGTGCTGCGTCCTTGACCGCGTCAGAATAGTCCTCGGCCGCACCGGGCCGGGCCAGAATATGCAGATCAAAGGCCGCGAAATCCGCCAGATCAAACTGCATGGCCGTCCCACCGTGCGGTTGCAGCGCCCGGGTGTTCGTCCGGGTCCAATCCAGAATGGGCATGAAGTTGTAACAGATCGTCTGCATGCCTTGCCGCGCCAGCGCTTCCATACTGTTTCGGTAATGGGCCAAATGCGACGCCATGTCAGGCCCTTGGGTCTTGATCGCTTCGGAGACCGGCAGGCTTTCAACCACCTCCCAGGTCAGACCTGCGCTTTCGATCATGGCTTTGCGCGTCGCGATATCCTGCTCTGACCATGGCAGACCGGGTGCGTGTTGGTGCAATGCAGTGACAACACCCGTCGCACCAACCTGCGGCAAGTCCGCAAGCTGTGTCGGATCATCCGGTCCAAACCAACGCCAACATTCAATCATGGTTGCCATCCTTGCCAGAGTGGGTGTTCCGCGCCAAGCGGCAAGGACACCCGTAGACCGCTGCGATGCGCTTCGTAAATTGCTGTCACCAGCGCGATGGAGCGCGCGCCGTCCTCGAATGTCACCGCATGGTTGGGCTGACCACCGAGTGCTTTGGACACCTCGCGCAAGAACCCGGCAAAGCCAGAAAGGTCCGGAGTGATGTTCGCGACAACTTTGTCGATTGCGCCCTGCTGATCGGGGTCGCGCGCCGTGAACTGCCAAGTGCCCTCACCCGGAGCGTACGGTACAGTATCTGAGGTCACTGTCATGTGTTCATACACAAACCTGAGGCGCGTCTCGTCCCGGGCAGACCCCAACGTGATTGAGCTTGTGGCGAGGCCACCCCCTGCCAGATCAAAAATGAGGGCGGCCGTGTCTTCAGTCTCGATCGGATTGATCAGGGTTCCAAGGCGCGCTGCGACCGCAACGATCGGAGCCGTGAAATGTGCGAGCAGATCATGCGCATGAATGGCATGACCCAAAACTGCACCGCCCTGCTCGCCCGCCCATGTCCCGCGCCAGGGAATGGCATAGTAATCGGCCCCACGGTTCCAATGCGTCTCAAGAGCGGCCGCCCGTGGTGCGCCGGTCAAACCGGCATCGCGCAAAGCTTGCAAGCGGGCAAGGCCCGGCCCAAAGCGATATTGAAACACGGGAAAAACCTGTCGTCCGGCCGCCTGTGCCGCCTCTCCGATCTCAGTCACATGGGCCATCGACGTTGCAAGCGGTTTTTCGCAGATGACGTGTTTGCCAGCCTTCAAAGCCTGCATGGTCACCGGCGCGTGCAAGTGTGGCGGCAGGCAAATGTCGATCACATCCACATTTGAATCCAATGCCTCTTGTACGTCCGTCGCGCCCGCGATCCCTCCTGTTGCGAGCTTGTCCAACCGGTAAGGATCCTGATCCACCATCATCACAACTTCGAACTCTGGCAAGGCACGGTATGCCGCCAAATGCTGCGCCCCGATGCCGCCGCCCAATACTGCAACCCGGATCATGTGGCTTGCCCTTCGGCCAGTGCCTGCGCACGCAGGGCAAGCTCCATCACCTCAAAGCAGTGGTCCTGCCGCATGGCCGTTTCTGTTCGATGGGCGATGTCATGGGCCAAACGATCAAAATAGGGCAATCCGGCGTCGCGCGCATCGATTGTTTCGCAACGCGCTCCATTCACCAAAACCAGATGATCGGTGCCGTCACGCCCCCCCACGTTCACGTATTTGCGCAACTCGATATAGCCCTCTGTGCCCAGCAGTGTCAGTCTGCCGTCCCCCCAATTGGGCAATGCGTCAGGCGTATACCAATCCACGCGGATATAGCCTGATGCGTGATCTGAACGCAGGGCGATCTCGCCAAAATCCTGCAGGCCGGGATCATCTGGATTGGCGTGGTTGGCCACATGCGCCATCGTGATACGAGCCGTGTCAGAGCCTGTGAAGTGCAAAAACTGATCAATCTGATGCACGCCGATATCCGTCAGTACGCCACCGTATTTACTGCGGTCGAAAAACCAGTCTGGTCGTGTCGGCCGGTTCAGCCGATGCGGCCCCAGTCCGGTGGTGTGCACCACCTTGCCGATGGCTCCGTCCTGCACCAACTGATCGGCGAGGGTCACGCAGGGCACCTCGAACCGTTCCGAAAAATTGATCGACCAGATGCGTTTGGTTTCGGCGACCGCTGCCTTTATCGCAGCCAGTTGTTCCAGATCGGTGCATCCGGGTTTGTCCGTCATCACATCATGTCCGGCATGCATCGCCCGAATGGTCAATGCTGCCCGGTCCGCAGGCACCGCAGACACCAATGCAAGATCCGCGCCCGCCTTCAGCGCATCATCCAGCGACGCAAAACGATGCAATTCCGGGAACCTTTGCACATATCCGTCAAGGGGTTGCGGCGTGCCTTCCGTCCAATAGCCAAGGCATCGCGCACCAATGCGCAACATGTTTTCGGTCATGCCGTAGATGTGTCTGTGATCAAGGCCAAGTGCTATGAATGCCAGCGTCATTGGGACACCTCCGTTACTGTTCCGGATTGCGCCGCCTGTTCCATTGCGTGGATCACCGCATGCACATGCAGCGCATCGCGGGCCGGTGACAAAGGTTCAGTACCTGCGCGTATGGACGTCGCAAAATCTTCGAGGATCGTTTGATGCCAGGCGTGCGTAAATGCCATCGGATCCGCTCCGCCGCCGGTGCCGCCTGCCTCGTCCGGGGCCATGACGTCCTTGCGTCCGTCGTGCCATTGAATGGCCAGTTGATCACCTTGCAAGGCGATCTGCGCCTTTGTTGTCGTAAGTGCAATGCTTTCAGCATCACCGGGAAAATGGGCGGTTGTCGCGCTCAACACCCCTGTGGCGCCTGACGCGAATGTCATCAAGGCTGCGGCAATGTCTTCGGCCTCCATCCGGTGCAACGGACTGGTCCGCATCATAGCCTGCACACGTGCCACCGGCCCAACCAACCAAAGTGCCAGATCCAGCGTGTGAATCGCCTGACTGATCATCACGCCCCCGCCATCGCGGGCATAGCTGCCACGACCGGGCGCGTCGTAATAGGACTGGTCCCGCCACCAGGGCACGCGCATTTCCACATGGACGATTTCGCCCAGCGCGCCAGCCTCTAGCCGGTCCTTCAGTGCGACTGCCGCCGCCCGGGTCCGGTGCTGAAAACACAGCCCCAGGGGGACGCTGGCGTTTTCGTAGGTCGCGACGACAGACCGGGCCGCGTCCAGGTTACGCTCGACCGGCTTTTCCATAAGCGTTGGGATGCCGGCAGTGGCCAAGCCCCGCGCATAATCCAACCGTGCATTCGGCGGCGTCAGAACTATGGCCATATCGGGGCCTGCGGCCAAGGCATCGGATAGCGTGGAAAACCCGGAAACTTCGTAGCCCAACAGGTCTTTGGCGGTCTCGCAAAAGGCCGCAACCCGCGCGTCATCCCGGCCGAGGACAGATTGCAGACTCAGCCCGGCGACATTGTCACGCAAAGCCAGAAGATGGGTCTGGGCCACCATCCCCATTCCGATCATCAACACATTCATTTTCGTCCTCCCGACGCCAATTTGACTGCATTTACCGGGTGCGCCAAGGGCCATTCGTGATAGGTTCGCCGCAAATCGGAGGAAGAAATATGGTCAGGCAACTTTCAGGGGTCGCGGGCGCACTTTACGATGGCATCAAGGGCGCGCCCATCGTTTCTCCGCATGGGCATTGCGACCCTGCCTGGTTTGCAGAGGATGCCGCCTTTGCGAACCCGGCAGAGTTGCTGGTGATCCCCGACCACTATGTCTTTCGCATGCTTTATTCGCAGGGCATCAGCCTCACGGACCTCGGAATTGGTGTCGCACCTGCGGATCAAAACCCGCGCCGGATTTTCAAGATCCTGGCCGATCATTGGCACCTTTTTCTGGGAACCCCCAGCGACACGTGGATGACTTACGTGCTTGAGGAAACCATCGGGTGCAAAACACCCCTTGGGCCCAAGACTGCCGATGTTCTCTATGACCAGATTGCGGAATGGCTGGCGGACCCGGCCAACAGACCGCGCGCCCTGTTTGATCGTTTCAATATCGAGGTTCTGGCAACCACGGATGGGGCGCTTGACCCGCTGGACCATCACGCATCGATCAATGCGTCAGGCTGGCATGGCCGCGTCGTGCCAACATTTCGCCCCGACGCCGTGCTTGACCCGCACGCCCAAGGCTGGGCGGAGGCTGTGACCCAACTCGGGCACCTGACACAACAGGACACGCAACGCTTTTCCGGTTATATCGAAGCGCTTCGGGCGCGGCGCGCATTCTTTCAGTCGATGGGGGCGACCGCCACGGATCACGCCATCGAAGTGCCCGATCTGTGCTGGCTGGATGCGCCGGGCGTCGTGTATGATCAGTTGATGGCGGGTGACATGACCCATGCAGACGCCTTTCACGGGCACATGCTGGTGGAAATGGCGCAGATGTCGATTGAGGACGGCCTCGTGATTCAACTGCATGCAGGCAGTCGGCGCAATACAAACCACTCGGTCCTCAACGCGTTCGGGCGCGACAAGGGGGCCGATATTCCGGTCACCACGGACTGGGTGCGCGGGTTGGAGCCTTTGCTGAACCGGGTTGGCAATAATTCCGATCTTACCCTGATCCTGTTTACCCTGGACGAGACGACATATGCCCGCGAACTCGCCCCGATGGCGGGGCACTGGCCCTGCTTGCGGATTGGCCCGCCGTGGTGGTTCCACGACAGTGCCGCAGGTATTGCGCGATACTTTGATCAGGTGGTTGAAACGGCCGGGTACTGGAACCTCGCCGGGTTCAACGACGACACGCGCGCGTTTCTGTCGATTCCGGCACGTCACGATCTGTGGCGGCGCGCCGTCAGTATCCACTTGGCCGAACAGGTCGCACGCGGATATTTTTCTACATCTAACGCCGAGATGATTGCGGGACTGCTGGCCACAGACCTCGCCCGCGACACATATAGGCTGGGGTAAACATGCCACGTATTCTGCACCTTGGCGTCGGTAACTTCTTTCGTGCCCATCAGGCCTGGTACACGCAGGCTTGCCCGGATTGGCGTGTCACGGGCGTCAGTTTCCGCTCCAGCGACGTACGCGACCGCCTTGCCAAGCAGGGCTTCGCCTATGCCCTGGTCATCAAGGATGCAAGCGGCACCAAAATCCAAAAGATCACCTGCCTCGGCAGTATGCTGGTGATGGCCGAGGATCCGGCCGCCGTTTTAGCGGCCATCGCCGATCCGGCCATAGACGTCATCACACTGACCGTGACCGAGAAAGCCTATTGCCTTGGGAAGGACGGCGCGCTGGACCTGCAAAATCGCGCCATAGTCGAGGATCTGAGCGGCGGCGCGATAACCCCCATTGGCGCTTTGGCACGGGGTTTGGCAGACCGCACAACGCCGGTTACTGTCCTGTCATGCGATAACTTGCCGGATAACGGGCGCAAGCTTGGCGCGGCCCTCGAGGTATTTGCCCAAGCGGCAGGCCTGACCATCAGGGTGACTGTGACTTACCCGTCTTGCATGGTCGACCGGATTACCCCCGCGACCACGGACGACATCAGAACCGAAGCCGGCGACGACATGGCCGTGCCAACCGAAGGTTTTACCGAATGGGTGATCGAGGATGATTTCGCTGCCGCCCGACCTGATTGGCCGGGCGTTCAGTGGGTGCAAGACGTGGCCCCGCATGAGATGCGCAAGTTGCGCATGCTGAACGGGGCACATTCCTATCTGGCCTATGCAGGCGTTTTGCGCGGCCACACTTTCGTGCATGAGGCGATTGCCGATCCTGACTTGCGCGCGGGTGCAATGGGCATCATGTCCGAGGCTGCGCAAACGCTCCCCCCCGAGATACAAGCGCAGGCCCAAGACTATGCCGCTGCGTTGATCACCCGGTTCGAGAACCCGAACCTGCATCACCGCCTGCGCCAGATCGCCATGGATGGCAGTCAGAAACTGCCGATCCGGATTTTGGGCACCCTGGCCGATCGGTCGGGTCAGGACAGCCCGGCCCTGAATGCAGCGGTCAATGCGTGGGTTGCGTTCGTGCAACAAGAAACCACTGAGGGGCGCCCGCTGGACGACCCAAGAGCCGCTGAACTCGTCAAGGCCTGCGCGTCTGATGATCCCGAGGTCGCGTTGCGGGATTCGATCGGAGCCACCTAAGCGGGCAGGATCGCGCCCTTGTGCCCGATCACTCGGGATGCCAGATCATGGCCCGCTTGCAGGGCATCGGATTGGCTCAGGCCGCTAAGCACTGCACCCAGATAGGCCCCGTTGAAACTGTCGCCTGCTGCGGTGGTGTCCACGACGCGGGTTGCCGGGGCATAGTCACCGCTTGTGCCGGTCGCAAGGCACAACGGCCCGGACGGCCCCCGTTTCAATGCACCCGTCTTGCCCAGCGCCACAAAGCGGGCCGCGACAGCCTCGGCGCTTTCATCCGTGATTGCCTGTTCGTCATCGATGGACGGTAACGCGATGTCGGACAAGGCCCACATGGCGGCGTTTACCGCTTGCGCCGTGGCTTTGTCCCGCCACAACCGCGGGCGGTAATTACTGTCATAGGCAACCCGGCCACCCTTGCTTCGGAATGCACTCAGCCAGCGCATCAAAGCGACCCGCGTCTGCTCTGGCAGGATCGCAAGGGAAATGCCTGACAGGTAAGCGACATCGTACCCCTCCAGTACCGAGAAATCCGGACCATCAGGGCCCAAAAAGACCGAGCGCGCTGCCGCAGTGTCACGCCAATAGGTAAAGGACCGTTCACCGCTGGCATCCGTGGTGATCGCGTAAAGCCCCGGCGTGCCATTCGGATCGCTCTCGATGGCGTCGGTGCCGACACCCTGTGCTGCGATGAAATCCCTGATTTTCGTCGAAAACGGCTCGGTTCCGAGGCGTGTGACATAATCGACCTGAATGCCCGGCGCGGACCGCTTGAGATAGATCGCCGAGTTCAGCGTATCGCCCGCCACGCCTACCGCAGCCTGGTCACCATCCATCGACAGCTCGATCATCGCCTCGCCAATCGCTGCAACTTTCATGCCAATTCCTTTCTGGCGGTGCGCCGCCAAATAATCAGCCCGGACAGCACAATGATCGACGCGCCAAGCATCGTCCATTGGTCGGGCACATCGTCAAAGACAAAATAGCTGGC
>CAYGQZ010000157.1:0-10217 GCA_964352055.1 uncultured Rhodobacterales bacterium
TGGCGCAGGTCCCGGCGCACCCGATCTGCTGACATTGCGCGGGCGCGACCTGATCGCAGCCAGCCCCGTTTGCCTTTACGCCGGATCACTGGTGCCCGAAGCCATCCTTGGCCACTGCCCCCCGGATGCCCGCGTCGTCAACACAGCGGCGATGGACCTTGACGACATCATGTCGGAAATCACGATGGCGCACGGCAAGGGTCTTGATGTTGTTCGATTGCATTCCGGCGACCTGTCCGTCTGGTCCGCCATGGGAGAACAGTTGCGACGCCTCAAGGCGGAAAACATCCCCTTCACCGTGACACCCGGCGTTCCATCTTTTAGCGCCGCCGCCGCAGCCCTTGGCGCGGAACTGACCCTGCCGGGCATCGCACAATCCGTCGTTCTGACGCGCACCCCCGGGCGCGCATCAACCATGCCAAAGGGCGAGACACTCAAAAACTTCGCCGCAACCGGGGCCACGCTTGCGATCCATCTTTCCATCGGCAATCTCGATCAGGTGATCGAAGACCTCTCACCAGCTTACGGTGCCGACTGCCCTGTCGCCGTCGTCTACCGCGCCAGCTGGCCCGACCAACAGATCATCCACGCGACGCTCGGCACCCTCAAAGGTGCCATGGACGATACAATAAGCCGCACGGCGCTGATTCTTGTGGGCCACGTGATCGGAGCTGAACGGTTCGACGAAAGCTGCCTTTATGCGGCGGACTATGATCGCCGCTATCGCCCCCAAACCGCAGACAGCCCCTGGGCCAGTTGGAGCCACGGCGATGACTAATCCCCCCGGACTTTTGATCTCTGCACCTGCGTCGGGCACGGGCAAGACCACCGTGATGCTTGGCCTACTGCGCGCTTTGAAAGACGAAGGGCTGACGGTGCAACCGTTCAAAAGTGGACCCGATTACATCGACCCCGCCTTTCACCTTGCGGCTGCGGGAAGGCCCTCGTTCAATTTCGATACCTGGGCCATGGATCAAAAGCTGCTCGGTGGCATCGCGGCCAAAGCCGAGGGCGCGGACATATGCATTGCCGAAGGGTCCATGGGCCTTTTTGACGGGGTGGCGACCCGTGGACAGGTTGGATTCGGGTCGAGTGCCGAGACGGCACAAGCCATGGGCTGGCCCGTCGTGCTGGTCATTGATGTAGGCGGACAGGCACAATCTGCCGCTGCCACTGCGCTGGGGTTCAAGATGTACAACCCGGACCTGCCCTTTGCAGGTGTGATCCTGAACCGGGTGGCAAGCCCGCGCCACGAACGCCTGACCCGGCTGGGCATGGAACGCGCAGGCGTGACTGTCTTCGGTGCGTTGCCCCGTCGCGGCGATCTGAAACTGCCGGAACGGCATCTGGGCCTTATTCAAGCCGTGGAACACCCCGACCTTGAGGCCGCAATTGCAGGCTATGCAGACTTCCTGCGCCACAATGTCGATCTGAACGCGCTTCGCACCGCCGCGCGTGCAGGGACGCCGATGGCAGAACATCCGTTGCCCCCGCCGCCCGCGCAGCGGATCGCACTGGCGCGGGACGCAGCGTTTTCGTTCACTTACCCGCATCTGCTGGCAGGTTGGCGCGCACGAGGTGCCGAAATCATGCCATTCTCGCCTCTGGCGGATGAAGCGCCGGACACAAGTGCGGATCTGGTTTGGCTGCCGGGTGGCTATCCCGAACTGCACGCAGGAACCATCGCGGCCGCCTCTACATTCAAAAAGGGCCTGCGCGCCCATGCCCAGAACAAACCCGTACACGGGGAATGCGGCGGCTATATGGCGCTTGGCGCGGGGCTGATTGACAAGGATGGCACCCGGCACGAGATGGTCGGGCTTCTGGGGTTGGTGACAAGCTACGAAAAGCGGAAATTCAACCTTGGCTATCGGCGGGCAGTGCTCGATCGGCCGATGGCGGGATTTCAGGCAGGCGCGGCACTGCGTGGCCACGAATTTCACTACTCTTCCATTCTGGAGCAACCCGATCCGGCTCTGGCGCAGGTCTTTGACGCGGACGGGACACCCGTCACCCAAACCGGATCCTGGCGTGATCATGTCACGGGGACGTTCTTTCACCTGATCACCGGAGAAGTGGGATGACCGGCTTTGTCAGCTTTGTGGGCTCCGGCCCCGGCGATCCGGAATTGCTGACGCTCAAGGCGGTCGACCGGTTGAAGCGCGCGGATGCGGTCTTGTTCGACGATCTCTCAGCCGGTCCCATCCTGACCCATGCACGCGCAGGCGCAGACCTGGTTGGCGTGGGCAAACGGGCGGGCCGCCCGTCGCCAAAACAGGACCACGTGAGCCGCTTACTGGTCGACTACGCCGAAAGCGGACAGCGCGTTGTGCGCCTGAAATCCGGCGATGGCGGCACGTTCGGGCGGCTGGAGGAAGAAACAACAGCACTCAAGGCCGCCGGGATCGATTTCGAGATCATTCCGGGGGTTCCCTCGGCTTGCGCAGCGGCGGCCGCTGCGGGCATTCCGCTGACCCGCAGACTGACTGCGCGGCGTGTGCAATTCATCACCGGGCATGACGTGCGGGGCGCATTGCCCGAAGATCTGAACATGGCCGCACTCGCAGACGCGCAGGCAACAACAGTTGTCTTCATGGGGCAACGTACGTTTCCGGCACTCGCACGCATGCTGATGGACGCGGGGCTGCCTGCGAGCACGCCTGCCTTGCTGGCCGAGGGAGTCTCGACCCCTGCAGAAGCCCTTTACCGTATGACAGTGGCCGAACTCACAGAACGACTGTCCGTCGCAATCAGCGATGCGCCCGCCCTGATCCTGTATGGCGCATTGGCAGACAGCTAACCCTGCAGCCACCGCGGCTGCGAATGCGACCAAAACTGAGGAAGCTGGAGCATCGCAATTGCAACTCGCGGTGAACAGGCAAGGCGCTGCAGCCCCACCCTCTGTGCGCTAGGCGATGGCCGAACTCCCCGAGACATCGTCGCATTCGACGAACGGAACATGAGGTCTGATCCAGAAGATGAGGGAACCAAACGACGAGTTGCAAAGCAACAATCACTTCCTCAACACAAAATTCATGCAGCGCGCAGAACGCTTTTGACCATGAATTCACAAGTCGCTGACAAAGCCTGCTTCACGCAGCGCAGCACGCGTTATCACCACGTCTGGCAGCGACAGCGATACCTGCCTGGAACCCCGAGTGCAGTGGCCACCAGTCCAAAAAAAGATGCCCCAAAAGGAGCATCTTTTGCTTTTTTGCATTCCGTGGATCACACGAAGGCGAAGTTGTCTGAAGAAAGATCAAACATTGCGACAATCGGATCGTGATCCGATGCAGGATCTGCCACGTCTGAGTTGACGTGGACGTAGTCAACTTCAACACCATTCAGCAGACTGTCTGTGACCAAAATGTGGTCAAGATTCTGCATGTTGCCCTGGAAGTTGAAAGTGAAGGCATCGCCGGACTCTGCAAAATCCACGAGGTTTGTCAGCACCTGCTCGTTTGCAGTCCCTTCCAGAACCTCGTCCAACTCATCGGTGAATTCGAAGGTGTTAAGATCACCGAGCACACCAATCCGGGCATCAGGATCAAGTGCCAGAAGTACATCGACAACCTCGTTGATCACTTGCGCCTGGGCTGCTCGCGCCTCTTCTCCGGCCTGCTCAAAGGGCTGCGGCCCCCCGAATACCGGATCAGATCCTGAGCGGGATTCCCAGTGATTGTTGATCAGCGTTATCTCTTCGCCTTCGAACTCGAACACGCCCAAAAGCGGATCCCGCGCATTGGCATCGTTGAACGCCTCTGGATTGCTGACATTCAGGGCCGTCAGTTGCGCGCTTTCGAGTGTCACGAAGTTTTCGGCTTCGACACGCTCTGGGTTCCAAAGAAACGCGTTTCGGATGTTGCCACCGGGTACGCCCCCGGTCTCCCCCTCCTCGTCAACGATTGCCGAGACGAATTCATAGCGTGGACCGCCCGCGGCCTCGATCGCATCGACCAGCGCCTGCAGCGTCTCATCTGCATCAAGCACGCCGTCCGCCTGATTGAAATTGACGCCGGAGTTGTCCTGAATCTCCTGGAGCGCGACGATGTCCGGAGAACCGAGATTGACCGCGATATGCTGGCCAATCGTCGCCATCTGCGCGGCGTCCTCGTCATCGTCATCGCCACTGGCAAAGTTGGATGTGAGGTTGAGGACGTTGTACGTGGCAACGGTCAGCTTGCCGTTGGTGCTTGACTCGTTCTCATCCGTGCCGAAGCGTTCTTCGAGCCGCTCGAGTTGGCTGTCGATCCGGTCTTCGACCCGTTGCGTCCAGCGCTCATTGCCTTCAGCGCGTTCAAGCTGCTGTTCGTAGCGCTCGACAACACGATCAAGACGCTGGCCGCTATAAAACTCCGAGAATGCCTCCCGCAGATCCTCGGGGAATGTGAGCTCACCGTCCGGTGTGACGAGGTTGGTCACTTCAGCCACATTGCTCGACGTCGTCTTGACCTCGAATGCCTCTGTCACCAGCACCTCGAAATTACCGAAAGCATAGCCGACGACCCCTGTGACACCGGACAAGGTATCGCCCTGTGTGATCTCGGGTGCATCGAAGCCGTCCGGAAGCAAGTCATTGTCGTACTGGATCTGGATACGTTCAGGGTTAAGATCGCCGTAGCCATCAGCATCGGCGTTGATAATCAGCCCGCTCCGGTCGGTCAGACCGCCATCCGCCGTGCCGCCGCCCGTAACATTCTCCCCCTCGTCCGCGACCAGCCACGTCTCGTTGAAGCGATTGGTGGTCGAGATCGCGATCGGGTTGTCGATCGTCACACGCATTCCCTCGAGGCTTTCGTAGAAGTCGATGCCGTCGACCTCCGGGTTGAAGGTGCCCGGCTCATCCTGAAGGTTCACAGGCAGTTCGTCCGGCGAGATGATGACATCTGTCGGCGGGTTGCGGCCTGCTTCACCAAGGATCACTGCCGCAGGCAATGCGTTGCCGGAGGACAGAACCTGCGTCGCAGTCGCACCGAAGTCGGTGATTTGTGTCGTGGACAGGTTGCCCGTGCCCGCGCCGCCAGGGATAAATTCGCTGACCGTGCCTGTAACCTTAACCTCGTCACCGACAGATACGTCACCTGCGTTGCCGTTGCCCACAAAGACGAAAATACCGTCAGACGTGGCGTCATCGCCATCACCCGTTGCGTCCTGCAGGTAGTAGCCGTTGAAATCGACTGCCGTGACGATCCCGATGGCGCTGACCTCTTCACCTTCCAGAGCAGACACATGGCCTGCGCCCTGGATTTCGTAGATCGGCGTGAGCGTCGTATCGACAAGGTCGTAGACGATTGTGGTGCCAGACACCTCGTAGCTCACTGCGATCTGCGCGTTGCCCGACAAACTCTCGGCCGCGTCGATGAAGGTGATGACTTCGGGCGCATGTCTCGCCGTTTCCCCTTCTGCGGCATTGTCCACGTGCAATGGCGGAATATAGGAGACAAAGCTCGCGTTGGCGGGGTCGGTCACATCATAGATCATGATCCCGCTGTCACGCTCCAACCCGATAAAGGCGTAAATGTTACCCGCGACCTCACCGATGGTGATGGCTTCGGGTTCCGGTCCCTTGGCGTCGGAGCGGTCTTCGCCATCATCTCCGTCGTCGTCATTGAAACGCTCTGGTGCAAGTTCAGCGATGATCGCTTCGAACTGCGAGCCCGAGTCGAATACCAGGTTGCCATCGGTGTCGAAGATCGAAAACGACCGCGAAGAGAAGCTGTGCAGCACATCAATATCGCCGTCGCCGTCAGTGTCGCCATCAATGGTGGAAACCTCGAGCCGCTCCAGGCCTGTCGTGTCGACGCTCGCATCGACGAGGCCGTCTTCGACCAGATCGCCCACCCGGTCCTCGTCAAAGCCGCGGCTGTCGCCTTCGTTCGCTGTGACGACATAGGTCGTGCCGCCCACTTCGAAGGTGTCGATGCTGTCCGCCATACGGAAGCCGACAAGATTGTCGAAGTTGGCGATTTCGATGACACCGTTGTCGTTGGCATCGATCTCCTGTCCGGGCTGGCTGAAATCAACCGTGCCGAGCGAGAAGATATCCACGACCGTATTCGTCGTCAGATCGATCCGGGCGATGGCGTTGTTTTCCTGAAGCGACACGAAGGCCGTCTGCCCGTCCGCTGTGATTGCAACATACTCTGGCTCAACGTCTTCGGCAAAGCTGACACCATCCTGAATACGGATGCCCGCGTCACGCGCTGCGCCTTCCAGCCCGTTGAACGCAGTGAAGTCGATCAACTCGACATTTGAGTTTGCGGGATCCGCAGAGTCGATGTCGATCACGGCAACCGTGCCAAGCGGGTTGTTGTCGTTGTCGCTGTCCTCGTTCTTCTCACCTTCGCCTGCGACCAGAAGCTGAGTGCCATCCGCGTTGAACGTCAACTGATCCGGCAGGTTGCCCACGTCCACCTGTCCCAGCGGATCAAGTGTCTGTGCGTCGAAGAAGGCGATGAAGCCGGGTGCGCCAATGCTTTGCGTGGACCCGAAAATATCAACATCCAGCGAGGCGCGTGCGATGGCGACAGCGATAAGACCGTTCGCGATGGCAACAGACTGGACGCCGTCGTATTCCGGCAGACTGGCCAGATCGATGCGGACGGGACCAGCCGCTGGGTTGGCAAGGTCGAAGACGTCGATCGTGTCGAATTCGCCGTTGGTGACATACAGCTTGCCGTTTTCATGTGCCACAACTTCTGCGCCATCGCCACCCGCGCCGCTGTCAAGCTCGGCAAAGATCGTGGCCTCCAGGACGCCCGAGGCTTCGGGAGCATCGGGGTTCATGGTCTCGACTTCACCCACGGTGTCCTCGCGGAAGGTCAGGTTCTGTATGCGCGCGTCTTCGTCCGGCCCGGTGTCAGCCTTGTCGAATGCGGTGCCGCCGTTCGCCGGATTGAAGTTATCGTTCAGATACTCAGCCAGCGCATCCTGCTCGCTTCCATCATCGGCAAAGATCGCGTCACCTGTGATTATTCCATCATCCAGACCGTCTGCATCAAGATCCTGAAGGTCCAAACGGTTCGGGTTCGACAAGGTCGAGAGGATTTCATCGCCCGCGTTCGCAAGGAAATCGAGCGTGACAACACGGAAGCTCTCGCTGGCGTCGCCGACAATCTCGCCATCCGCAACGATGGTGGAGATCACGTTGCCATCTGCGTCGACGATGACTGCGTTGCGAACCCGCTCGCCCTCGACGCTGATCGCGTTGGTGGCGTCATCAAAAACCTGTGCCGTCCGTGTTTCGTCGAACGAGAATTCGAGGCCCGAGATCTGCGGAAATCCACCCGAGGCACCGCCCGGCAGCCCTGAAACCGCGCCTTCGAGGAAATTCTTGATCTCCTGCTTGGTCATATCCACCAGAACCAGCCCGTTGTTGAAAGCCAGCACCGTCTGGATATCATTTTGGCTGATGCCACCGTCGGGCTTCACTTCAACGCCGTTCTCATCGACCACAGGGCTGTTCGGCACCCGTTCCGCTTCCGTCCCGCCAGCAGGCACGACGATTTCGCCGATATTTGCACGGATGCCGCCGCCGTTCTTGATGGAGATGACAACCGGATCACCCAGATCTTCCGACGCGACGATATCATTGGCGTATGCGAGGTTCGCATCAGCCGTCAGATTGCCGAGATTGGTTTCCTGCGTGCGCACACCGTCGGGATCTTCCGGCGAAAATGTGCCCGAACGGTTGCCGTTCAGGAACACGTTCGAAACACCGAACACGTTGCTTTCCGTCGCGACGATCTGCGCCTGGATTGCATCGGTGATCGCGTCGATTTCCGGATCAATCAGACCTTCGGCACCCAGATCGGCGACGCCTTGGTCGTCCGTTGCATATGCCCCCGAAACGGTTTCGTCATAGCTTTCCGCAATCACATTGCCGTCGGCATCAAAGTCGATGACCAAGCGGCCAACATATTTGTAGTTGGCGTCTGTGTTCACCACAGCCGTGGTCGTGCCACCTGCATTCGTAACGAAAAGCGGGTACTGGCCTTGATCGCTGTCACCATCACGGATGCGGTCGTTGTCATCAAAAAGACGCGTGTTGGAGCCACCGGCGACGATGATGTCAACGCCTTCAAGCCGTTCGGCCAGCGCGAGCTCAATGGAGATCTGCTGCATGTGCGACAGCATGACCACCTTGTCCATCGTCGGATTGTCCACAAGCAGTTGGTCTACTTCCGCCTGAAGCACTGCGGCCAGAGCGTCCAGTTGTTCGTCGGTCGGGTTTGCGTCAAAAACGCCGGGAAAAATGCCAAGATCCGGACCTGCGCTTGAGATCGAGTCAATCGTCGGAACCGTAGCGCCGACGATGCCGATCAACTCGCCATTTACGTCCGAGACAGTTGACGAAGTTACGACATTGGTCAGCGTGTCAGTTCTCAACCCTCCTTCAACTTCCAAAGGCGCAAGGTTCGGGTCAGTGTCAAAGCCCAGGTTTGCCGAGAGATAGGGGAACAACGCGCCCTCGAAATCCAGTCCGTCCAGCGCGGTGCCGGACAGTGCCGAGAAATCGCCCGGGGCCGAGCCGTCGATCAGACCGGCGAGGAACGCCGTGCCAAGATCGAATTCATGGTTGCCCAGAGCGGCAGCATCGAGCCCAAGCTCGTTCTGGATCTGGATGTCCGCGATTCCGGCGGAACCGAAAACCGCCGCGGATGCATCGAAAAACAGTCCCGGGATGATCACATCGCCCGAAGACAGTGTCAGGGTGTTGTCAGCGACGCCGTCATTGCCGAGATCCTCGGCGCGCAAGGCGTTCAGGACGGCCGACAGGTTGTCGATATTGTCGATCGTTGCGGCGTTCGCCTCTTGATCGGTGAAATGCAGCAACTCAAGCGTGAAATCTGCTTCCGGTGCTTCGGCCCGATCAGGGTTTATCGCGCCAAATGTCGGAGCTGTCGTCGGATCGCTGTCAAAAGCGCCGGCGGTGACGTCTGTGCCAGTCACATCGAAAACAGCACCTGGTGAGAGAACGTCGATGACGTTGACCGCATACAGTTCACCAGTGGAGGCTGCGCGGAAAACAAGCTGGGGCTCTTCGCCTGTAAAGGCAAAATCAGTCCCGCCCAGTTGCGCGCCATAAAGCGTGCCTTCGTCGTCCGCAGTGTCCGGGATCCCAATTGCATCAAGGACCGTGCCAAGCGAACTGACATCATCGGCGACCCCGTCGTCGTTTGTGTCGAGGTCATCACCCACTTCGCCCGTAAAACCCTGGACAAGCGCGACAGTGAAGCTGGGGTTCTCAAGATCGGGAACGGTTACGATCAAAAGCCCGTTTGCGTCGAACACACCGCTGACAAACACAGCCCTGTCAATGGCACCAGCGGAAGACCCTGTATCACTTTCAATGCTGATGATATGTCCTTCAAAGCTTTCCCCCGGCACTCCTGAAAGCTCAAAGCTGACTTCAGCCGGATCAGTGCCCGGTGGGTTTGGTTGAAATTCACTAATTTGAATGGTCATCTTGTTCTATCCCCTGGAAACCACACGGACGACCCTCAGGGTGCCCATATCTCAGGACTGTTGATGGACAGCTTAAGCTACAGAATTGTGTCAACCGTTCAAATTTTTCGTATTTGGTTGTTTTGAGCCTGATTGTGCAGGTGATCGCTGGGTTTCAGAACCGTAACCCCGCCGGTTAGCCGACCCAAATATTGGTTTGGCCCTCCGTGTCTGTGTAGTTTCAATGGCGCACTCAAGCCACATCGGATACTCGCAGGATGCCTGGCCGGGAAGACGAGAAGCGCTGGCCGGTAAAACGTGATACGGCTTGTTCCCGCGGTAAGACTGGAATGAACAAAAAGAACGCATTGAAGGCAGGTATGCGCAAGATAGAGAAACTGAAGCGGGACGAAAGCGCAACTTCGATGCTCCCGACTGAGGCATTCACTAAGTTCGAAGCAACCACGAAGGACCCAAGGAAGCGCGTGTCTGACCTCGCGCGTCTGCTATCTGCGGAGCACGCCCGCCAAGGCGCTGACCATATCAGAAAAACTGGGGATTATTGCTCCGCGAAATTGGCCCATTTTACTCCGGAATTGGCAACCGCGACACGTATGCGCAATTGGCGGCCTGACCTCATCTCGCCTTGCAGGACCAGATACTCAAGACAAGGAACACCACATAAGTTTTTCTGACGCCTGTTCGAAATCCCAACATTGACCTGTCGCGCTTTTGTGCCGCCCCGTGTGCTCGTTTAGGCCACTTTCCTT
>CAYGQZ010000158.1:0-2333 GCA_964352055.1 uncultured Rhodobacterales bacterium
CGCGAGGGGGCATTGACCTGCATGATCCCGGCGGAGCCTTTGGCGCACAGCACCCCCTTGTTGACCGGATGGTCGCGGTTGCCTTCGATATAAGCAACCTTGCCGTCCTTGAGGTGAACGTTGATGCCGCATCGGCAGGCGCACATGTAACAGGTTGTCTTGCGCACCTCGTCAGAGACTTTCGGGGAGAGATCAAGCTTGGGCTGGTTCATGGGGTCCCTTTCATTGCGGCGGCTTGCAGGACGGTCACGGCGATCATGTGCAGGACATCATCCGCAGTGCAACCCCGGCTGAGGTCATTGGCAGGTTTGGCGAGGCCTTGAAGAATGGGGCCGATGGCGGTGCAGCCGCCGACGCGCTGGGCGATCTTGTAGCCGATGTTTCCCGCTTCAAGGTTGGGAAAGATCATGACGTTGGCATGACCCGCGACGGCAGACCCCTTGGCCTTGGTCGCGCCAACCTCCGGAACAAAAGCGGCATCGAATTGCAGTTCGCCGTCCGCATCAAGGTCCGGGTGCTGGTCGCGCAGGATCGTCGCTGCTTCGGTGACCTTGTCGACGTTGGGATGGCGGGCGCTGCCTTTTGTCGAGAAGGACAAAAGTGCGACTTTTGGTGTCTCGGCCATCAACGCCCGGCATGATGCGGCGGATTGCACTGCGATGGCAGCCAGTTCGGATGCGGATGGATCAATGACCAGACCGCTGTCGGAAAAGATCATGGCCCCCCGGCCCGACGGGTGGTCTTCGGGCAGAACCATCAGGAAAAAGCTTGAGACAAGTGCGGCATCCGGGGCCTTGCCGATGACCTGGAGTGCGGCCCGGACGGTATCGGATGTGGTGGCCACGGCCCCGCCCACAGTGCCATCGGCATGTCCCAACCGGACCAGCATGGCCGCAAAGACAAGCGGGTCGCGGGTCAGCGCCTCGGCCTTTTCCAGCGTGACGCCCTTGTGCTTGCGCAAATCGAAGTAGGCCGCGGCAATGTCGGCTGACAGGGGATGGCGGGCAGGGTCTGCAATATGCAGTGGGTCAGAGGGCGCCCCGCCGGCGGCCCGCACGGCTTCGGTGACTGTGGCGGTTTCACCCACCAGCGTGATCGTGCCAAGCCCGGCAGAGACGGCTTGAACAGCGGCGGCCACAATCCGGGGATCATGGCCTTCGCTGAGGACGATATGGGCGGGATGGGCCGCGGCGCGCGACTGGAGGTTGTCCAGTACGCTCATGCGGCCCACCCCGAATGTGTCGTCAAACCCACGCGGCTTACACGCCGACCTGGGGACGCATGTCTTCTTTGCTGATGCCAGCAACGGCCACGGGTTTTTTCATCGCATCGCGGCGGAACGGGTCACCCAGCTCCTGATTGATCATGGCCTCGATCAGGGTTGTGATACCGTTTTCCATCTGGTCCTTGATGGCTTGGGCCAGCGCTTGGGTCAGTTCGTCCTGGGTGCGCGCGACGACGCCTTTCAGGCCGCACGCGTTCGCGATGCCCGCATAGGAGACCTGTTCGTCCAGTTCGGTACCGACGAAGTTGTCGTCAAACCACAGGGTCGAGTTCCGCTTTTCTGCGCCCCACTGATAGTTCCGGAAGACGATCTGCGTGATCGCAGGCCAGTCGCCGCGGCCGATGGCGGTCAATTCGTTGACCGAGATACCAAAGGCACCGTCACCGGCAAAGCCCACCACAGGCACGTCCGGCTTGCCGATTTTTGCACCAACGATCGAGGGCAGGCCGTATCCACAGGGGCCGAACAGGCCGGGGGCCAGATACTTGCGGCTTTCGTTGAAGGACGGATAGGCGTTGCCGATGGCGCAGTTGTTGCCGATGTCGGACGAGATGATCGCCTCGACGGGCAGGGCCGCCTGGATCGCCCGCCATGCCATGCGGGGGGACATCCAGTCCGGCTTGGCTGCGCGGGCGCGCACGTTCCAGTCGGTGCCGGGATCGTCCTGCTCCTCGGTCATCGAGGTCAGTTCCTGCGCCCAGGCGGATTTGGTGGTGGCGATGGTATTCTTGCGCTCGGCGCGGTTGGTGTCGCCCGCATCGTCCGAAAGTTGCGCGGTGATGCCTTTGGCCACTTTGGCGGCATCGCCGACAATACCCACGGTGACCTTCTTGGTCAGGCCGATACGGTCGGGGTTCAGGTCAATCTGAATGATCTTTGCGTCCTTGGGCCAGTAGTCGATGCCATAACCGGGCAAGGTCGAGAACGGGTTGAGGCGCGTGCCCAGGCACAACACGACGTCAGCCTGAGAGATCAGCTGCATGCCGGCCTTGGAGCCGTTATAGCCCAGCGGGCCTGCAAACAGAGGGTGATTGCCGGGGAAGGCGTC
>CAYGQZ010000158.1:2433-4503 GCA_964352055.1 uncultured Rhodobacterales bacterium
ATGTTGATTTGCGCAGGGGCCGAGGCGCGCTTGGCCTGCATGATCACGCGGTTCAGCGTTTCGGCGATCCGGGTCGGGTCACGCACTTCTTCCTGATAGGCGACGCAGTCCGCGAACAGGTTCATCTGTTCCATTTCCTGAAAACCACCCTGGCCGATGGTCTTGTTGGCAGCCTGGGGCGTGACCAGCAGGACGGGCGTGTGGTTCCAGTAGGCGGTTTTCACGGCGGTCACGAAGTTCGTGATGCCGGGGCCGTTTTGTGCAATCATCATGCACATCTTGCCGGTGGCGCGGGTAAATCCGTCAGCCATCATGCCGCCGGATGTTTCATGGGCGCAGTCCCAGAACTTGATGCCCGCGTCAGGGAAGATATCGGAAATCGGCATCATGGCCGAGCCGATGATTCCGAACGCATTGTCGATACCGTGCATCTGAAGTGTTTTTACAAAAGCTTCTTCGGTGGTCATTTTCATTTGGCAACTCTCCCGGGAATGAGGGCGTCGAATCGCCCATGTGCGTTGATGGCAGGTTAGAGGGACGTATTGTCTGGCGTTAGGGCCAGATGGAATTTCAATTTAAGTCCAGCTCATGGTTGGATGTGTTCAGCGATCAGTCCAATGCCTGCCGCGATCCGCTCTGTCGGAATGGACGAGTAGCCCAGCCGGTAGTATCTCCGGGTATCTTCGGGGCGCGTAAAGAACGCATGTCCCGGCTCAATCAATACGCTTTCACCCTTGAGGCGTGCGGCAAGCGTCCGTGTATCGACCCCTTCCGGCGCGCGCATCCAGTAGGATGATCCGCCAAACGCACCTTGCCCCGCAATTTCGAGGCCATGGGCGGTGATGGCCGACAGCATCTCTTGCCGCCGGACATGCAGCGCCGTGCCCATCTTTCGAATTTGTGCATCATAATGCCCCATCGACAGAAAATAGGCTGCAGTGCGTTGGATGTGTCCCGGCGGATGGCGCAGCACGGACGTGCGCAAGGCCCGCGCCTCGCGCACGAACGGCTCGGATCCCACCAGGTATCCCAGGCGCAGGCCGGGAAACAGGGACTTTGAAAAGCTGCCGACATAGATCACGCGCCCGTCCACATCCATGGATTTCAACGCGGGCGAAGGCGGCTCAAGAAAAGACAATTCGAATTCGTAATCGTCCTCGACGATCAAGGCATCAAGTTCGCGCGCGCGGTCTAGCAGGTGCTGCCTGCGTGCCATCGGCATGGTGGCGGTCGTCGGGCATTGGTGGCTGGGCGTGGTAAAGATGACGTCTGTATCCGGCGGTATCGCATCCGGGGGCAGGCCGTCGCGGTCCACTCTCACCGGTGCCATGTGGCAGCGCGACTGCGTCAGGACTTCGCGCAAGGCAGGATAGCAGGGATCTTCGAATGCCGCGGTGCGACGTTGCGTGAGCAGGATTTGCGCCGACAGCCAAAGCGCGTTTTGCGCGCCCAATGTAATCAGGATCTGATCCGCGTTGGCCGAAATCCCGCGTCGTGGCAAGGTGTTGCGCTGAATGAACTCGATCAGTTGCGGGTCGTCCTGATCGTAGTAATCCGCCGTGAGCGCAGCGAAATCGCGTTGCCCAAGCGCCTGAATGGCGCATTGGCGCCAGTTGGCGTGGTCAAACAGCTTTGGATCGGTCTGCCCGTAAATGAACGGATAGCGGAAACGCGCCCAGTCCTGCGGCTTGTTCAGCACCTGCCCGCCCGAATAGCGCTGCCCGATTGCGCGGGTCCAATCCACGACGTCCGCGGGCATGTTGCGGGGCTGATAAATTGGTGGGACGGGCGCATTCGTGGACACGTAATAGCCTGAGCGACCGCGCGCCGTCAGGTAATCGGAGGCCACCAGCTCTGTATAGGCCAGCGTCACCGTGATGCGGCTGATGCCCAGATGCTGCGCCAGCTTTCGCGTCGAAGGCAGTTTTTCCCCGGTGCCAAAGCGACCGGAGAGTATGCCATGCGCAATCATCTGCTGCACCTGGCTTTGCAGCGTGCCCCGATGATTGGGCGTCAGAAAAAAGGTTTCGACAGACAGCGCCATGGCAAGACAGTATTCTGGTCTTAAAG
>CAYGQZ010000158.1:4603-6388 GCA_964352055.1 uncultured Rhodobacterales bacterium
GTCGGATCATCGGGGAAATACATCCTGGTTTGCAGGCCGATGTTGATGCCCCGCGCAACGATCCAGAAACTGATATGGGCTGACATCATCCGCCCATCCGGAAAGGGCACGGGGCCCGGTTTGATTGTCTCAAAGGACCAGAGGCCTGTTGCGCTGTCCCCGGCAGTGCGCCCCCATCCGATGAAGTTCGGATCACCTGCGCCGCGTGGATCGCCGGTCCGGTAAATGCCATCGGCGTCCGCATGCCAGATCTCGACCAGCGCATCCCGCAGCGGCGTGCCGGTGCCATCAAAAACGGTCCCGGACACGGTGATGCGCTCGCCCTTTGCGCCGTCGTGCACCATCTTGCCGCCCAGATCGGTCTCATAGACGCCGCTGATCCCGGCAAAGTTCGGGACGCACCCGATATGCACGTAGGGGCCTGCGGTTTGGGAGGGTGTCTCCTTGAGGTAATCCAGTTTTTGCATCAATTCCCCGCCTTCCGGTTTTCAAACATCGTGGAGCGTCGACCGCGCAGGACAATGTCGAATTTGTAGGCGCGGGCGTCCATGGGCACAGTCGCGTTCATGTCCAGCTTTGCGATCAACTGTTCCACGGCCGCCGCATCGGGGATCGTCGCGACAATCGGGCATAGCCTGATCATGGGATCACCTTCGAAATACATCTGGGTGATGAGACGCTGGCCAAAGCTGGGGCCGAACACCGAAAAGTGGATATGAGCGGGGCGCCAGTCGTTCACGCCATTGGGCCAGGGGTAGGCGCCCGGTTTCACCGTCCGAAAGTGATAACCGCCCTGATCGTCGGTGATGGTCCGTCCGCAGCCGCCAAAGTTGGGATCGAGTGCGGCAAGATAGCCTTCCTTCTTGTGACGATACCGGCCACCGGCATTGGCCTGCCAAAACTCAAGCAACGCCCCCGGAACGCCGTGTCCGGTTTCGTCCAGCACACGCCCATGCACGATGATGCGTTGTCCGATCGCCATCTCGCCCGGTTTGGCAAAGTTCAGGATCAGGTCATTGTCCAGCGGGCCAAGGATGTCATGGCCGAAAACCGGCCCGCTTTCCTCGCTGAGGGTTGAGGCCATGGACAAGAGTGCGCGCCGGGGCGACCGCGCCACACTGGTCTTGTAATCAGGTGTCAGGCCCTTGGGGTGCCAGTTCCGATCCCTTGGAAACAATGCGCCGTCACTCATCGCCGCGCTCCATCTCGGCATAGGTTTGTTTGGCCAGCTTCAGCGCATGATTGGCCCGGGGCACGCCCGCATAGATCGCAACGTGTTGGAAGGCTTCGGCAACATCCGCAGGTGTTGCGCCAGTCTGTGCGGTGGCGCGGATATGCATCGGAATTTCATCGAAATTTCCGGTCGCCGCCAAGAGTGCGAGCGTCAGCATCGACCGTTCCCGCAGGCTGATTGCGTCGCTGGCCCAGACCGTGCCCCAGGCCCCTTCAGTGATCAATTGCTGAAACGGTGCATCAAGCGGCGTGCGGGCCGCATCGGCGCGCTCCACATGGGCATCGCCCAGCACTTTGCGGCGTACCGTGTCCCCAAATGTTGCTCTGTCGGTCATTCGCCCCTCCCTTTTGTCAAATTGATATCACGGCGAAACAGGTTCGTATATCGTACCCAAATCCCCTTTGTTGCCTTGACTTTCCCGGCCACGGGCGGTGTATCTGCGCCGATATTCGATCCGGGCCAGCCTCGGGCCATGATAGGGACAAAGACATGCATGCTTACCGCTCTCACACCTGTGCTGCGTTGACTTCGGCCAATGTGGGCGAAACCGT
>CAYGQZ010000158.1:6488-10155 GCA_964352055.1 uncultured Rhodobacterales bacterium
TTCCAGATTGCACCCTGTTTCCGCGATGAAGACCCGCGTGCCGACCGGTCGCCCACGGACTTCTACCAGCTTGACCTTGAGATGAGCTTTGTCACCCAGCAGGACGTATTTGATGCGATCCAGCCGGTTTTGACCGGCGTCTTCGAAGAGTTCGGCGGCGGTAAATCCGTGGACGCAGAGTGGCCCCAGATCAGCTACCGGGATGCGGCGCTCTGGTATGGGTCGGACAAGCCTGATTTGCGCAACCCGATCAAGATGCAGGTTGTCAGCGAGCATTTCGCAGGTTCCGGCTTTGCCATCTTTGCCAAATTGCTTGAGCAGGACGGCACGCAGATCCGCGCGATCCCTGCGCCGGGTGGCGGCAGCCGGAAGTTCTGCGACCGGATGAACGCCTATGCTCAGAAAGAGGGGCTGCCCGGAATGGGCTATATCTTCTGGCGCGAAAAGACAGCCGATGCCGTGGCCCAGGACATGGGCATTCCGGTGAAAGAGGCGCAGGCGAAACTGAAATCCGGTGAGGTCGCAGGCGGCATGGAGGCGGCGGGCCCGCTAGCCAAGAACATTGGCCCCGAACGGACCGAAGCGATCCGCCAGCAACTGGGCCTCGACGTCGGTGATGCGGCCTTTTTCCTTGGTGGTAAGCCCAAGGCGTTTGAGGCGATTGCCGGCCGGGCGCGCAACGTGATTGGCGAAGAGCTTGGGCTGACCGATCAGAACCGCTTTGCCTTTGCCTGGATCGTCGATTTCCCGATCTATGAACAGGATGAGGAAAGCGGCAAGATCGACTTTGAACACAACCCGTTCTCGATGCCGCAGGGCGGGATGGAGGCCCTGCAAGGCGATCCGCTGGACGTGCTGGGCTATCAATATGATCTGGCCTGCAACGGCTATGAACTGGTGTCTGGCGCGATCCGGAACCACCGCCCCGAAATCATGTTCAAGGCGTTCGAGATCGCGGGCTATGACGAAGCCGAAGTGCGCAAGCGGTTTGGCGGCATGGTCAACGCATTCCAATACGGCGCGCCGCCCCACGGCGGTTGCGCTGCGGGAATTGACCGGATCGTCATGTTGCTGGCGGGGGAACAGAACATCCGCGAGGTCATCCTGTTCCCTATGAACCAACGGGCCGAAGACCAGATGATGGCCGCTCCGTCCGAGCCCACAAGCGATCAGCTGATGGAGTTGGGTTTGCGGGTGATCCCGCGGGATTAAGCAAATGCTTGCTTGTTGCTGAATACGGGCCGGTGCAAAATGCACCGGCCTTTCCTATATTCCAGACAGACGTAACCAGTGAGTCTGCGCTGTGCTGAAATTCGATACTCAACTTGCGGAAATTCGGTTCGGCTACGGCTTGTCGCCGGTGATGCCCGGCCCTGCCAGCACGGACGTCATGCTTGAGGGGTTGCTTGGCCCGGACAAGATCGTCGATCAGTTTCCCATTGAGACTTTTACTGAGTTTCGCAAACGGATGGTCGCCGCGCACCAGCAAGGCGAAATCCGGCGCAAGAATGTCGGTACACCTGCAGCGGAAACTGCGCGAAAACAACGCAATCTGCTAAATCAGCAAGCGCGGATCGCGATGTCGGGATGGCTCGGGCAAACGATGCTGCGTCGCGCGCACACGAAAACGGCCTTCCGCGAACGCCTCGTGGCGTTTTGGGCCGATCACTTCACCGCGATGGGCAAGCGCGGTGTGATACGGCGCGCAACGTCCCCCTATATTGAGGACGCCATTCGCCCACACGTCAGCGGTCGTTTTGCGGATCTTTTGCAAGCCGCTGTGATGCACCCATTGATGCTGGAATATCTGGATCAAACCGAGTCCATGGGAGAAAACAGCGCGCGGGCTGCGAAAATGGGGCAAAAGAAAAATCCGGGCCTGAACGAAAACCTGGCGCGTGAAGTGATGGAGCTGCACACGCTTGGCGTTGACGGCCCGTATTCTCAGGAAGATGTCGCCCAGCTGGCCGAGCTGTTTACCGGCATGTCTTTCAGAGCCAAAAACGGATTTCAGTTCCGCAAGGACTATGTGGAGCCAGGTGCGGAAACTGTTCTGGGCAAGAGCTATCCTGATGCCTATGACGTGGCACCGGTTCGCGACGTTCTGAATGATCTGGCGATGCATCCGGCCACGATGCGCCACATCGCCAAAAAGCTTGCTGTGCATTTTGTATCGGACGCGCCGGACCAAGATCTTGTGAACCGTATCGCAGAGGCCTTTGAGGCCAGTGAGGGCCATCTGATGGCCATATATGAGGTGCTGTTGACTCATGGTGCCGCTTGGGTGCCGGAACTGGTCAACTACAAACCGCCCATTGATTTCGTCTCGTCCGCCATCCGCGCATTGGCAGTACCGGCCTCGGCTTTCGTGGGCCTGCAGGAGAACGACTATTTGAAGATCGTTGGCAACCGGCTGATCGAAATGGGCCAGCCATGGGAACGGCCACCCGGCCCGGATGGCTGGCCTGAAGACGATGCCTATTGGATTACACCCCAAGGTGTCGCAACGCGCGTGCGCTGGGCCATGGGCGCGCCATCCCGGCTGCTTTCAGAGCTTCCCGATCCGCGCGACTTTGCGGTGTCCGCGCTGGGGAACTATGGAAACGAAACAGTGCGGTTCGCGGCCTCGGCCGCCGAAAGCAAACGCGAAGGGATCGGCCTTGTTTTGATGTCGCCCCAATTTCAACGCCGGTAAGGAGCTTCAAATGACATCTTCCCTGTCTCGTCGTGACTTTCTTCTGCGCTCCGGTGTCGTTGGATGCTCGCTTGCGGCCAGTCCGCTTATGACGCCTGTCAGCTTTGCGCAGACACCATGGGACAACCGGCTGGTCGTTATTATTCTGCGCGGGGGTATGGACGGCCTTGATGTTGTTCAACCTTATGGTGATCCCGCCTTGCGGACCTTGCGCAAGACACTGTCCGTCGGCCCCCAGAACGGGGCGCTTGATCTGGACGGGTATTTTGCGCTGCATCCCAGCCTCGCGCCTTTGATGCCCATGTGGCAGGCCGGGCAGTTGTCCTTTGTTCATGCCGTGTCGACACCCTATCGCAACAAGCGCAGCCATTTTGATGGGCAGGACTTGTTGGAGGCAGGCACGACCGATCTGAGCGGTGTCCGCGATGGCTGGTTGAACCGGATGCTGCAATCGGTGCCGGGCGTGCACGCGCGCACAGCCTATGCCATCGGGCGCAGTGATATGCGGTTGTTGCAGGGCAATGCCGAGGTGGCGAACTGGGCGCCGGGAAGCGAACTGACTCTCAGCCCGCAGGCCGTGCATCTGATGGAACTGATTACCGAGTCTGATCCGGCGCTGCATGCGGCGTTTTCAGAGGCACAATTGCTGTCTGATGCGGACTTGGGCAAATCGGAACGAGGCACGCCCGGACATGTTCAGATCGCCGAGTTCGCCGCCCGGCAGTTGTCGAACGACGCCCGTATCGCTGCTTTCAGCCTGAACGGCTGGGATACCCACAACAATCAAAGCACTGGGTTGCCCCAGGCGCTGGGCCGCCTGTCCGACACGCTTGTGACGCTGCAGGCCAGGATGGGGGGCGACATCTGGCAGAAAACGGCGGTTGTCGCGATGACGGAATTTGGCCGGACCGCGCGCCAGAACGGAACGAAGGGCACCGACCATGGCACCGGAGGCCTCATGGTGCTTGCCGG
>CAYGQZ010000159.1:0-3646 GCA_964352055.1 uncultured Rhodobacterales bacterium
CAACTGTTTCATCGGGGCCCGGTCGGAAGTGGTCGAAGGCTGCATCGTCCGCGAAGGCTCGGTTCTGGGCATGGGCGTGTTCATCGGCCAGTCGACCAAGATCGTGGACCGCGAAACCGGCGCGTTTACCTATGGCGAAGTGCCTGCGGGATCGGTCGTCGTGGCAGGCTCCATGCCGTCGAAGAACGGTGTGAACCTCTATTGTGCGGTGATCGTGAAAAAGGTCGATGCCCGGACCCGGTCCAAGACGTCGATCAACGAGTTGTTGCGTGACTGAGACACCGAAAAAGCCCAAGAAACCCTCGCGCCAGCAGGTCTATACCTTGCTGGTGCAGATCGGGCGCAAGGCGGGTGATGGCCTGCCCAAGGACGCCACGGGGGCCGCGTTGATCTGCTTTGCCAGTGGCGTGGACGAGGCCGAGGCGGTGCGCGAAACCGTGGCGCTGCTGAAGCAGGCCGATACCGCGCCTTTGGATGTGACCGGCTACGGCACACTGGCCGAGCGCGAGGCCGAGGGCCATGAGATTGATAATGACGAGCGTGCATTGATGCAGCGTGCGTTGGATGAAAACTCGGTCATCGTGGCGCAGATGACGCCGTTTTTTGACAAAGAGCAGAGTTGAGACAGCGGCTGTGCCGCCTCTGCCCGGATGCGTTTTGAAAGGTCGTGATATGTCTGTGATTGATCCTGTTCAACTGACGGCGGATCTGGTCCGTTGTGCCTCTGTCACACCGGCGGATGACGGGGCGCTGGATGTGCTGCATGATCTGCTGAGTGGCGCTGGGTTTGACTGTGCCTGGGCGGATCGCGGCGGCGTCCGCAATCTTTTTGCCCGCTGGGGCGCGAAGGGGCATACGCAGACGTTTGGATTCAATGGCCATACGGATGTTGTGCCCATCGGCGTTGCGGCGGACTGGTCCATGCCGCCCTTTGGTGCCGAGGTCAAGGACGGTGTCATGTATGGCCGCGGGACCACCGACATGAAGTCCGGTGTCGCCGCTTTTGTGGCTGCCGCCGTGGATTTCGTGCGGGATACGCCGCCGGATGGTGCGATTGTTCTGACCATTACCGGGGATGAAGAGGGGGATGCCGTGGACGGGACCACGGCCCTGCTGGACTACATGGCCAAGGCAGGCGAGGCGATGAGCGTTTGCCTTGTGGGCGAGCCGACCTGCCCGAACCAGATGGGCGATATGATCAAGATCGGGCGGCGCGGATCGATGACCGCGTGGTTTACCGTGACGGGCAAGCAGGGGCATGCCGCCTATCCGCACCGTGCGAACAATCCTCTGAACCCGATGATGCGGTTGATGGATCAGCTGGCCAATCACGAACTGGATCAGGGTACGGATCATTTCGATGCCTCGACCCTTGCCATCGTGACCGTGGATGTGGGCAACCCGGCGACAAATGTGATCCCGGCGCAGGCCCGCGCGACGGTCAATATCCGGTTCAACGACAGCCACAGTGGCGACAGCCTGACGGCATGGCTCCGTACGCAGGCGGATGCGGTCGCGGCGGCGTATGGTGTCAGGATTGATGTGGTTGTGAAAGTGTCCGGAGAGAGCTTTGTGACCCCACCCGGCCCGCTGTCTGATCTGGTGTCCAAGGCGGTTGAGGCCGAAACAGGCGTGGTGCCGGAACTGAGCACCACAGGCGGCACATCGGATGCGCGTTTTGTGAAGAACCACTGTCCTGTGGTTGAATTTGGCCTTGTGGGTCAGTCGATGCATCAGGTGGACGAGCATGTGCGGGTGGATCATATCCTTCAGCTCAAGGCGATCTATGGCCGTATTCTGCGGGATTATTTCGGGTGATCCGGGTGGCGACACCTGTCCATACGGATGCGGATACTTTGGGCGTTGGCGACGGGATCATCGCTTCTTGAAGCCGACCCTTGTCATCATGCTGAAGGTGCCGCACCCCGGCCGGGTCAAGACCCGATTGGGCCGCGATATCGGGATGGTTGCGGCCGCGTGGTGGTTTCGCCATCAGGTCCGAAGCCTGTTGCGCCGCATCTGTGACCCACGCTGGCAGGTGGTGCTGGCCGTTGAGCCGGATGTGGAGGGGATGCAGGCGCGGGTCTGGCCCGGCCCTTTCACCCGCTGGCCGCAGGGTGGTGGCACCCTCGGCGATCGGATGCTGCGGATGATGCGCCGGGCCGGGGGCCCGGTCTGTGTGATCGGCGCGGATGTGCCGGGGATCACGCGCGCCCGTGTGGCAGAGGCCTTTGCCGCATTGGGGCGCAGTGATGTGGTGTTTGGCCCGGCCCCGGACGGGGGATATTGGTTGATTGGCGCCAAGCTGGGCGCACGCTGCCGCCCCGCGATGCTGGACGGAGTGCGCTGGTCGACCGAACATGCGCTGGCGGACAGCGTGGCGGCGCTGGGCGTGGCACGGGTGGCCTTTGTGGAAACGCTCGCTGATGTCGATACGGTGCAAGATTTGCCATGACGACCCGCACCCTGCGTGCTACCTGAGGTTCATGATGCGTATCCCCACAAAACCCGAAATCCTCGACTGGATTTCCGCCAATCCGACCCTGACCGCCAAACGTGATATTGCAAAGGCGTTTGGCATCAAGGGCGCTGCCCGGATCGACCTGAAACGCCTGCTCAAGGAGCTGGAGGCCGACGGCCATCTGGAAAAGCGCAAACGGTCCTACCAGGACCCGGACCGCTTGCCGCCGGTCAGCGTGTTGCAGGTGCAGGCGCCTGATGATGACGGTGATCTGTTTGCGACGCCAATGGAGTGGCATGGCAGCGGCGTCGAGCCGCGTGTGCTGGTGATCCCGCGCGCGTCTGATCCGGCCTTGGGTGCGGGGGACCGGATTTTGGCCCGCCTGACCTTGGTGAAGGATCAAGATTACCATTATGAGGCCCGCTTGATCCGCCGGATCGGGACCAATCCGCGACGCGCTTTGGGTGTGTTCCGTGTCGGTGCCGAAGGTGGCCGCGTTGTCCCCATCGACAAGGGCAATGACCGTGAATGGATTGTTGCGGCTGACGCGACCCATGGCGCCAAGGACGGCGAGTTGGTCGAGGTGGAACAGGCGGGGCCGAAAGGGCGGCTTGGCCTGCCGCGCGCCCGCGTCGTGAACCGTTTGGGCGATCCGTCGGCCCCGAAGGCCGTTTCGCTGATTGCCATCCATGAACACGGCATTCCCGACAGCTTTCCCGATGACGTGGTGGCCGAAGCCGATGCCAAAAAGCCGATGGGCCTGAAGGGTCGCGAAGACTTTCGCAAGATGCCCTTGATCACCATTGATCCCTGGGATGCGCGCGATCATGACGATGCGTGCTATGCCCATGCCGACGCGGACCCGAAGAACAAGGGCGGTCACATCATCTGGGTCGCGATTGCGGATGTGGCGGCCTACGTCACGCCCGGCTCGGCGCTGGACCGTGAGGCGAAGAAGCGCGGCAATTCCAGTTATTTCCCGGACCGTGTGGTGCCGATGTTGCCGGACCGGCTGTCGGGCGATCTGTGTTCCTTGCACGAAGGGGTGCCGCGCGCCTGTATTGCCGTGCGCATGCAGATCGATGCCAAGGGCGAAAAGATCGACCATTCGTTTCATCGGGCGTTGATGCGCTCGCCCGCGTCGCTGAATTATGAGGAAGTGCAGGCGGCCATCGATGGCGCGCC
>CAYGQZ010000159.1:3746-7327 GCA_964352055.1 uncultured Rhodobacterales bacterium
GAAACGGCGCAGGCGGCGGGCTTGAACCTGGCCAAGGGGCAGGTGTTGAAGACCGCGCATCTGAACCGCCTGTTGGCGCAGGCCGAAGGCACGGACGACGCGGAACTGATCAATATCTCGACCCTGCGGTCGATGACGCAAGCTTATTACAGCCCGCAGAATTTTGGGCATTTTGGCCTCGCGCTGCAAAGCTATGCCCATTTCACATCGCCCATTCGCCGCTATTCCGACCTGATCGTGCACCGTGCGCTGGTGTCGGCCCATGGCTGGGGCAAGGACGGGTTGTCGCCGCAGGACATCGAGAACCTGGAAAAGACGGGCATCCAGATCTCGGACACGGAGCGCCGGTCGATGGCGGCGGAGCGGGACACGACGGATCGCTACCTTGCCGCCTATCTGAGCGAGCGGGTGGGCGACGAGATGGAAGGCCGGGTGGCCGGGATCGCCAAGTTCGGGATATTCGTGAAGCTGGATGACAGCGGTGCGGATGGGCTGGTGCCCATGCGATCGATCGGGGCGGAGTATTTCCACTATGACCGCGAGGCCAACACCTTGATGGGGGCCGATACCGGGATGATCATCAGCCTTGGCCAGCGCGCAACTGTGCGGCTGGCCGAGGCGGTGCCGGTGACGGGGGGCATCGCGCTGGAGCTGTTGGCGCTGGATGGTCAATCCTTGCCCAAGGGGCGGCAGAGCCCGGCGGGCCGCAGCCCCCGCCGCAAACCCGCCCAGGCGAAACGCCGTACGGACAAGACCAAGCGCAAGGTCAAACGCAGCCGGACCTAGCCAAGCGCGCTGGCGACACGGTTGATGTAAGCCGTCAGAATTTCATCCTCCTTGACGCGGCGGGACAGTGCGGTGCCCCCCGGTGTGGCCGCCATGGCCCCGAGCATGGCCGCGATGCTGGCATCGGCGGCCGTGGGTTTGGCCCCGAACAGAAACGGGCCATGCCACAGCCGGTGGGTGATGGCCTGCAAGTCCGGTTCGATCCGCTCAAGCCGTTCGCCTGCGGTCAGCCGCCCGAGCCCCTGCGCGTCCATCCCTTTGAGCAGCATCTTGCGCAGCCCGTGGGCGACCAGACGCCGCAGGATGGCCGGAACTTCGGCGAAATAGGTGTCGCGCACGATGGGCCAGACGAATTTGTTGCCCCAGCGGTCAAGGAGGATGTGGAAATACATGTGCTCTTCGGCCATGCGGATGAAGGCGCGGGAGGTGGCACGGTCGAGGTCGCTGAGACCTGCATCGAAGGTGGCCCCATGCTCTTCGAGCCATGTACGGATGTTGTCGCTGTCGCCGATGATCTGGTCGTCGACCCAGAGGGCGGGCAGTTTGCCCTTGGGCCAGTTGCGCGGATCGCCGGTGTCCTTGCGCTGCCAGGGCAGGCCGGAGAGGTTGAGCAGGTAGAGCGCCTTGACACAAAACGGGCTGCCGCTGGGTTGGCCGAAGGCGGGGGGATAGGTGACGAGCGTGAGCATGATGTCCTCCTTGGGGTGCGTGTTTGACCGGAGGGATATGAAAACGTCCTGTCAGTTTCTGTCAGGACGTGTGTTAAGGTGAACCATGACCAGAACTCACCGCCTTTTCCAGTTGATGCAAAGCCTGCGCCGTTTGCCGGCCCCTGTGACCGCCCAGTCGCTGGCCTATGAAATGGACGTGTCGCTGCGGACGATTTACCGCGATATTGATGAGTTGCGCGGTCTGGGCGCGGTGATCGATGGGGAGGCCGGATTTGGCTTTACCCTGATTGAAGACGCGTCCTTGCCCCCTTTGGGGTTCGAGAATGACGAGTTGGAAGCGCTGGTTCTGGGGTTGCGGGATGTGGCGGTGATTGCCGATCCCGCACTGGCCAAGGCGGCCACATCGGCTTTGGCCAAGATTCAGGCCCGCGTGCCGCCCGCGCAGGCGCATCGGTTGAAACACGCGGTGCTGGATGCCCGCCGGTACTGGCGTCCGGACCCGCCCCGGATTGATGTGGCCCGACTGCGGCAGGCCGCCTGGGATGAAGTCAGCGTGCGCTTTGCCTATCAGGATGCCAAGGGGGACGAGACCGAGCGTGCGGTGAAACCCCTGGGCATTGTCTATATGGAAAACACCAATGTTCTGCTGGCCTGGTGCCATTTGCGGCAGGATTTCCGGGTGTTCCGACTGGACCGCATGGATGATCTGGTTGTGACCGAAGACAGCTTTCGCCCGCACCGTGTGCCGCTGCTGCGCGCGCATCTGGATCGCATTCGCTGCGAGGTGCAGACGGCAAAGGACCGCTCTGTGCAGGATTGAACTCTTTATCGAGATGCCGATTGGCGCTACAATGCCCTCAATGCGAGTAAAAAAAACGCAATGATGAGGCAACAGATGTGGTGTAAAGTCAGGCTGGCGGCGGCAGGTGCCGCTGTTCTTTGTGTACAATTTGTGGATGGGACGGCGTTGGCCGAGGGTTTGCGCCCGGTGTCGCGCGTGGATGGACTCTTGTCCGTTCAAGCGCAGCCCATTCGGGTGGCGGCGGCCGCGACGTCGGTCTTGCGCCCGCAATTGCGGCCCCTGAGCGTGAAGGTGTCAACGCCTGCCCCGGCGCAGCGGGCCGCCGAAGACCCCGGCTTTCAACTCTGGATCAGCGGATTCCGGTCGCGGGCTTTGGCGCAGGGGATCCGTGCGGACACCTTTGAGCGCGCCTTTCGCGGGGTGCATTACGACACGGCCGTCATAAAGCGGGATCGCAACCAGTCGGAATTTACCAAGACGATCTGGCAGTATCTGGACAGTGCTGCCTCGGACACGCGGGTGGCCAATGGTCAGGCGGCGCTGCGCGATCATGCCCGCGCATTGGACGCAATCGAGGCGCGCTTTGGCGTGGAGAAAGAGGTTGTTGTTGCCGTGTGGGGGCTGGAGAGCGCCTATGGCACATATAAGGGCAGCAGTGATGTCATCCGCAGTCTGGCAACGCTGTCCTATGATGGGCGACGCGGGCCGTTCTTTGAGGAACAACTGGTGGCGGCGCTGAGGATTCTGCAGAGCGGGGATACTGCCCCGCGCGAGATGACCGGATCCTGGGCCGGGGCGATGGGGCATACGCAGTTCATTCCCACATCCTATCTGGAATATGCCGTGGATTTCACCGGCGATGGCAAGCGCGACATCTGGTCGGAAGACCCGACCGATGCGCTGGCCTCGACCGCCGCCTATCTGGCCCGCTTTGGCTGGGTCAAGGGCCAGCCCTGGGGCGTCGAGGTGACCTTGCCGCGCGGGTTTGATTACGCGCTGGCCGACCGCAAGATGAAGAAGCGCCCCGCCGAATGGGCCCGTCTGGGCGTGGTTGGCGTGAACGGGGCCGCGGTGCCGGATCACGGGGAGGCGTCCATTCTGTTGCCTGCGGGCAGCCGGGGTCCGGCCTTTTTGATCTTCAGGAATTTTGCGGTCATCGAACGCTACAACGCGGCGGATGCCTATGTGATTGGTGTGGGCCATCTGAGTGACCGCATCGCGGGCAAGCCCGGGTTCACGGCGGACTGGCCCCGCGACGAGCGCGCCCTGACCCGCGATGAGCGCAAGGAAATGCAGCGCCGTCTGACGGCCCGCGGGTTCAG
>CAYGQZ010000159.1:7427-10121 GCA_964352055.1 uncultured Rhodobacterales bacterium
GTTGGGCTGATCTGTTCGCGCAGGCCGGTGAACATTTGCCAGGGCAGGGTTTTTTGGCCTGCGGAGCCGACAAAGAGCACAACCACCACCTCGTCGAAGGACGTGATAAAGGCAAAGAGCCCGCCTGAGATCACGCCGGGCAGGATCAGGGGCATTTGCACCCGGAAAAATGTGGTCACCGGGTTTGCGCCCATATTGGCCGCGGCCCTTGTGAGCGAGTTGTCAAAGCCCACGAGCGTTGCCGTGACCGTGATGATCACGAAGGGGATGCCCAGCACGGCGTGGGCCAGGATGACTTTGACATAGCCCACGAAGTTCTTGTCGAGCCCAAGTGTGCTTTCCATCCAGTTGCCGAGCGCGGCGTAGAAGAAGAACATGCCGGTGGCCGAGATGATCAGCGGCACGATCATCGGCGAGATCAGGATGGCCATGATCGTGCCTTTGAACGGCACGTGGCTTTGGCTGAGCCCGATGGCGGCCAGGGTGCCCAGACTGACCGAGATGATGGTCGCGATGGGCGCGATGATCAGCGAGTTTTTCAGGCTCCGTTGCCATTCGTTGTTGGTGAAGAAGTCCTGATAGTGCTTGAGCGAGTAGCCTTCGGGATCGAGCCGCAGCATTTCGGGGGTGAAGGTAAAGAAATCCTGCGCGTTGAAGGACAGCGGCATGACCACGATGATCGGTGTGATCAGGAAGATGAAGATCAGCGCGCAGATGACCCGGAACGTGTAATGCCAGACCCGTTGGCCGAAGGATGCATATGTCGGAAGGCCCATGTCGCTTACCCCAGCTTGACGTTGTCGATGCCCACGATCCGATCATAGGCCCAATAGAGGATCAGCACCGCTGCAAGCAGGATCGACCCCAGTGCAGCAGCCAGCCCCCAGTTGAGCGATGACGAGATGTGGTAGGCAATGCGGTTGGAAATGAAGACCCCCTTGGTGCCCCCGACAATCTCGGGGGTGATGTAGTAGCCGATGGCGAGGATGAAGACGAGGATGCTGCCCGCGCCGATGCCCGGCACCGATTGCGGGAAATAGACCCGCCAGAAGGCTGTCCAGTCGGTCGCACCGAGCGATTTGGCCGCCCGCAGGTAGGAGGGCGGGATCGTCTGCATCACCGAGTACATCGGCAGGATCATGAAGGGCAGAAGGATGTGCGTCATCGCCACGATCGTGCCGAACTGGTTGTTGATCATGATCAGCCTGTTGGCGTCATCCACAAGCCCGATCCAGACCAGCACGTCGTTGATCACCCCTTGTTGTTGCAGCATCACCTTCCATGCGGATGTGCGCACCAGAAGCGATGTCCAGAACGGCAACAGCACAAGGATCAGCAGCAGGTTGGCCTTGCGCATCGGCAGGTTGGCCAGCAGCCAGGCAATGGGATAGCCCAGCAGCACGCAGGAAATCGTGATTGTCATGGACATGACAAGGGTGCGCCAGAAGAGCGTGAGCAGAATCTGCTTTTCTTCCGGTTGCCAGGCGATGCCTGCGGGTGTCTTCTGGGCATCGACCGCGTTCAGGAAATAGCCTGAGGTATAAATGCCGGAATGGGTCTGGATTGTTTGCCATGGCGTCGGTGTGCTCCAGTCCTTGTCAAAGTCGGCAAAGGTTTCCGCGAAAGTTGGCAACGGGATGTTGGCGGCCTGTGCCTCGCGCAAGAGGTCAGCACCGGGACCGGAATACCCGGCCAGGTCCGCCGATTTCAGATCGTGCACAAGAGCGACTGGCACGGCTTCCCACGGGTCCGCGGTGGTGGGGTCCTTGCCGTCCTGCGTCGCGGAGTAGACCGCCCAGGCCGTATAGGTGCGGGTTGCGGTGGGCAGCAGGGCCGCCAGATCCGAACCGGGCGCGAAATTGATGTCGCCCGCGGCGCTCTGGTCCGTCAGGTTGGCAATCCGGTTGCGCTGGGTCTGGAGCAGGGCGGTGTCGGCACTGCCTTGCCCGGCGTTGAAGATCCCGTACCAGGTCTCGCCGTCTTTCCAGGCGGGGTTCAGCTTGGCCAGTGCCTTTTCGAGGTCCTTGCCGAGATCGTCCAGCTTGCGCCCGGACTGCCGGAACAGCGACGAGATCCCGGTTTGCTCGTAATTCAGCCGGGTGCCGAGGCGGGTGTGCCGCTTGGCCTCGGCGGCCAGAAACAAATCGAAATACATCGCCTCGAACACGGCTTCGGGGGGAAGTGTCTGTGCGGTGGAATCCCAGCTGGCAATGGTCTGAACCGTGTAGGGAATGGTATTGGAAACGATATCGTTCTGCACCGAGCGGAACAGCATCGATGCGATGGGCACGATGAAGGTGATCAGCACAAAAAGCAGCAGCGGTGCGATCAGCGCCAGCGCGCGCAGTTTCTGCCGACGCAAGGCCCGCCCAAGGCTGCGTTTCAGGGGCGAGCCATCGGCGGCGAGGACGGGACCGGACGCGCTGGTATCGGACATCTAGACCCCCTCGACCACGATGATCGTGCTGGAGGCCGACCGGTGCCGGATCTTGGCCACCTCCTGGTATTCGGGATCGTTGAACGCGGCGAGCGCGTCCGCATAAGTCGGAAATTCGAAGACGACGTGCCGGTCATGGGCTTCCCCTTCGAGCACGGTGGCTTGCCCGCCGCGCACGATGGGAACCGCACCCAGCCCCAGAAGGATCGGAGTATCCTTTTCGATATACTCTTTGTAGGCCTCGGGATCGTTCACGG
>CAYGQZ010000160.1:0-10038 GCA_964352055.1 uncultured Rhodobacterales bacterium
TCATGCATGTAGATCTCGGCCCCGCCCGCCAGTGGGGCGAGCGGTTCCCGGTCCGCGCGACAGGCTTTGCTGCTGAGACGCCCCACTGCCGATGCCATGATCGCTCCTTGGGTCATCAAGGGCGCGATAGATGGCCCGGCCTTCGCGTCTTACGTCGAGAAGGTGCTGTTCCCGGAACCGGTCCTCGGCGCCGTGGTCATTCTGGACAACGCGACCCATAAGAACGCTGTAGCGCCCAAAGCAATGCGTGACGCAGGCTGTTGGTTCCTCTTCCTGCCTCCCTACAGTCCTGACTTGAACCCCATTGAAATGGCTTCTCCAAGCTCAAGGCGAACCTTCGGCGGATCGGTGCAAGGACATTCAGCGACATGTTCGACGCAATCGCTGATGTCTGCGACCTCTATCGCCAATAGAGTGTTGGCACTACTTCGAGGTGGCCGGATATGTCTCAGGGCAAAGGCGGCTTGATATAGTTCTTGCCTAAGACTGAGATTAACTTAAAATATTTCCGAGGTCGGGAGCTTTGCGTGTACTTTGCGTCTCTCGGTGTCTAATTGGTTCATGCGGGAACCAAACAAAAATAACCGCATTAAAATCCTTGGGAGGAAACATGCAAAATAATTTGAACCGCAGAAAGTTTCTGCGCGGCTCCGCTGTTGCGGGCGCTGCGGCGCTGGCGACACCTGCTATTGCAGAAAATCATGGCACCACGCTGAAGATGCAGGCCGCTTGGGGCGGCGGAATTTTCCTTGAAAACGCGCAATCCTTCGCAGCGCGCGTGAACGAAATGTCCGGTGGCTCGCTGACCATCGAAGTGCTTTCGGTCGACGCGGTTGTCAAAACCAGCCAGATGCAAGACGCGGTTCACCGCGGTGTTCTGGATGCGGCGCACTACGTGACAGCTTACTGGTACGGCAAGTCCAAGACGGCATCGCTGTTCGGCACAGGGCCCTGTTTCGGCTGGTCGAGCCAGGAAGTGCTGGGCTGGATCTATGCCGGCGGCGGTCAGGAACTGTTTGATGAGCTGATGTCTGAATTACGTCTGAACGTTGTTTCCTTCTTCAACTCGCCGATGCCTGCGCAACCGCTCGGCTGGTTCAATCAACAAATTACCGACGCGTCGCAGGTGCAGGGCCTGAAATACCGGACCGTTGGATTGGCGGCGGATGTCATGCTCGAAATGGGCATGTCGGTCGTGCAGTTGCCAGGCGGAGAGATCCAACCGGCCATGAAATCCGGCCTGATTGACGCGGCCGAGTTCAACAACCCGACCTCTGACCGCGACTTCGGGATGCAGGATGTGTCCAAGGACTACATGCTGGCGTCCTATCACCAGTCGCAGGAATTCTTTGAAATCACGTTCAACAAAGACACGTTCAACGCTCTGTCGCCCGAACATCAGGCGATCATCAAGAACGCGTCGATGGCGGAAAACTCCGGCTTCTATTGGGGCAACACCAAGCGCTATTCCGATGACCTGCTGAAACTGCAGGAATCCGATGGCGTCAGTGTACACCGTACGCCGGACTCAGTTTTGCAAGCGCAACTTGAGGCATGGGATGTCGTTGCAACCCGCATCGCCGAGCAAGATCCTTTCTTTGCCAAGGTCATGGAATCGCAAATGGCCTACGCCAAGGACGTCATGAACTACCTGAACCTGAACCAGCCTGACTACAAGCTGGCCTACAACCACTACTTCGGTTGATCAGTTAAGGACGCGCAATGATGTCCGGGCGCATTTGTGTTCGGGCATCTGGCGCCCAAGGGATCGCAATTCAGACATCCCGGCGCCTACCATAAGGGACACTTCTCAGATGAAATTCGTTCACGCCATCGAGGGCCTCAGCCTTTGGACCGGGCGCGCCTTTGGTTGGTGCATCCTGATCCTGACGCTTTCGGTCTCGTATGAGGTTTTTGTACGCTATGTACTGAACGCCCCCACAGTGTGGGCCTTTGACATGATGATCCAGATGTATGGCGCGCTGTTTCTGATGTGCGGTGCATACGCTCTGGCGCAGGACACACATGTGCGCGCAGACGTGATCTACCGTCTGTTTCCGGTGAAAGTTCAGGCTGGGCTGGATTTCGTGCTCTACTTCTTGTTCTTCTTCCCTGGCATCATGGCGTTGGTCTGGTACGGATGGGAAATTGCATCGGACAGCTGGCGCTGGAAAGAGGTCAGCTTTAACAGCCCGGCCAGTATTCAGGTTTATTTCTTCAAATCCCTTATACCGCTGGCCGGAGTCTTGCTCGCCATTCAGGGCGTTGCCGAACTGGTGCGGTGCGTGATGGCGATGCGAACAGGTGTCTGGCCTGAACGTCTTGCGGACGTGAAAGAGACCGAGGACCTGTTGAGTGAAGCAGATCTCGACGAAATCAGCTCCATTCATCCCGGCAATCGCTGAACCGCGCGGCGTCTCAAGAAAGAATAATCATGACCAATCCCGAAGTCGCCCTGATGATGCTTGGGCTGTTTATCGTCCTTGTCCTCCTCGGTTTTCCAATTGCCTTTACGCTGCTCGCCATGGGCGTTGCGTTCGGATACTACGCCTATCACCAGGGTCACCCGATCGAGACCTTCAGTGACATCTTCAACAACAACATCTTCTACCTGCTGAACCAGAACACCTATTCGGTGATGGAGAACCCGACTCTGGTCGCCATCCCGCTGTTCCTGTTCATGGGCTACGTGGTGGAACGCGCCAATATCGTCGACAAACTGTTTTTCTCGCTTTACCAGGCGGCGCGCAACCTGCCAGGAAGCCTTGCCATTGCAGCGCTCGTCACCTGTGCCGTCTTTTCGACCGCGTCGGGCATCGTGGGTGCGGTTGTCACTCTGATGGGCCTGCTCGCCTTTCCGGCGATGGCCAACGCCAACTACAACAAGAGCTTTGCCTCAGGCGTCATCTGCGCGGGTGGAACGTTGGGTATTCTGATCCCGCCGTCGATCATGCTGATCGTTTATTCGGCCATCGCGGATCTGTCGCCTTTGCGTCTGTATGCTGCGGCCGTGTTCCCGGGCATGCTGCTGGCAGGGCTTTATATCGTCTATGTGATCGTGCGCGTCACGATGAACCCGGCGCTCGCGCCCAAACCACAGATGGACGACGTTCCGCCCCCGCGCGTGATCTACTGGAACCTGTTGGTCAGTTTTGTACCGCTGACCGTGCTGATCGCACTTGTTCTGGGTTCTATCCTCGGCGGGCTTGCAACCCCGGCAGAGGCGGCGGCCATGGGGGCCTTGGGGGGTATGGTTCTGGCAGTGCTTTATCGGTCCATGTCGTGGACCAAGCTCAAGGAAAGCGTGTTCCTGACCGCCAAGGCGACTGCTATGGTGTGCTGGCTCTTTGTGGGTTCATGGACCTTTGCCTCGGTGTTTTCCTATCTTGGCGGTCACGATCTGATAAGCGACTGGGTCATCGGGATGGACCTCACGACCATCCAATTCCTGATCATGGCGCAGTTAATCATCTTTGTGCTGGGCTGGCCGCTGGAATGGTCCGAGATCCTGATCATCTTCGTGCCGATCTTCCTGCCCTTGCTGGAACCGTTCGGCGTAAATCCCTACTTCTTTGCGATGCTCGTTGCACTGAACCTGCAAACGTCCTTCCTGACCCCGCCCATGGCGATGTCGGCCTATTATCTGAAGGGTGTGTTGAAAAAGCAGATCGAGTTGATGCAGATCTTCCGGGGCATCATGCCCTATCTGGGCATCGTGATCTTTACGATGGTCTTGATGTATATCTTCCCCGGTATCGCACTGTGGTTCCCTGATTACCTCTTTGGGCCCTATATCCCGTGAAAAAACACGCGTATTCCCTCTCAGCAACCGAGGCGATCACAGAGATCGCAGCGGGTCGCCTCAGTTCGGTTGATTTGGTCAAGTCTTGTCTTGCACGCATACAAGAGACGGATGATGCAATTCATGCTTGGGCATTTTTGGACCCCGATGCGGCGCTGGCGCAAGCCGCTGAATGTGACCGCATACGCAAGGCGGGAATGGCTCTGGGACCGCTGCATGGTATTCCCGTCGGCCTGAAAGACATCATCGACACGGCCAAGATGCCTACCGAACGCGGCACGCCAATCTTCAGGGGGCGCCAAACTGACGAGGTTGCGCGGCTGGTTGAGCATTTGCGCGAAGCGGGCGCGGTGATCATGGGTAAGACGGTCACAACCGAGCTTGCCTTCGTGCATGCCAATGAAACGCGAAATCCGCACAACACTGATCACAGCCCAGGTGGTTCTTCCAGCGGTTCCGCTGCAGCTGTTGCGGCACACCATGTTCCATTGGCAATTGGCACGCAAACTAACGGTTCCGTCATTCGGCCCGCATCGTTCTGTGGCACCTTCGGTTTCAAACCGACACGCGGAGTGATCTCGCGCACGGGTGTATTGCAAACGTCGATCTCGCTGGATCAGGTTGGGTGCTTTGGCCGCACCCTCGCAGATGTTGCCTTGCTGACGGACGTCATCGGCGGTTATGACCAGCGCGATCCGGCGAGCTTTGCCCGGCCTCGTCCTCATATGGCTGCAGGGGCTGCGGCGGATGCCCCCGTTACGCCAGACCTTGCGTGGTTCAACTTGCCGTTCAACGACAGACTGAGCGATGACGCACGCGAAGGGGTCGATGCGGTTCTGGATATCTTGGGCGCGCAAGTCACACGGATGGAACCGGCAGACACACTGTCCAATCTGGTGGCCGTGCAGGCCCGCATCCACGAGTACGAGATCGCCCATCATCAGGCTGAAGTCTTCGACACCCATTGGGAGCAGATCAGCGAAACGCTGAAACCCGTCATCACCCGCGCAAGGAAAATCACCAAAGCAGAATACGAAGACGCCCTTGCTGTAAAAGCCTCTGCAGAAGCCTTCTTTGCCGACTTCTTCGTTGAATTTGACGCGATCATCGCCCCTTCAGCAGCAGGCGAAGCCCCCAAGTTTGGTGGCGGCACTGGCGATCCGATCTTCTGCACCCTTTGGACCCTCGCGGGCTTGCCCTGTGTGACCCTGCCGCTTTTGGTGGGCGACATTGGTTTGCCTATCGGGGTACAGCTTATTGGACCCGTTGAAAAAGACGACCGCTTGCTGCGCACCGCACGCTGGCTGCAAACCCAGTTGGCGCAAGCCGCAGAATAGAGAAAAAGGACAACAAGATGTCATATAGCGTAAAACTAATTGTCGGGCTGATTGGCACAGCATTTCTATGCATATTTGTCGGAGGGCTGTCGCAAAGCATCTCTACCGGTTTTGCTGGCTTCAAGGGCGGTGCGCCGTTTATGGTCATTGCGATCCTGGTCTGCGGCATGGCCATTTACGACTTCTGGGACGAATGCGTCCGTAAAAAATGACAAAAAAACGCCTTTGGATCACCCGTCGCCTGTCTGATGCCACGCTGGAGCGCGCAGAGCGGGACTATGACGTTGTCATCAATCACGAAGATCTGCCTGGAACAGCGGATGAGTTGATTGCCGCAAGTGCAGATTTCGATGCCATTATTCCGTGTCATTCCGAGCATTTCAGTGCTGATGTCGTCGCGCAATTCTCAGACCGGCTCAAAATAGTCGCCAACCACTCCGTTGGTGTGGATCACTGTGATCTGGATGCTCTCAAGGGCCGTGGCATTGCAGTGACCAATACGCCCGATGTGCTGTCCGACGCCACAGCCGAGCTTGCCATGCTGCTCATGCTGGGCGCCGCGCGCCACGCTGTTGCAGGGGACCGGATCGTGCGGACAGGTGCGTGGAACAGTTGGTCGCCCGCCTTTATGGTCGGCAAGCAGGTTACCGGTTCGCGGCTGGGCATCATCGGGATGGGCCGGGTCGGCCAGGCTTTTGCGGCCAAGGCACGTGGATTTGACATGGATATCCACTACTATAATCGGACCGAATTGAGCGCGGCGCACGCGCACGGGGCGACCTATCACAACAGCGTGGAAAGCCTGTTGAGTGTGGCCGATTTCCTGTCACTGCATTGCCCTGCGACACCTGAGACGACGAACATGATGAACGCAGAACGCTTTGCTTTGCTGCCGCAGGGTGCGGTCGTTGTGAACACAGCGCGTGGTGCGCTGGTCGACGAAACGGCCCTGCTGGATGCGCTCACCTCCGGCCACATCGCGGCAGCGGGTTTGGACTGTTTTCAGGTTGAACCGGGCGGCAATCCAGCTTTCGCGGCCCATGACAGCATCTTTATGCTGCCGCATATCGGCAGTGCTACGCGTCAGACCCGCGATGCCATGGGGTTCCGCGCATTGGATAATCTTGACGCTTTCTTTGCCGGACAAACGCCCGGCGATTTGCTCTGAACCTCCCTCGAAAGGACGATTACAATGACAAAAGTTGCATTTCTGGGTCTCGGGGTCATGGGCTATCCGATGGCAGGTCACCTTCAGGCTGCGGGCCATGATGTAACCGTTTATAATCGGACGGCGGCCAAGGCAAAGGCTTGGGCCGATGAACATGGTGGCCAAAGCGCTTCAACACCAGCGGCAGCAGCGGCAGGTGCTGATCTGGTGATGGCTTGCGTCGGAAACGATAATGATCTGCGGTCCATTTGTCTGGGTGACGACGGTGCATTTGCGGGCATGGCAAAAGGCGCTCTGTTCGTGGACCACACCACGGTGTCATCCAAAGTGACGCACGAATTGTATGCTACGGCCAAAGCGCAAGGCCTCTGTTTTGTCGACGCACCTGTTTCTGGTGGGCAAGCCGGAGCGGAGAACGGACAATTGTCTATCATGTGTGGCGGAGATCAGGCAGATTATGACCGTGCCGAACCTGTCATGAACGTCTACGCCAAACTCTGCCGCCGCATCGGTGAGAGCGGAGCGGGTCAATTGACCAAAATGGCCAACCAGATCGCAATTGCCGGGCTGGTGCAGGGTCTGTCAGAAGCGCTTCACTTTGCCACCAAAGCGGGCCTTGACGGGCGCGATGTGGTTGAGGTTATCAGCCAGGGGGCCGCGGGCAGTTGGCAAATGGCCAACCGGTACGAAACCATGCTGGATGACCATTTTGAGCACGGCTTTGCCGTTGACTGGATGCGCAAGGACCTGGGCATTTGTCTGGATACAGCGGATGAAAACGGTGCCAGCTTGCCAGTCACGGCGTTGGTGGATCAGTTCTACAAAGACGTTCAGAAGATGGGTGGTTGTCGCTGGGATACGTCTTCGCTCTATAAGCGGTTGCAGTCTGTTTGATCAGGGCCTTTGTTGTTATTGCGCAGGCTTCGCGAAAAGAAATAGCTGCTTTGCTGGTTTCACTGCATAGCTGTTCCACCCCGGATGATCACATAGATCCTCGCCGATCTGCCCTTTTCATAGCAAGATCGGTTTAAAGCGTTCCGCGAAAAACCTGACTCGTTGGGATTCCCTTGAAGGCTGATCTGTGATTCATCCTGTTTGGGAGGATGGATCATGTCAGCACCATTGCCAGAAGCGCTTCGGATGCGGTTTCAGCGATTGATTGAAGAAGGGTTTGTTGAATGTCACTGAGAACTGACCCGGTAGCCCCATAAATTGTCACTGAGAATTGACCCATGTGGACACATTGCCCTGACGTTTTTGTTCAGGGAGATATGGAGTGATCGACATGGGATTTTTGAGTGTCATTCGACGCTGGGCATTGCGTGACAAAATGCCGATACGAGAGATTGCCCGACGTACAGGTTTATCTCGCAACACCATCAAAAAGTATCTCCGCGAGGATGCTGTAGAGCCGAGGTTCAAAACGCCGTCGCGTCCAAGCAAGCTGGATCCTTACGCTGATCGTTTGTCTGCTTGGCTTTTGGCACAAACGCGGAAGTCTCGCAAAGAGCGGCGCAACGTCAAGCTGATGTACGAGGACTTAGTAAAGCTCGGGTACGATGGGTCTTACGAGCGCGTTGCAGCCTTTGCACGCGCGTGGCGGGCTGATCGGCATCGTGCAGAACTGACGACAGGGCGCGGCACGTTTGTGCCGTTGGTTTTCCAACCTGGCGAAGCATTCCAGTTCGACTGGAGCGAAGACTGGGCCACGATTGGTGGCGAGCGCGTCAAACTGCAAGTTGTACACACCAAGCTGTCGCACAGCCGCGCCTTTATTGTGCGGGCCTATCCTCTTCAAACGCATGAGATGTTGTTCGATGCCCACTGGCACGCCTTCCGCGTGTTCGGCGGCGTTCCAGGGCGGGGCATCTATGACAATATGAAGACTGCGGTGGACCGTGTTGGTCGCGGTAAGCAGCGTGATGTCAACGCACGCTTCAAAGCGATGGCCAGCCATTACGTCATTGAGCCTGAGTTCTGCAATCCAGCGGCAGGTTGGGAGAAGGGTCAGGTTGAGAAGAACGTTCTGGATGCCCGGAACCGGTTGTGGCAGGTCATGCCTGTCTTCAAGGATCTGGAGGAGTTGAACCAGTGGCTTGAGGATCGCTGTATCGCGCTTTGGTCAGAGACAGCGCACCGGGAATTGTCTGGTTCAATCGCCGATGCTTGGGAAGCTGAGAAGCCTATGCTGATGGTTTTGCCACCAGCCTTTGACGGTTTTGTTGAGCACAGCAAGCGTGTGTCACCGACATGCCTGATCACCTTTGAACGTAATCGGTACAGCGTCCCGGCCAGCTTTGCGAACCGCCCAGTCAGTCTTCGTGTTTACCCAGAACGGTTGGTCATTGTCGCTGAAGGCCACACCGTCTGCACGCATGAGCGCATCATTGATCGCTCTCACCGTAAGCCTGGCAAAGTTATCTACGATTGGCGCCATTATCTTGCGGTCATCCAGCGCAAACCAGGGGCCTTGCGCAATGGTGCGCCGTTTACAGAGATGCCCGACATCTTCCATCGGCTGCAAAACCACATGCTTCGTAAGGATGGCGGTGACCGGGAAATGGTCGACATCTTGTCTTTGGTTCTGCACCACGACGAAAGCGCCGTTCTGCGAGCCGTCGAGCTGGCTTTGGAGGCCGGGGTGCCAACCAAAACGCATATCCTGAACCTGCTGCACAGGCTGATTGATCCAAAGCAGACAGACCATCCGAAGATCGATCCACCAGATGCTCTCGCATTAGAAACCGCCCCAAAGGCCAATGTGGATCGCTATGATGACCTCAGACAGGCAGGAAGCAATCGCAATGCGTCATGATCCTGCTGGGGCTTCCATTATCATCATGCTGCGCAGTCTGAAGCTGCATGGCATGGCGCATGCGGTCGATGATCTGGTTACACAAGGTGCTCCAGCGTTTGAGGCAGCAACACCCATGTTGTCTCAACTGCTCAAGGCGGAAATGGTGGAACGGGAGGTGCGTTCGATTGCCTATCACACCAAAGTTGCGCGCTTCCCATCCTACAAGGATCTCGCAGGCTTTGACTTCGCGTCGAGCGACATCAACGAAGCCACCGTGCGACAACTACATCGCGGCGAGTTCATAGAAAACGCGGAGAACGTCGTTCTGATTGGCGGACCTGGAACCGGCAAAAGCCATGTCGCCACAGCCATTGGGGTTCAGGCCATTGAGCACCACAGACGCAAGGTGCGCTTCTACTCTACCGTCGAGTTGGTCAATGCATTGGAGCAGGAAAAGGCCCTTGGGAAAGCTGGGAAGATGGCTGAGATGCTCACCAAGATCGACTTGGTCATCCTTGATGAACTCGGCTACCTGCCGTTCAGTCCGTCCGGAGGCGCGTTGCTGTTTCATCTTCTGAGCAAGCTCTATGAGCGCACCAGCGTCGTCATCACAACCAACCTCAGCTTCAGTGAATGGGCGCAGGTCTTCGGAGACGCAAAGATGACAACAGCGCTCCTCGACCGCCTCACTCACCGCTGCCACATCCTCGAAACTGGCAACGACAGTTACCGCTTCAAAGCCAGTTCAGAGGCCGCAAAAAAACAACAAAGGAGGCCGCCACGTTGACCAAAGCATAGCCGCCGATACATAGTCAAAGGTGGGTCAAATCTCGGTGGCAACACCGGGTCAGTTCTCAGTGACATTCAACACATTGAGGAGCGAACGCTGATCGGCAGGAGTAGGGTGCAGCTCACTCTTGTTTTGTGTGCGTTT
>CAYGQZ010000161.1:0-5598 GCA_964352055.1 uncultured Rhodobacterales bacterium
CTGATTATCGGCGAAGTTTTCGGGGCCGAGGCGGAAGCCCGCGAGGTCGCGGCGGAATATCCGAACGTCGCCTTCCTGATGGGCTCCAGCTTCAAGGAAGACCCGGCGCTGCCCAATTTTGCAGTCTTCGACAACTACATTCAGGACGCCTCGTATCTCTCTGGTATCATTGCAGGATCCATGACGGAGTCAGGCAATATCGGTATGGTCGGTGGCTTCCCGATTCCCGAGGTGAACCGGCTGATGCATGCCTTCATGGCTGGGGCCAAGGAAATGAACCCTGATATCAAATTCCAGGTCAGCTTTATCGGCAGCTGGTTTGATCCGCCGAAAGCCAAGGAAACCGCCTTTGCGATGATCGAAAACGGGGCTGACGTTCTTTATGCCGAACGCTTTGGTGTGTCCGACGCGGCCAAGGAGAAGGGCATTCTGGCCATTGGCAACGTGATCGATACGCAGGCGGAATACCCCGAAACGGTCGTCGCCTCAGCCATCTGGCATTTTGAGCCGACGCTGGACAAGGCGATTGCCGAATTGCAGGCGGGCACATTCACGGCGGCGGATTACGGGATCTATTCGTTCATGAATCAGGGCGGCACATCGCTGGCCCCGCTGGGCACGTTTGAGGGCAAAGTGCCTGCGGCTGCCATGGATCTGGTCAAGCAACGCACCGAAGAAATCATGTCGGGCGCCTTCACGGTCACGATCAACGACGACGAGCCGACATCGTCGTAATCCGTCATGGGCCGCGCTGCGGTCGAGGCTCTGTCCCTCGACGCCATCACCAAACGGTTCGGAGAGCTGACCGCGAATGACGCGGTCAGCCTGGTGTTGAATCAGGGTGAAGTGGTTGCCTTGCTGGGCGAAAACGGCGCGGGCAAGACCACGCTGATGAACATCCTGTTCGGTCAGTACACGGCCGACAGTGGCAGCGTGCGTGTCTTTGGCGAAACCCTGCCTTCGGGCAATTCGCGGGCGGCCCTCGATGCGGGTGTGGGCATGGTGCACCAGCATTTCACGCTGGCCGACAATCTGACCGTTCAGGAAAACATCACGCTGGGCGTCGGGTCTTTGCTCAGCCTGAGCTCTGACCGGGCGGGCGCGCGGGCGCGCATCAACGCCTTGTCGCAGAAATACCATCTGGCCGTGTCGCCCGACGCCCGCGTTGGCACGCTGTCGGTCGGGGAACGGCAGCGGGTCGAGATCCTGAAAGCCCTCTATCGTGATGTGCGCATTCTGATTCTGGACGAGCCCACGGCGGTGCTGACCCCGCAGGAAACCGACGACCTCTTTGCCACGCTGCGCCTTGCGATTGCGGACGGGCTGTCGATCATCTTTATCTCGCACAAGCTGCACGAGGTTATGGCCATCGCGGACCGCGTTGTCGTGCTGCGTCATGGCAAGATGGCCGGGGGCGTTGCGATCAAGGATACCGACAAGGAAGCGCTGGCCGCCATGATGATGGGGACCGAGGCCACGCCGCCAAAGGTGGCGGAGGCCACGCCCGGCCCGGCCTTGCTTGAACTGCGGGACGTGAGCACGCCGGACAGGGGCAACGCGCCGGGACTGCGATCAGTCTCTCTGGCGCTGCGGGCCGGGCAGATCATCGGCCTTGCGGGCGTGTCCGGCAACGGGCAGGCGGCGATGGCGGATGTGGTCGGGGGGCTGGTTTTTCCGGGTGAGGGACAGGTCCTTTTGGCGGGCGAGACCGTGCAGGACTGGACCCCGCGCGCCGCGGTGCAAAGCGGCATTGCCCGCATTCCCGAAGACCGCCACAAGACCGGCACCATCGCGGATTTCAACCTGACCGAAAACGCGATCCTTGAGCGGTACAGGACCGACAGTTTCAGTGCGCGCGGCTGGCTCAACTGGGGCAAGTCGCGGGCTTTTGCGGATGCGATTATCGCGAAATACGACGTGCGCTGCCCGGGTGCGGATACCCCCATCCGCCTGTTGTCGGGCGGCAATATGCAGAAGCTCATTCTGGGCCGTGTGCTGGAGGCCGATCCGCAGGTGATCCTGGCCAATCAGCCGGTGCGCGGTCTGGACATCGGGGCCGTCAATTACGTGCACAGCCAGTTGCTGGCGGCGCGGGATCGGGGGGCTGCGGTCTTGCTGATCTCCGAGGATCTGGACGAGGTCATGGCGCTGTCTGATGTGATCCATGTGATTGCAGACGGTCGGTTGTCGCCTGCCTTTGGCCGGGGTCAGATGACGCCCGCGCAACTGGGGTTGTGGATGGCCGGGCAAGGGTTTGAAAGCGGGGCGGTTCATGCGTCTTGAGCCGATCAAAAACCCCACGCCGTTGCGCAAGGTGCTGCCACCCGTCATTGCCTTGACAGCGACCATCGTGATTGCGTCCCTCTTGGCGATGCTTGCCGGGGCCAACCCGTTTTCGGTGTTGGGCCTCATCCTCAAGGGCGCGTTCGGTTCGCAATTTGCGCTGCTTGAGACGTTGAACCGTGCCACGCCGCTGATCTTTACCGGCCTTGCCGTTGCCGTCGCCTTTCGTGCCAAGTTCTGGAACATCGGGGCGGAGGCGCAGCTCTATGCCGGGGCGTTGATGACGGTGCTGTTGGGCACGGGGGCCTTGCCGTGGCCGGCACCTGCGCTGTTGCCTGTGATTGTCATTGCGAGTGTGCTGGCCGGGGCGGTCTTGCTTTTGGTTCCGGCGCTGCTGAAAACCCGGTTTGGCGTGGATGAGGTGGTGACGACCCTGCTTTTCAACTTCATCTTTCTGCTTTTTATTTCGATGCTGCTCGAAGGGCCGCTCAAGGACCCGATGGGTATGGGCTGGCCCAAATCGGCGCGTCTGATCCCCGAGGCCCGATTGCCCCGCCTTGTCGAAGGGTTGCGCCTGCATTGGGGCTTTGCGCTGGCGATCATCTCGGCGGTCTGTGTCTGGGTGATCCAGACGCGCAGCACGCTGGGCTATGAGATGCGGGCGGTTGGGTTGAACAAGCAGGCGGCAGCGTTCGCGGGCATTCCGATCAACCTGGTGCTGGTCAAGACGGCGCTCTTGTCGGGTGGATTGGCGGCGCTGGCCGGGTTTTCCGAGGTGGCGGGGCTGAAGGGGAGCCTGACGCTCGATCTGTCGCCGGGCTTTGGCTATACGGGCATCATCGTGGCGATGCTGGCGTTGCTCAATCCGCTGGGCGTGGTTGTGGCGGCGCTGTTTGTTGCGGGGATCTTTGTGGGGGCCGACAGCATGAGCCGTGCGGCGGACGTGCCGACATACCTTGCGGACATCATGCTGGCGGTGGCCCTGTTGCTGATGGTTCTGGCGATCATGCTGACGCGGTTTCGTGTGGTGAGGGACTGACGCGATGGAGATTATCGAAATCCTGTTCACCGCCAGTTTCTGGGCCGCTGCGATCCGCATCGCCAGCCCGCTGATCTTTGCCACGTTGGGCGAGTTGATTTGCGAGCGGGCGGGCGTCCTGAACCTCGGGATTGAAGGGATCATGGTGTCGGGGGCTTTTGCGGGCTGGATGGCCGTCTATTCCGGTACGGGGCTATGGGTTGGTGTTGGCGTGGCGATGTTGGTGGGGATGCTCTTTGGTCTTCTGCACAGCACGCTGACGGTTCCCTTTGGCCTGTCGCAGCATGTGGTCGGGCTGGGCGTGACCTTGCTGGCCACGTCATCGACGTATTACGCCTACCGGCTGGCCTTGCCCGAGGTGACGAGCCCGCCCAAGATCGAGGCGTTCCAGCCCTACGAGATCCCGATCCTGTCGGATATTCCGCTGCTGGGGCCTGCGCTGTTTTCGCAAACGCCGCTGACCTATCTGGCCTTTGTCCTTGTGGCCGTGGTTGCCGTGGTGCTCTACCGTACGCCGCTTGGGCTGGCGGTGCGCGCGGCGGGCGAAAACCCGGCGGCGGTGGCGGCGCAAGGGCTGTCGGTGACAGCCATCCGGATGGGCGCGGTGATTGTCGGCAGCGGGTTCATGGCTGTGGGCGGGGCCTTTCTGACCATGTCCGCCTTTGACAGCTTCTTTTTCGAGATGGTCAACGGGCGGGGCTGGATCTGTATTGCGCTGGTGGTGTTCGGCTCTTGGCGGCCGGGCAAGGCGCTCTTGGGCGCGGTGCTGTTTGCGGCCTTTGATGCCCTGCAAATCCGGGTGCAGCAGACCAGTCTGGGCACGCAAATCCCCTATCAGATCTTTCTGATGATGCCCTATATCCTGTCGATCCTTGCGCTGGTCGTCATGTCGCGGCGCGCCGAGGTGCCAGCGGCCCTCATGGTGCCGTTCAACAAAGGAGAGCGCTGATGTTCGATCTGATTGTCAAAGGCGGCACGCTGCCCGACGGGAAGGTGACGGATATCGGGATCAGGGGCGACCGGATCGCGGCGGTCGAGGATCTGGGCGCGGCCGAGGCGGGGCAGGTCATCGATGCCTCGGGCGATCTGATCAGCCCGCCCTTTGTCGATCCGCATTTTCATATGGATGCGACCCTGTCCTATGGTCTGCCCCGGATCAACGCGTCCGGCACGCTGCTCGAAGGGATCGGGCTTTGGGGCGAACTCAAGCAGGTGATGACCCAGGACGAGGTGGTCGAGCGCGCGCTGGACTATTGCGATTGGGCGGCCAGCATGGGCCTGCTTGCCATCCGCAGCCATGTGGACACCTGCGATGATCGGCTGTTGGGGGTGGAGGCGTTGTTGCAGGTACGTGATAAGGTCAAAGACTATATCGACCTGCAGCTTGTGGCGTTTCCGCAGGACGGGTTCTATCGCGATCCGACGGCGCGCGAAAACACGATCCGCGCCCTCGACAAGGGTGTCGATGTGGTCGGCGGCATCCCGCATTTCGAACGGACGATGGCGGACGGCGCGGCCTCGGTCACCGAGCTCTGCGAGATCGCGGCGGCGCGGGGCTTGCAGGTGGACATGCATTGTGACGAAACGGACGACCCCATGTCACGCCACATCGAAACGCTGGCCTACGAGACGCAGCGGTTGGGATTGCAGGGCCGGGTGGCCGGATCGCATCTGACGTCGATGCATTCGATGGACAACTACTATGTCTCCAAGCTGTTGCCCCTGATCGCAGAGGCCGAGATCAACGCCATCCCCAATCCGCTGATCAATATCGTGCTGCAAGGGCGGCACGACAGCTTCCCGAAACGCCGTGGTCTGACCCGGGTCAAGGAGATGTTGGCCCTTGGGATCAATGTCGGATGGGGGCAGGATTGTGTGCTGGATCCGTGGTATTCGCTGGGCACTGGCGATATGCTGGACGTGGCCTTTATGGGACTGCACGTGGCGCAGATGACCAGCCCGGCAGAGATGCGCACCTGTTTCGACATGGTCACGACGCACAATGCCAAGACCATGGGCCTTGCGGATTACGGGCTGCATGTGGGGGCTAGGGCGTCGCTGGTGGTGCTGGACGCGGGCAATCCGGTCGAGGCGTTGCGCCTGCGGGCGGCGCGCCTTCACGTCATCGCCAAGGGCAAGGTGATCAGCCAGGCACCTCGTCCGGATGCGAAACTGGCCTTGCCGGGTCGTTCCGCATCCGTCCGTCGGAGGCACGAAGCGGGCTAGGAGATCTGCCCGCTTCGCTCTTGGTGCGCGTTGCTTTACATGCACTCGGC
>CAYGQZ010000161.1:5698-10008 GCA_964352055.1 uncultured Rhodobacterales bacterium
CAACGCGGTCTTGGTCGCATCGGGGGCGAGTGTGGTCAGCGCGTCCGCCAGCCAGGGCGTCAGATCCGGACCGATCCAGAAGACAAGATCGGCGGATTGCAAGGCTGACGCTTCGGACGGGCGCAAGCTGTATTCGTGCGGGCTGGCACCGGATTGGACAATCAGGTCCGGCGCGCCGACACCCTGCATGACGCGTGCAACAAGCGAATGTACAGGCGCTATGTCAGCGGCGACGCGCGGAACCTCGGCCATCGCGGTGCCGCCCATCAGCGCAGCGGTCAAAGTCAGTGTCGTGAGCTTAGTGGACATCGGGTCACCTATGTGATTTTATAACATTCCGCACTGGATAGATAATATGTAATAACATGACAAGTGAGTCGGATAAAAAACTGCCCGGTGATGCCCCCCTTGGGTTTGCGCATCACGATCATGCCGCCTGCGTCAGCGACACACTGGCCGCTGCCGAAGCACGCTGCGCGCAGGACGGGCTGCGGTTCACGCCGGTGCGTCGCAAGGTGCTCGAGATTCTGTTGCAGGAACACCGCGCCCTTGGGGCCTATGCGATCCTTGACCGGCTGCGCGAGGCTGGGTTCGGCTCGCAACCGCCCGTGGCGTACCGTGCGCTTGAGTTTCTGGTGGCCAATGGCCTTGCGCACAAGATCGAGCGTTTGAATGCCTTCATTGCCTGCACCCATCCGGGCCAGTCCCATGCGCCGGCCTTCATGATCTGCCGTATGTGTGATGCCGTCGCGGAAACGCAATCCGCGCCTGGGCGGGGCGTGTTGGGCGACGCGGCACGCGCCACCGGATTTTTCATCGAACGGACCGTGGTCGAAGCCGAAGGGCTCTGCCCCTCCTGCGCACCGAAAGCAAACCCATGAACCTTGTTGATGTCGTGGACCTGAGCGTTCGTTATGGGACGCGCACGGTGCTGTCCCATGTGTCGCTGAGCGTGTCACCGGGCGAGATCGTCACCATCGTGGGGCCGAACGGCTCTGGCAAGACCAGCCTGCTGCGCGTCATCATCGGGGCGGTCAAGCCGGCGCGGGGGCGGGTGGTGCGCGGCGCGGGTGTGCGCCTTGGCTATGTCCCCCAAAAGCTGCATATCGATGAGACATTGCCCATCACGGTTGCCCGGTTTCTACGGTTGCCCGGTGGGGTGGACCCGGCCGCGATCGACGGTGCCCTGTCGCAGGCGGGGGTGCCGGATCTGGCAAAGGCGCAGATGTCGCAACTGTCGGGCGGGCAGTTTCAACGTGTGATGCTGGCCCGTGCCCTGATCGGCAGACCGGATATTCTGTTGCTGGACGAGGCGACCCAAGGCCTCGACCAGCGCGGATCGGCGGCCTTTTATCAGCAGATCGAACAGGTCCGGCAGCAGACGGGCTGCGCGGTGTTGATGATCAGCCATGAATTGCATGTGGTGATGAGCGCCTCTGATCGGGTGATCTGCCTCAATGGACATGTCTGTTGCGAGGGAACGCCTGCGGTTGTCGCGTCGGCCCCGGAATACAGGGCGCTTTTTGGTTCGGGCACAGGCGGTGCGCTGGCCCTTTACCGGCACGAACATGATCACGGCCACGACCACGATCATGCGCACGATCATGGACACCACACCCATTCGGAGACGACGCACTGATGCTGGACGACTTTTTGGTGCGCGCGGCACTGGCCGGAATAGGTGTCGCCATCGCGGCGGCCCCCCTGGGCTGCTTTGTGGTCTGGCGGCGGATGGCCTATTTTGGCGATGCAACCGCGCATGCGGCGATCCTTGGGGTGGCGTTGTCGCTGGCGTTCTCCATGTCGGTCTTTGTCGGTGCGATGACGGTGGCCCTGCTCATGGCTTTGACGGTGACATTGTTGTCGGGCCGGGGCTATGCGATGGACACGTTGCTGGGTGTGCTGGCGCATTCGGCGCTGGCGTTCGGGCTGGTGGCGGTGTCGTTTCTGTCCGGCATCCGGATTGATCTGATGGCCTACCTCTTTGGGGACATTCTGGCGGTGTCACGGGGCGATCTGGCCGTGATCTGGGGCGGTGCGGCGCTGGTGGTGGCCCTGATCGGGTGGCGCTGGTCGGCGCTTTTGACCGCGACCCTGAACGAAGATCTGGCCTATGCCAGCGGAATTGATCCCAAGCGCGAGCAACTGGTGCTGACCTTGGCGCTGGCCATTACCGTGGCCGTCGCGATCAAGGTCGTGGGTGTCTTGCTGATTGCGGCCATGCTGATCATTCCGGCGGCGGCTGCGCGGCCTTTGTCGCGCACGCCCGAGGGGATGGCACTGGCCGCAGGCGTTATCGGAACCCTGTCCGTTGCCGTTGGTCTGCGCGCGGCCTTTGTGCTGGACACGCCCGCAGGCCCGTCCATCGTTTGCGTGGCGGCGGTGGTTTTCCTGCTTTCCAGCCTGCTCAAGGGTCTGGTGCCGGTGCGCTAGGCCTTTTCGGTAAAGGGCGTTTTGAGTGTGTGCAGCCGCAAATGCCGCATGAAGGCGCGCGCGATGGCGGGCGTGGGCGCGTGTTCCGGCGTCACGAAATAGCTGTTGTACTTGATCGGCGATGCAAAGAGGCGAAAGGCAACGTCCCCGGACCGGTATTGCGCCACCGGGAACGGGTTCACGACGGTGACGCCCAGCCCCTCGCGCACCAGATCGACGGCGGCAAAGGACGTTGATGCCTCGGCCACGATATGGGGCACGCTGCGCACGTTCGTCAGCACCTTGTCGAGTTGCGCGCGACGGGCGTGCCTGCGGGTCAAGGCGATCAGGCGATGCCCGTGCAGGTCCTGGGGGCGGATGGTTTCCAGCTCGGCCAAAGGGTGCCCTTCGGGGATCGCACAGACCGCCGTTGACACACGGTAGGGCGTCAGGGCGACGCCTTCGCGCGACATCTCGACCCCGGTCAGGCCCAGATCAAAGCGCTGTTCCTGAATGCTGCGAATGACCTCTTCGGATGAGGCGACTTCGAGGCTGACAAAGAAATGCGGATTGGCTGTCAGGAAGGTCGCGATGTGATGCACCAGAAACCGGTGGGCATAGGTGGGCGGCGCAATCAACCTGAGCGATTCCTGCGCAGGTTCGGGCGGGCCGTCGATCCGGTCGAGCGCCTCGAACAGGGGATCGAGCCGTTTGTTCAGCCGCGACGCTTCGGATGTGGGCCGCAATCGGCCGCCGTCCCGCTCAAAAAGCAGGCGCCCGAGACGCGCTTCGAGGCTGGAGATTGACCGGCTGACCGCAGATTGTGACAGGCCCAGCCTGACCGCCGCCTTGGAGGTCGTGCCGCTTTCCATCAATGCACGCAGGGCTTCGTACTCCGGAAGGCTGTGCCATGTGCGTTCTGCCATCGGACCCTCTGCGATTGTCTCATAGCTCTATGAGCTTTTATCATCGAATGCGGAGTCGTCCATGAGAATTTATGGCGTAAGCTGCCCGGACCGGGGGAATTCGCATTTTGAAATCTGACGCCACGCCCGCCATTTTCGATGGCCATAACGATGTCCTGCTCAAGCTGTTCAAGGCGGGCGGGTTGTCGGCATCCGAAAGCTTTCTGACCGGACGCGAGGGGGCCATCGATGTACCCTCTGCCAGGGTCGGTGGGTTTGGCGGTGGGTTTTTTGCCGTTTACGTGCCGTCCCCGATAGATCTGGATTTCAAATTCAAAGAGATGACGAAGCCCAGCTATGACCTGCCCTTGCCCGAACCGATTGACTGGGAAGACGCGTTCCCGATTGTCATGGCGCAAGCCGCGATCCTGTTCGATCTTGAGCGGCGCGGCGCGCTGACCATTTGCCGAACCAGTGCGAATATCCGCGCGACGCTGGACAGTGGCAGGATGGCGGCGATCTTTCATATCGAAGGGGCCGAGGCGATCGACCCGGATTTCCACACACTTGAGGTGCTTTATCAGGCCGGATTGCGATCCATCGGCCCGGTCTGGAGCCGCACCACCATCTTTGGCCACGGTGTGCCGTTTCGGTACCCGAGTACCGGCGACATCGGGCCGGGCCTGACGGATCATGGCCTGCGCCTGGTCAAACGCTGTGACGAGATGAATGTCATGCTGGATCTGTCGCATCTGAACGAGGCCGGGTTTTGGGATGTCGCGCGGCATTCGTCCAAACCGCTGGTTGCGACCCATTCCAACGTTCACGCCATTTGCCCGCATTCGCGCAACCTGACGGACAAGCAACTGGCCGCGATCCGCGAAAGCGATGGTATGGTCGGGCTGAACTTTGCCGTGGCCTTCCTGCGCGATGACGGGCGGATGCTGGCGGATGTGCCCTTGCACCAGATGCTGCGGCATCTCGATCACATGA
>CAYGQZ010000162.1:0-3720 GCA_964352055.1 uncultured Rhodobacterales bacterium
ATGGACGTGAATTTTACGAATTGCTGCCAAATTCGTGCCCCAATCAGATGGCTACATGTCTTCATACCAAGTCGAGCTTGAGCGTTCGCAAACGAATGGCCGAACCGACGACAAGGTTGACACATAAATTTAGGGATCCTTTGGAGGGCCACGAGAATGATGAAACTGATCAAAAAATTCCGCAAGGACGAGAACGGTGCCGTGACGGTGGACTGGGTCGTTCTGACCGCAGCAGTTGTGGGCCTTGCCGTCGCTGCCTACACGTCAATTGAAACCGGTGCGGCTGAGCTGACAGCGGACACCGACACTTTCTTGCAGGGCCGTGACCCGAACTAAAGTGGTCTGAAACCAACCCTGCATGCCAAAGGGCCGCGTCCATATCAGGCGCGGCTTTTTTAACTCGTACATTTCGCGTTCTGGACAAAGACACCTGCCATGAAACAGTTCCTGAAGACTTTTTTTGAAACAGACGATGGAGCGGTGACGGTGGACTGGATCGTCCTGACGGCCGCAATAGTCGGCCTGGTTGTTGTCATTGCCGTCGCGATGCAAACCGGTGCGGTCAGTCTTGGCGACAAGGTGGCCAGCTTCATGAGCACTTGGACGTTCTGAGCAAAAACCAGACTGTCTGGCCCCCGAAGACACGAGGGAGCCCGAAACCCTCGCTGGCCGCCACGCACATTGCCCCCGAGACTCCCCGCCGCTTCCACCAAATTGCCACATTCACCACGCACTTAAACTGTAATGGGGTCCACGATTTTGGTGGTGCGGCCCGAACCGTAGGGGTGCTGGTATGAGAACGATTTTTGGGTTGGTCCTGTTGGCCGGGATCGCATTGGCCGGTGGTGCCGTATACATGGCCAAGAATTACATTGGCCAATATCAAATGGCGCTGGCCAAAGAACGGGCGCAACGGGAAAAAATCGTACCCACCGTCACCGTCTACGTGGCGGATCGGGCGCTGAAATATGGTGAAACGCTGACGGCCGAGGACGTACGCCCTGTGGACTGGCCTGAAAATGCAATCCCCGAAGGCGCATTTACCAAAGACAACCCTCTGTTTGCCGAAGGCGAGACATCCACGCGTTTCGTCTTGCGGGCAATGGAAAAAGACGAGGCCGTTCTTGCCCTCAAGGTCACGAAACCCGGCGAAGAGGCGGGCCTGACCTCGCGGCTCGGACGCGGTATGCGGGCCTTTGCCATCAAGGTTGACGTGACTTCGGGCGTGTCAGGGTTTTTGCGTCCCGGTGACCGCGTCGATGTCTATTGGACCGGCCGGGTGGATGAGGCGCTCAGCCAGAGCCGAGGTGAAGTGACCAAGCTGATCGAGGCGGGTGTCCAACTCATTGCCATCGACCAGAACGCAACGGGCGATCTGGACGGCGCAAGCATTGCGCGCACCGTCACCGTCGCTGTGGAGCCGTCTCAGGTGGCCACTCTGGCACAGGCACAATCAACGGGACGCCTGGCTTTGTCGCTGGTCGGCGCAGAGGATGACACCATCGCAGCACCCATCGAAGTAGACCAGCGCGCCCTCCTTGGCATAGCCGCGCAGGAACTCAAGGCCGAGATCGAAGAGAAAAAGACATGCTCGATCCGCACCCGCAGAGGGTCAGAGGTCGTCGAAATCCCAATACCCTGTACAAACTGACACGTACAGAACTATCGAAATTCAATGACTTAGCGTTGCGTACTGTCCCCAGTGCGCAATTCCTGGTTGTGTCCCATTTGCCCGATTGCCCAGGATGAACAGGTCAGAACCCGTTGATTCTTGCAAAAAAAACAAAAGTAACGCATGGTTGCAGAAATCGCGGGCAAAAAGACCCGACACCGAGGCGTGATCAAAAAGGCAGGTCACATGAAAATCGATGGAATACTGAAAGCAGCCCTTCTCGGGCTCTCTCTTGCTGTAAGCCCGATTGCGTTTGTTGCGCAAGCCGACAACCTGCGTGTGGTCCGCTCCGCGACAGAAGAAGACCTGAACGTGGCGATGAACCGCGCCGTCGTTGTCGAAAGCGAAATCCCCTTCGCCGAACTGAGCATTGCAAACCCCGCCATCGCCGATATCTCGTCGTTGAGCGATCGAACGATTTATGTGCTGGGCAAGTCCCCCGGTCTGACCACCCTGACCCTGCTTGACGCAAGCGGGCGACTGATCACGAATGTCAACGTCCGTGTGGCTGCCGACATCTCCGAATTCAAGGAACGGCTGCAACAGATTCTGCCAGGCGAAAAGATCGAAGTGCGTACGGCCAATGACGGCATCGTGCTGTCCGGTGTCGTGTCGTCGGCCGCGCGCCTGCAACGCGCTCTGGATCTGGCGGATCGGTATGCCGAAGGCCGGGTGTCCAACCTGATGAGCGTCGGCGGCGTGCAACAGGTCATGTTGAAAGTCCGGTTTGCGGAAATGAACCGTTCCGTTTCCAAGTCTCTCAGCTCATCGCTCGCGCTGGGTGGGTCGATTTTTGGCAATGACCTCGACATCAACGGCGGGACCGGCACCACCAACAATGCAATCGGCGTCGGCAACAGCCTGAACGGTAACATTCCGCTCACAAACGAGAATGCGGGCGCCATCCTGTTTGGATTTGGTGCCGGTGGCATGCAAATCGGCCTGTTGATCGAAGCCCTGGAAGCCAAAGGCGTTGTCCGAACCCTGGCCGAACCCAATCTTGTGGCCCTGTCGGGACAGGAGGCCAAGTTTCTTGCAGGTGGCGAATATCCTGTTCCCGTCGCCCAGGAAGAAGGCGTCATTACCATCGAATTCAAACCCTTCGGAATCGAGCTGAACTTCATTCCACGGGTGATCGACCAAAATCTGATCAATCTCGAGCTTGAAGCTGCCGTGTCGGCTATTGACCCAAACAACGGGTTTTCGCAGAACGGCTTTGAAATCAGCGCCTTCAGCCGCCGCGAGACGTCAACAACGGTCGAGATGCAGGATGGAGAAAGCTTTGCCATCGCAGGTCTGTTGCAGGACGATTTCAAGGACGACAATTCGCAATTGCCCTGGATCGGCGACGTGCCCGTGTTGGGGACCTTGTTCCGCAGCGCCTCCTATCAACGCAGCCAGACAGAGTTGGTGATTATCGTGACGGCACATCTTGTGTCGCCCGTCCGGGGCGACGTTCTGGCGCTGCCCACAGATCGCATCACACCGCCATCCGAGCGGGACCTGTTTCTTTTTGGACGGACCGCCGGGGAATCCCGCACGCCGACCCGTGGTGCTGCCGGGGAAGTCGCCAAGCAGGATTTCAGCGGATCCTATGGCTATGTTTTGGATTAAGGACTGGGCATGAAACCGTTCATAAGCGTCGCATTGGCCGGAACTGTCGCCTTGAGCGGATGCACCGCGTCGAACGACCCTGTCTACACACAGTTTTACCGCGAGGCCGGCAGCGTCGTTGACAGCGGCGAGTTCGGCAATTCCACGGCAACGAATACGCTGATCATGACAGGCCAGCAGCAATATACCTTTGATCTGGCCAACCGTTTCGCATCCGAGGTCGACACGACCGTCAATTTCGCCTTCAACTCATCCCAGCTGGACGCAGGCGCACGCGCCATCCTGAACCAGCAGGCCCAATGGATCCGGCAGTTTCCCGAGGTCCGGTTCCGGGTCTATGGCCATACGGATGCAGTGGGATCGGCAAGCTTCAACAAACGGCTCGGACTGGCCCGCGCCAACGCCGTCGTGAACCATTTCGCGACCCAAGGGAT
>CAYGQZ010000162.1:3820-9979 GCA_964352055.1 uncultured Rhodobacterales bacterium
CGTCATCCTGATCGCCGAGGGCGTGACACCCGCAGCCCTGCACCAGTTGCTGCGTGACGGGGCGGATGAATTTGTGCCCTACCCGCTGCCCGAAGGCGAGTTGCAGCAAGCCTTGGACCGGCTGAGGGCCGCGTCCCAGCCTCAGCCCGCCGTTGCGGAACAATCACCACGATTGGCGTCCGGTGGCGACAAGCTCGGTGCTGTCTTCGTGTGTCACGGAATGTCGGGCGGCACCGGCAGCACCACGCTGGCCGTGAACCTTGCGTGGGAACTGGCCCTGCTCAACCACTCGGACGCGCCCAGTGTTTGCCTGCTCGATCTCGATCTGCAATTTGGCTCCGCCTCCACCTTTCTGGACCTCACCCGCCGCGAAGCCGTGTTCGAGATGCTGTCGGACACCGACACGATGGACGAAGAAATCTTTGCCCAGTCCCTGCTGACATTCGAAAAAAAGCTGCAGGTGCTGACCGCGCCCGCCGACGTGATCCCGCTTGATCTGGTGTCGCCCGAGGATGTGCAGCGCGTGATCGATATGGCCCGCGCGCATTTTGATTACGTGGTGATCGACATGCCCTCGACGCTGGTGCAATGGACGGAAACGGTGCTGGTCGCCGCACATCTCTATTTCACCACGCTTGAACTCGATATGCGATCTGCGCAAAATACCTTGCGCTTCAAACGGGCCTTGCAGTCCGAAGACCTGCCCGTGGAAAAGCTGCGCTATGTGCTGAACCGCGCGCCCAAGTTCACCGATCTGGGGGGCAAGTCCCGGGTCAAGCGTCTGGCCGACAGCCTCGACATCTCGATCGAAGTGCAACTGCCCGACGGCGGCAAGCAGATCACGCAAGGTGCCGATCATGGTCTGCCGCTTGCAAGCTCGGCCGCCAAGAACCCGCTGCGCCGCGAAATCGCCAAGCTGGCAGCCTCCATCCACGAATTGAATGCCGATCGCGCCAAGGCGGCCTGATCCCCAACCCCAAAGGCCCGTCGATGTTCTCAAAATACAAAAAAACGCCAGCCATGCCCGCGCCGCCGCCGAAGATGGTCGAGGCGCCCAAAACCGCCGCGCCGACCCGGGTTGCACGCAAGGCGAACGCATCCGCCGCCACCCCGGCCCCGATTGACAAAGAGCGCAAACGCAAGGAACGCATGGGCGAGATCAAGCTGGAGTTGCACCGCGCGCTGCTCGACAATCTCAACCTCTCGGCGCTCGAAAGTGCCACCGAGAACGATCTGCGCCAGGAAATCAGCGCCATCTCCAGCGAAGTGCTGCAAGAGAAGAACATCATTCTCAACCGCGAAGATCGCCAGACCCTCAATCAGGAACTCTTTGACGAGGTGATGGGCCTTGGTCCGCTGGAAACGCTGCTCAAGGACGACAGCGTCAACGACATTCTGGTCAACGGCCCGCAACAGATCTTTGTCGAGCGTGACGGCAAGCTGCAACTGACCGATGTCACCTTCAAGGACGAACGCCATCTGCTGCGGATCATCGACAAGATCGTGAGTGCGGTGGGTCGGCGCGTGGACGAATCAAACCCCTATGTGGATGCCCGCCTCAAAGACGGCTCGCGCTTCAACGCCATGGTGCCCCCGATTGCAGTGGACGGCTCTCTGGTGTCGATCCGCAAGTTCAAGAAGGACAAGCTCGGCATTGACGATCTGGTCGCGTTCGGCGCGTTTTCCGAAGAAATGGCCGCCTACCTTCAGGCCGCCGTGGCCACGCGGCTCAACATCATTGTGTCCGGCGGCACGGGCTCCGGCAAGACGACCACGCTCAACGCGCTGTCCTCATTCATCGACAATGCCGAACGTATCCTGACCATCGAAGACACCGCAGAACTGCAATTGCAGCAAACCCATGTGGGCCGCATGGAAAGCCGCCCGGCCAATGTCGAGGGCAAAGGTGCCGTGTCGCCACGCGATTGCCTCAAGAACGCGCTGCGGATGCGCCCGGACCGGATCATCGTGGGCGAAACCCGCGGCGAGGAGGTCATCGACATGCTGCAGGCGATGAACACCGGCCATGACGGGTCGATGACCACAATCCACGCGAACTCTGCGCGTGATGGGGTGAGCCGTCTGGAAAACATGATCGCGATGGCCGGGATCGAAATGCCGCTCAAGGCGGTGCGCAGCCAGATTTCCTCGGCGGTCAACCTGATCGTGCAGGCCAGCCGCCTGCAGGACGGCTCGCGCCGGATGACGTCCATCACCGAGATCACCGGCATGGAGGGCGAGGTGATCTCGATGCAGGAAGTGTTCCGCTATCAGCGCGTGGGCCTGACCCCCGACAACAAGATCATCGGGCATTTCACGGCCACGGGCGTGCGCAGCCATTACTCCGAACGTTTCCGTATGTGGGGCTATGACCTGCCCGCATCCATCTATGAACCCGTAACTGCCCAATAGGCCCAGCGCAGCAAGGAATTGGTATCATGAGTGCAGAACCCCTCATTTACGGCCTGATCTTCATCGCCGTTCTGGTGCTGGTCGAGGGCCTCTACCTCTTCGCATTTGGCAAATCCATCAGCCTCAACAGCCGGGTGAACCGGCGCCTTGAAATGCTGAACAAATCCGGCGGCCGCCGCGAGGAAGTGCTGGAACAGCTCCGCAAGGAGATGCAGCAGCACATGGGCGCGCGCTCCATCCCGCTCTATTCGCTGCTGGCGGACAAGGCGCAAAAGGCGTCCATCGCCTTCAGCCCGCAACAGCTGATCATGATCATGGCAGGCCTGTCCGTCGTGGCCTTTCTGGGCCTCACCATCGGCACCGAAACAGAGCCGCCGGTGCGCATTCTGCTTTCGATCGTGATCGGGATCGGGGCCGTGTACTTCTGGGTCGCGTCCAAAGCCAACAAGCGCATGGCCATGATCGAGGAACAACTGCCCGACGCGGTCGAACTCATGGTGCGCTCGCTGCGCGTGGGGCATCCGTTCAGTTCCGCCATCCAGATCGTCGCCAAAGAGGTGCAGGACCCGTTGGCCTCCGAATTCGGTGTCATCGCCGACGAAAGCGCCTTTGGCCGCGATGTGGGCGAAGCGCTCAAGGCGATGGCCGAACGGCTCGACATGCAGGATCTGCGCTTTCTCGCCATGGCGGTCACCATCCAGCAGCAATCAGGCGGCAACCTTGCCGAAATCCTGATGGGGCTGGCCAAGGTGATCCGTGCCCGTTTTCGCCTGTTTCGCCGGGTCAAGGCGATCACGGCCGAGGCCAAGTGGTCCGGCAAGTTCCTGTCGGCCTTCCCGCTCGTGGCGCTGGTCGTCATCAATGTGAGCGACCCGAACTATTATGACGAGGTGCGCGATCATGCCTATTTCATCCCGGCCTGTTTTGTCGTCGGCATCCTGCTCTGTCTCAACCTGCTGGTCATGCGCGTCCTGACCGACATCAAAGTCTGAGGACATCATCATGGACCTTTTGACACCGATCACCGATCTGCTCGGCCCCCTTGGGCCCATTATCATCGCGGGCGTTCTGGGCGTGATTATGATTGCAGGCGTCGCCATCATGATGCTGCGCCAGCCCGAGGACCCGCTGACCAAGCTCAAACGCACCTCCGGATCCACGTCCGTTTCCGGCAGTCACAGGGAAACCCTGCGGCAGGGCGCGCATAATGAACAGCTTCAGAAATTCTCGAACTTTCTGGAACCGCAGGATCTGGCCGAACTCAGCAAGCGGCAACTGACCCTGCGCCAGGCAGGGTATCAGTCCCGCGATGCGGTGCGGGTCTTTCACGCCGCACAGTTCATACTGGGCCTTCTCGGTCTGGCGGCGGGCGTTGTCTATGTGAACTTCATTGTCGGCACCGACACCATGACCACCAACAAGATCATCATGTATACGGTCGGACCGGGCGGCATCGGGTATTACCTGCCGCAATACTGGGTCACCCGCCGGGTCGAGGAACGCAAGGACCAGATCACGCGCGGCTTTCCCGACAGTCTCGACATGATGCTGGTCTGCGTCGAGGCGGGGCAATCGCTGGATCAATCCATCACACGTGTGGCATCGGAACTGCAGGCCTCCTATCCGGCGCTGGCCGAAGAGTTTCAGGTCGTCAGCTACGAGATGAAGGCGGGCAAGGACAAGGTGACCGTGCTCAACGACATGGCCGAACGCTGCGGCGTGCAGGATGTGGGCAGCTTTGTCACCGTGTTGATCCAGTCCGCCAGCTTTGGCACCTCGATCGCCGAGGCGTTGCGGGTCTATGCCAGCGAAATGCGGGACAAACGCGTCATGCGCGCCGAAGAGGCCGCAAACAAGTTGCCAACCAAGATGACCCTTGCCACAATGATGCTCACGGTGCCGCCGCTGCTGATCATCCTTGTGGGGCCATCGGTGCACGGCATCACGCAGTTGGGCAACATGAGCAACTAAGGTCTCCGACTGCCCCGCAAGACAACGCATCCTGCCCCGGCCCCGTTGGCCGGGCACGGGACACAGGCCCAAGGGACGACAGAAGACCACCATGCGCTTTGCCATCCGCGCGTTTTGCGCCGCCGTCGTCTTGCTTGGTCTGGTTGCCTGCGCGTCAGAGTCAGACACCATCGATCTGTCACAAAGCGGGCCTTATGCCCCCGGCGTCGATCCCGATGGAGAGGCCGTAGGCGGCGTCGAAGTGGGCCACCGGCTGCTGGCCGCAAACGAATATGAACTGGCGATAAAGGCGTTCAACCGTGCCGCCCTCGAACAGGGAATGGACGGCGAGATTCTGTCGGGCCTTGGCACGGCGAACCTTGGCCTTGGGCGGCTCAATCAGGCCGAAAGGCTTCTGCGCCGTGCCACCACCGAATACGACCCCACCCCCGAAGATCTCAACAACCTCGGGGTTGTCCTGATGGAACAGGGCCAAACAGCGGAAGCGGTCGAGGTATTTCGCCGGGCCTTTGCCCTTGATGACGGAGAAAGCACACTCATCCGGGATAATTTCCGCTTGGCTCTCGCAAAATCCGAAAATTCTGTTACGGTTGAAAACAACCAAAACGAGTATAAGCTCGTGCGACGCAGCAGCAGTGACTACGTGATACGATCTGAACTTTGATTGAGGGTGCGCCTTTGCGCGCGAACAAATGTGATCCGGCACCAAAAGCCGGGCGTGATTGAGCAGGATAAAGGACGCAAACATGCGCCACCCCATTTTTCTGGCCGTGTCACTGGCGGGCGCGATGGCGCTTGCCGCCTGCGCGGACAAGTCAGAGGACGAAACCGTCGAACGCGCCTTCCAGGATGTGAACGTGGTCGACGAATCTGACCTCAACGATGTCATGCTGACCGTGGCGGACCCGAACGAAGCGGTGAATTATTTCACCCGCACCGCCTCCGAAGATCCGGACCGGATCGATTTGCAGCGCGGCCTTGCCCAAAGTCTGGTGCGCGCCAAACGCTATTCCGAAGCCGTGCCCGCCTATGCCCGGCTGGTGCAACGCGCTGATGCCACCGATCAGGACCGCGTCGACTATGCAGATGCGCTGCTGCGCTCGGGCGACTGGGCCCGCGCCGAAGAGGTGCTGAACCAGGTCCCGCCCACCTTCGAGACGTTCAAACGCTACCGGCTCGCGGCCATGATCGCGGACGGCAACAAGGAATGGGAAAAAGCCGACAGCTTCTATGAAACGGCTGTGGGTCTGACGACGCGCCCTGCCGGTGTGCTGAACAACTGGGGCTATTCCAAACTCACGCGGGGGGATTTCCCGGCGGCCGAGCGTCTCTTTACCGACGCCATTCGTCAGGACCCCACCCTCTTTACCGCCAAGAACAACCTGATCCTCGCCCGGGGCGCCCAGCGCAACTACAACCTGCCTGTGATTCCCACCGACCAGACCGAGCGTGCGCAATTGCTGCACACTCTGGGGCTGGCTGCCGTGAAACAGGGCGATGTGGCGACGGGCAAATCCCTGCTCCGGCAGGCGATCGAGACCCATCCACAGCACTTTGAAGACGCCGTGCGGTCCCTGCGCGCGCTCGAAGAAAGCACCTGAGCGCCGGGATGGCCTTTTCGGCAACCGCCGCGCTCTGGTTCCTGCCGTTGGTCGCGCCGCTGTGCCTCTATGTGGCGCTGACCGATCTGCGCGCCATGCGGATCGCGAACGGCACGGTCGCGGCCATCGCTCTCATCTTCGTTCTTCTCGGCCCCCTGCTGCTGCCGTTTGAGAC
>CAYGQZ010000163.1:0-1962 GCA_964352055.1 uncultured Rhodobacterales bacterium
CATCGTCTCGATCGGCGCAAGCGCGCGTCCCAGCAGAATGGAGCCCGCGATCATTGCGCCCGGCGTCATCTGGTTTTGCAAAACCAGATAGGCCCCAAGACCCAGCATCGCACTCTGCAAGAACAAGCGCAGCGTTTTTGTCAACGAGGTAAAGCCACCACCGATATCCGTGGCCTTGATCTGCGATTCCAGCGCGGTGCCACGGGCCGTTTGCCACCTGTCAAAGGCGGCTTCACGCATGCCCATCGACTGCACCATCTCGGCTTCGATCCGAAGCTGATCCGACATCGCATTTGCCTTTTGCCCGGCCTGCCCGGACTCGAACTGCGGGCGTTTCGACAAAAGCTGATTGGCAAGGGCAATCAGGATCAACAATGCCCCGCCAGCAACGGCCAATGCCCCAAGCAACGGGTGGAACAGGAAGATCCCGGCGATGAAAATAGGTGTCCAGGGCAGATCGAAGAAGGCGATCAGCAGAGGAGAGGTCATGAACCGCTGAATGCTCTCTAGATCGGCAAGGCCCGATTGCGTCTGCGCGTCAGGAGCAACGGCCGATTTGCGCACAACGGCGTCAAAAACCCGCCGATCCAGCCGGGCCTGGAACCGTGCGCCGACGCGCGCCATGATTCTGCTGCGCGTATAGTCGAGAATGCCCATAACCCCGTACAGAAACACCACAAGTATCGACAAGGCGATCAAGGTTTCCTCACTGCGGCTGCCCAACACGCGGTCATAGACCTGCAGCATGTACATTGGGCCCGTCAGCATCAGCAAATTGGCAAAAAGGCTGAACAATCCGACGGTCCAGTACAACCGGCGGCTTTCAGCCCGCGCTGCGCGTAGTTCGGCCCGCCCCAGTAAAGTCGATATATCTTGCATAAGCACCTTTTAGCCTGCTGGCCGTCTACGGTAAACGCCGACACAGGTTCGGCCTGAATTTCCTGTCGTGCGCGTGGCACAAACCTGTCAAATGCTGTTAACCTGTCTATCAGCTTTTATTGTGGACGTATTGTTTACGCCATACGAATATTAATCGGAGATTTCCATTGGCATTTTTTCTGTCCGCAAACCGTCTCGTCATCACGTTATTGCTTATGCTTGCGGTTGCAGCGTGCAGTACTGTTGATGGGGACGGCATGACGCCAGATGGAATTTACGATCCGTTCGAAAATCAGAACCGGCGGATGCATGAGTTCAACCGGACCGTTGACCAGACCCTTCTGCGGCCGACAGCCGTGGGATATTCGGGTGTCATTCCAGACGAAATCGAAGACAGTATCGTCAATTTTTCGCGCAATCTTCAGTCGCCTTCCATCGTGGTGAACAGTCTGTTGCAAGGCGATATTCCGGGCGCGGGGCTTGGTGTGATCCGTTTTGGCATAAACTCGGTTCTCGGGCTTGCCGGATTATTTGACGCGGCCACTGATTTCGGGGTGCCGCAGCATGCAACGGATTTCGGGGAAACGCTGCATGTTTGGGGTGTTGGCGAAGGCGCCTACCTGGAGCTGCCGTTGCTTGGCCCCTCAAACCAGCGTGACACGACCGGAATGATCGTCGATTTCGTTACCAATCCCCTCAGCTATGTGGGATTGGACGGCCCGGCACAGTATGTCAGCCTTGGGGCAGGTATTGCCCGCGGCATAAGTACACGCGGGCGTTACGTGGATTCTGTCGATGGCATCCTATATGAAAGTGCAGACAGCTATTCACAAACGCGCCTGATCGCGACGCAGAACCGCAGGTTCGAACTGGGTCAGGAGAATGCAAGCGCAGAGATTGATCCCTTTGCGCTCGATACAGAGGGTTTTTAAAGATGAAACGACGCTTTTTCATGTCCGGTCTCGGCGCGGTTTTTGCGCTGCCTGCGCTTCCAGCCTTTGCCATCACCGAAGCGGGGGCCAAGACACTGGTGGATTCTCTGGTCAACGACATCAACAAGGTGATCGCAGCGGGCAAGAGTGA
>CAYGQZ010000163.1:2062-9969 GCA_964352055.1 uncultured Rhodobacterales bacterium
TCGACCACGGCTTACCTGCGAAACGAAGCGCCCTTTGATGTGACATTCCAGGTGTCGGACCGCGCGGGCAAAAACCTGTTTTTCAACATGTACATCGAAGGCGTGAACATGTTGCTGACGGAACGCAATGAAATCGGCGCTCTCATTGACCGCAATGGTGGCAGCATCGACGGCATGATCGCGGACCTCAAGAAAGCCAACTGACACAGGTCAGCCGCTTTTTGAGGGCGCATCAGTTGCGTGGCGCGCCCCCGCCCAGAATATCCCGGAGCAAACGTTCAATCAGCCCTTCCGTGGTGCGCGGGATGTCGTTCGACGCGGAGGATGGTGCTGTGGGCTGCGGTTCCGGCGCACGGATCGGCGAAATCATCGGCAGCGGCTTGTTCGGAAGGCCGTCATGTACCCGCACCATCGTCTCGCGGAAGATCTCTGCGGGCAGGCCGCCTCCGGTCACGCCCGACAGTGGGGTATTGTCGTCATAGCCCATCCAGACACCGGCAACGTAATCCGCCGAAAACCCGACAAACCACGCGTCACGCGCCGCTTGTGTCGTTCCGGTCTTGCCCGCAATCTGGCGATCTTCGATGCGCGCGCGCTGGCCTGTCCCTTCGGAAACGACCTTTTCCATCATCCAGATCAATTGCCCTGCGGCTTCGTCCTGAATGACGCGCTCACCGATCCCGCCACCCGAGCCCATCAGGGGTTCGGTGTCGCCCTGCAATCTGAGGTCAACCAAACCGTAGGGTGTCACGGATGAACCGCCATTCAGGATCCCGGCATAGGCGCCGGTCATTTCAAGCAAGGTGCTCTCGGACGCCCCAAGTGCCAGGGCGGGACCTGCCGCGAGGTCGTTCTGAATGCCGAATTGGTCCGCCACAGTCCTGACCAGATCGCGCCCGACCGCCTCGGACACCTTGACCGCCGGAATGTTCAACGATTGCTTGAGCGCTTCCGTCAAGGTGACCTGCCCGGAATAGGTGTTCGTATAGTTGCGCGGGCACCATTCCCCGGAACCCGGTATATTCAGGCAATAGGGTTCGTCCATAACCATATCCAAGGGCGAATACCCAAGGTCCAGCGCTGCCGCATACACAAAGGGCTTGAAGGCCGATCCGGTCTGGCGCTTGGCCTGAATGGCCCGGTTGAACATGCCTGCAACCCGGTTTTCACGCCCGCCGACCATCGCCCGGACAGCACCGTCCGCGTCCATCACAACAATCGCGGCTTGCGCCTTGGACCCTTCGCGCACCTTGTTTTCAAAGATATAGGCCAGCGCGTCTTCGGCCGCGCGCTGGATACGCTGGTCCAGTGTGGTGTTGATGATCACGTCTTCGGTCGTGTTGCGGGTAAAGAATTCGGGCCCCGACACCATCACCCAATCCGCAAAATACCCGCCGGCCTTGCGGCGTGCGGCAGAGGACAGCTCGGCGGGCTCATTCTGCCAGCGGGCAACCTCTGCCTCGGTCAGATACCCCTGCTCGCCCATGAGACGCAGGACGGTGGCCGCGCGATTCTGCGAGCGTTCCAGATTGGCGGTGGGCGCCAATGTCGACGGTGCCGTCAACAGCCCGGCCAGCATGGCCCCTTCCGCAGGCGAAAGCAGGGCCGAGGATTTGCCGAAAAAGCGTTGCGCTGCCGCTTCAGCCCCATAGGCTCCGCCACCCATATAGGCCCGGTTCAGGTAGATCGACAGGATTTCGTTCTTGGAATACTTGGCCTCCATGGCAAGCGCATAGATTGCTTCCTGGGCCTTGCGCTGCAACGATCCACGACGGCAATCGGACACATAATCGGCCTCTGTCTCCCACTTGGTCGGATCGAAATCCACACCCAGACACAAGAGCTTGGCCGTTTGCTGCGTGATGGTCGATCCGCCGTGACCATCAAGCGGCCCGCGCCCTTCGCTCAGATTGATGCGCACGGCAGAGGCGATGCCGCGGGGACTCAGGCCAAAATGGTAGAAAAAGCGGCGGTCTTCGGTTGCCACAACAGCGTCCCGCAAAGCCGGAGAGACTGTTTCAGTGGTAACGACCCCGCCAAACTGATCCCCGCGCCAGGCAAAGGTGGCGCCGTCGCGATCCTTGAAGGTGACAGAGCCGCGCGCACGCCCGTCCAGCAAGGCCGTCACGTCAGGCAAAGTGGTCCAGTAATACCCCACCGCCAGCGCCAGCAAGAGCATGGCCACCGCACTGATACGCCAGAAAATGGCCCATACACCGCGCATGATCCATTTGAAAAAGCGAACAAGAAAGTTGCTTTTTTTCTGAGGCTTGCGGGCCGACGTCCGCCGTTTTGCCACGGATTTTCCGACCGACTTTCTTGTCGATTTCTGTGCAGCAGCTGTTGTTTTGCGTTTGGGAACGCGGCGATCAGCCACCAGAGGCCGTTTGCCCCTATTTGAATCACTCATGAACGACCCCTGCCCGGCCTTTTGTTTTGTGTATCATATCGTCTTTGTGTGGGTTTGCCACACCCCCGCGACGTAAGCTTAACGATTCTTGAATGCCTATTTTGTATGCAAAATGCTATTTTTGCGCATTTTTTATGCACATCCCTGCAAGCAGGCCGGGAATTTAGCCTGCGCCATCTTTGCCTCGCTGCCGCGATGCATTCTGTTTCTGGTCAATCCGCAGACGTTAATGGGCTGCCAAATGAAGGGGACACGAGTTGAAACTCATTATTGCAACGATCAAACCGTTCAAGCTGGAGGAGGTGCGCGAAGCGCTGACCGAAGCCGGCGTGCGGGGCATGATGGTCACGGAAATCAAAGGCTTCGGTTCGCAGTCGGGGCATACTGAAATCTATCGCGGCGCGGAATACGCCGTGAACTTCGTGCCCAAGGTCAAGATCGAGATCGTCGTGGCCGCGGCCATGGTCGACCAGATCGTCGAGACCATCACCAAGTCAGCGCAGACCGGCAAGATCGGAGACGGCAAGATCTTTGTCCTCGACGTCCAGCAGGCCGTGCGTGTGCGCACCGGCGAAACCAACGAAGACGCGCTTTGAGCGGACCAACATAGGAAAACACGGACAATGAAACTCACGAAATCTCTCCTCGTTGGCACGGCTCTGACAGCTTTGCCGACGCTGGCACTGGCACAGGATGCCGCCGCCGCGCCGGGCTTTGACGAAATCGGCCCATTCATCATGACCACCCTGCTGTTCTGCATGGCTGGCTTCCTCGTCTTTTTCATGGCCGCAGGCTTTGCGATGCTCGAAGGCGGTCTTGTCCGCTCCAAGAACGTCACGATGCAGATGACCAAGAACATCGCGCTCTTTTCGATCGCGGCGATCATGTACTGGCTGGTCGGCTTCAACACGATGTATCCGGGCGATTTCAACGGCTACTTTGCCCTGGGCGGCCAGACTGTTCTGGATGCTGTGGGCGTTGCCGCAGCGGATGCGGACCTGAGCTATGCCTCCATCGGCTCGGACTTCTTCTTCCAGCTTGTGTTCGTCGCAGCGACGGCCTCGATCGTGTCCGGTGCCGTGGCTGAGCGCATCAAGCTGTGGCCCTTCCTGATCTTTGTCGTTGTTTTGACTGGACTTATGTACCCGATCTCGGGCTCCTGGAAGTGGGGCGGCGGCTGGCTGGATGCGGCTGGGTTCCAAGACTTCGCCGGTTCGACCGTCGTGCACTCCGTGGGTGGCTGGGCCGCTCTGGCCGGTGTGATTGTGCTGGGCCCGCGCCTTGGCAAGTACAAGGACGGCCGTGTCAATCCAATGCCGGGTTCCAACCTTGCCCTTGCCACGCTGGGTACGTTCATCCTGTGGCTCGGCTGGTTCGGCTTTAACGGTGGCTCGCAGCTTGCCATGGGCACTGTGGGCGACGTCGCCGACGTAAGCCGCATCTTTGCCAACACCAACATGGCTGCCGCGGCCGGTGCTTTGACAGCGCTGATCCTGACGCAGATTCTCTACAAGAAGCCTGACCTGACCATGGTGCTGAACGGCGCTCTGGCGGGCCTTGTTTCGATCACAGCCGAGCCTCTGGCACCGACACTCTTTGGTGCACTCTGGATTGGTGCTGTGGGCGGTGTCATCGTGGTACTGACCATTCCGATGCTCGACAAGTTCAAGATCGACGACGTTGTCGGCGCGATCCCTGTACACCTGTGCGCAGGCATCTGGGGCACCATCGCGGTGATCTTCTACAACAGCGACGCGGCCCTGATGACACAGCTGACAGGTATCGTTGCCTACGGTGTGTTCACCTTCGTTGCGAGCCTCGTGATTTGGTACATCCTGAAGCTGACAATGGGCATCCGGGTCTCGGAAGAAGACGAGATCACCGGCCTCGACGTGTCGGAACTGGGCATGGAAGCCTATCCCGAATTTGCCAAGGGCTGATCCTCCTTCCTATCAGACTTTGGACAGACTTGACCGGGCGTTCGCGCCCGGTCTTTTTTGTGTGTGAGCCATGCGTGCGGGGCGTTAACCGGTTTTCGGGCCTGTGTCTTTGTCAGACCGCATCGCCCGAAACTGCGCGGTTTGACCGTGAAACTGTGCAGTTTCGACCGGCCGGTTTTGACCGGATTCGAAGGGTTTTGGGCGAACTGCGCACTTTGCCCCGGAAACTGCGCAGTTTGAACGCGCCCCTTCGGATCCATGGTTAACGCGGGCAAAAACGCCTGAAATTTGGGCAGCGTTCAGGAAGCGTTAAGGGACATGCCGGGAACATCGGACGCATTGGGGCGCTGCGGCGCGCAACGTACGGTGCGTTTTTCTGAGAGGGATTTCCCCTGTTCGAGGGCCAGCCCCTGACCCTGGGTGGGGGTGAAGCCCCCTCCCGTGGGGAGGGTCGGGGGCTGTCCGGCTTTGCCGGACTTTGGACCCACCGCCCGGTTCTGTGTCCGAGCCGTGCGGCGGGCTGGAGCCGTGCGCCGTCAGACGCCCGCCTTGATGATGGCCTCGGCCAGCACCGGCACGGTGTTCGCGTTGAGACCGGCGATATTCATCCGGCTGTCACCGACCATATAGATCCCGTGATCGTCGCGCAGTTTCTGCACCATCTCGGGCGTGGTCCCCAATCGCGAGAACATGCCCCGGTGCTGTGCCAGAAACCCAAAGCGGTCAGAGCCCGCGCGTTTCTGCAATTCCTGCGCAAGCTGTTCGCGCAGGCCCAGCATCGACAGACGCACCTCTTCCAGTTCGGCCATCCAGTCGGCGCGCAAGGCGTCGTCGTTCAGGATGATCGTCACCAGCCGTGCGCCATGATCCGGCGGGAAGGAAAAGTTCTGGCGGTTGAGATAGGAGAGCGCGCCTTGCGCCACCTTCGTCTCGGTGCCGGATGCGATCATCATCAGGATGCCGGTCCGCTCGCGGTAGATCCCGAAGTTCTTGGAACAGCTGGCTGCAATCAGGCATTCGGGCACGGCGGCGGCCACGGCACGGGTTGCGGCGGCATCGGCCTCGATCCCGTCGCCAAAGCCCTGATAGGCGATGTCGATCATCGGCACGGCCCCGGTGTCCTGCAGCACCGCGATCACCTCTTGCCATTGCGGCAGGGTCATGTTGGCCCCGGTCGGGTTGTGGCAGCAGCCATGCAGCAGCACCACATCACCTTTGCGCGCGGTTTTCAGATCGGCAATCAGGCCGTCGAAATCGACGCCGCGAGTCTCGTCATCAAAATAGCGGTACGGCACCATTTCCATGCCCAGATGGGCGAGGATCGACAGGTGGTTGGGCCATGTCGGGTTCGAGACAAAGACCCGCGCATCGGGACGCGCCATCCGGATCAGCTCGAACGCCTGCCGCACGGCACCTGTCCCGCCGGGGGTTGCCGCGGCAGAGACGGCGCTGCGGGGGACCGCGTCGCCCAGCACCATATGGATCATCGCATCGGAAAAGCCCGGATCGCCGGCGAGTGCCACATAGCTTTTGGTGGTCTCGGCCTCCCACAGCTTTTGTTCAGCCGCCTTGACCGCCCGCATCACCGGGGTGTTGCCTGTCGCGTCCTTGTAGACGCCAACGCCCAGATCGATCTTGTCGCTGCGCGGGTCGTCCCTGAACAACTGGACCAGCGTCAGGATGGCATCGGGTTTTTGGGGTTGCAGTGTTTCGAACATCAGGCGTCTCCTGTGGCGACGGGCACGGTGGGGAACATGCCCCATTCGGCCCAGCTTCCGTCATATAGCGACCAGGTGTCGTGGCCTGCGCGTGTCAGGGCCAGACCCAGAATGGCGGCGGTGATCCCCGAGCCGCAACTGGTGATGATGGGTTGCGTGAGGTCCACGCCTGCGGCCGCGAAGATCTTGTCCGTCTCTTCGGGCGATTTCATCGTGTTGTCGGGGTTGAGCAGCGTATCGTATGGCACGTTGCGCGAACCGGGGATGTGCCCCGCCCGCAGCCCCTCGCGCGGTTCGGGCGCGTCGCCCCGGAACCGGGCGGCGGCGCGCGCATCCACGATCTGCGTCGAGCCCAGCTTGGAGGCCCGGCTGACCTGCGTGACGTCCCGCACCAGCTGGTTCTGGAACCGCACCGTCATGTGCCGGTCCTTGATCATGGGCGGCATGTCCTCGGTCGGGCGGCCTTCGGCCTGCCATTTGGGCAAGCCGCCGTCCAGCACGGCCACGTCCCGGTGCCCCATCAGCCGGAAGAGCCACCAGACCCGCGGCGCCGAGAGCAACCCGGCCCCGTCATAGACCACGACCTGATGCCCGTCGCCCACACCCAGGGCGCGCATCCGGCTCATGAATTTCTCGACCGGGGGGGCCATGTGGGGCAGATCGGAGCGCGCATCGCTGATGTCGTCGATGTCAAAGAAGCGCGCGCCGGGGATGTGGGCGGCTTCGTATTCCGCCTTTGCGTCGCGCAGGGCGGCAGGCATATACCAGGACGCGTCCAGAATACGCAGGTCGGGATCCTTGAGATGGGCGGCCAACCAGTCGGTCGACACCAGCGTGGTGGAATCATCTGCCATGGGGCTCATCCTTCTCATCGGGCGCAGGGACACCTTTGAGTAGCGCCGGAGCGGCGCGGTAGCAAGAGCGGGCGGTCTGGATCGGGCGCGTCAGTGGCCTTGCTTGAGCAGGCGCTGTTTCTGGCGGCCCCAGTCACGCTGGGCCGAGGTGTCGCGCTTGTCGTGCAGCTTCTTGCCCTTGGCGATGCCGATCTTCACCTTCGCCATGCCCTTGTGGTTGAAGTAGAGCACCAGCGGGACGAGGGTCATGCCCTTGCGCTGGGTCTCGTTCCAGAGCTTGCCGAGTTGCTTGCGGCTGACCAGCAACTTGCGCCGCCGCCGTTCCTCGTGCTTGAACGATTTGGCCTGCAGGTAGGGCGCGATGTAGGAGTTCACCAGCCACAGCTCGCCGTTTTCAACGGCCGCATAGCTTTCCGCGATGTTGGCCCCGCCGGCGCGGAGCGCCTTGACCTCGGACCCTTCGAGGATGATCCCGCATTCGAGATCGTCCTCGATCGCATAGTCAAAACGCGCGCGCCGGTTTTCGGCGGCGATCTTGTAATTGGGGTCTGATTTACCTTGGGCCATGGGAGATGGATGTAGGCGCATGGCATCGTGCACGCAAGGGGCGCAGGACGCTTGGCTCCGGACTTCGGTAACGGGGGCGTCCCGGTCAGGCCGCTTTCGGCGCAGCATCCGGCACACGGCCCGTGCCATTGGCCCAAATGCGATGGAGAAGGACTGCGATGCGCCGCGCGAGCGGCTGAATTTGCGCCTCGATCCTCGCGTCCCACCGGGATTGATTTTCGGGATTGGTATTTCTGACTAAATTTGTCGGGTTGACATACCTGACTAGTTCACTCAGCTTTATATCAAGTCACGTCAAGCCACCCGATTCCAGGCAGGGAAGCCCGACACGTCAACTCTGTGAGGACGACCCAATGCAGCCGATCCAAGACGCGAAGTGTCGTGTCGACACTGAACCCGAGCACCGCCGCACATCACG
>CAYGQZ010000164.1:0-9823 GCA_964352055.1 uncultured Rhodobacterales bacterium
TGATCGTCGACCTGATCTATGAAGGCGGCATCGCCAACATGAACTACTCGATCTCCAACACGGCGGAATATGGCGAATATGTCTCTGGCCCGCGCATCCTGCCCTACGACGAGACAAAGGCGAAGATGAAAGCGGTTCTGACAGATATCCAGAACGGCAAGTTCGTGCGTGACTTCATGCTGGAAAATGCCGTTGGTCAGCCTTCGTTCAAGGCCACCCGTCGCATCAACGACGAGCATCAGATCGAGGCCACTGGTGAAAAGCTGCGCGGCATGATGCCTTGGATTTCAGCCGGTAAAATGGTCGACAAGTCCAAGAACTAAACGCAAAAGGCGCGGCCTCCCTGAGGATGCCGCGCCCCCACTTGCTACCAATAGGCAACACTCGTTACACATTCACGACCTAGACGTCGGCCGGTTTCCCGTCCGAAGCTTTGTCAGCCGCCAAGGTTGACTTGGGCGCATCCGGATCATCGATGCGTTTTTCGATCTGCCGCTTGCCAACAAGGGCAAAGATCAGCGCAAACAGCATTGTAACAAGTGCCAGAATCACAATGATATATGGCATATCCATGACAACTCTCCTTTGATCTTCTTTCAATACTAACGCGGTCAGCGCGTGAAAGGTTCCCCGTGACGGCGCAACCGCAGATTCTTCCGCGCCACTGGGCGATGGTTGCAACCCTCGGATTGACCTGGGGCGCGACGTTCGTGGTGGTCGAAGTCGCATTGCGTGGGATCACGCCATTTTGGCCCGCGGCTGGTCGCGTTGGATTTGGCGCTTTGTTGATGACGATGATCTGGTGGACGCGCGGCGGCAAATTGTTTGCGCAAAAGCCTGGCCCATCGGCACTGCTGTCCCTCGTGGCCGTGGGCGCGTTCAGTTCTGCCTTGCCCTTTATGCTGATCGCCTGGGGGCAGCAACACGTGACCTCGGGCTTTGCCGGAGTTTCGATGGCGTCTGTCCCGCTGATCGTCTTGCCGCTTGCCCATTTCTTTGTACCCGGCGAAACCATGACATGGCGCAAGGTTTTGGGCTTTGTTATCGGCTTTTGGGGCGTGGTGGTATTGATCGGCGCTCGGGCCTTTGACTCAAGCGGCGCGCAACTGGAATCCGCCGGACGGATTGCCTGCGTGTCAGCCGCGTGCTGCTATGGACTATCGTCGATCATCATGCGGCGACTGCCAACGATTGACCCGATTGGCCTCGCAACCGTTCTGCTTTTGATTGCTGCGCTGATCGTGATACCCACGGCCTGGATCACGGAAGGCCCGCCGCCCCTGCCGGATCCAAAGACACTCATGATCATCGGATTTCTGGGGATGGTGCCTACGGCGGCGGCCAATCTCTTGCGTGTGCTTGTGGTGCGCAGTGCCGGACCTGTGTTCATGTCCTTGACCAATTATCAGGTGCCGGTCTGGTCCATCGTTCTGGGAGCCGCGTTTCTGGGCGAACCTTTGCCCCCCAGCCTGCTTTGGGCCATGGTTCTGATCCTGACCGGCGTTGGGCTCAGCCAGTTCAGAGCGCTGCGCGGACTGTTTGCCCGGCTCCGGTAAACCGGGCCAAAATCAAGTTTGCCTATTTTGAAACTGCATCCTCGACCGCCGCAACCACATGGCCGACGCTCGCTGCAAGCACCCCTTCGTCCTCACTCTCGGCCATGACCCGGATCAGCGGTTCGGTCCCGGATTCCCGGATCAACAGCCGCCCGTTCCCTGAAAGCTGATGCTCCGCCTCCGTGATGGCCGCCTTGACGCTTTCTGCTTCAAGCGGTGCCTGGCCCGCTTCGAAACGCACATTCCTGAGCAATTGCGGCACCGGCTCGAACACGTGCAGAACTTCACTGGCCTTTTTGCCCGAGTGCACGAGTTCTGCCAGAAACTGCATGCCGGCCATCAGACCATCGCCCGTGGTGGCATAGTCCGTCATCACGATGTGGCCCGATTGCTCACCGCCCAGGTTAAAACCACCCTGCCGCATGCGCTCGACCACGTACCTGTCCCCGACGCTGGTCCGTTCCAGCCCGACGCCGTGCCCTTGCAGAAATCGCTCAAGGCCCAGGTTCGACATCACCGTTGTCACAAGCGCGCCACCCCGCAGGCGGTCATCTGCCGCCCAGCGCGCGGCCATCAGCCCCATGAACTGATCGCCGTCACCGACCTGACCGTTTTCATCCAGAAGGATGACGCGGTCGGCGTCTCCATCAAGGCAAATCCCGACATCCGCACCATGCGCCACAACAGCTTCGGCGGCGGTCTGAGGATGTGTGGAGCCGCACCCATCATTGATGTTGTTCCCGTTAGGCGCCACACCGATGGGAATCACTGTTGCCCCCAGTTCCCACAGGGCTTCGGGGGCCACCTTATAGGCCGCCCCGTTGGCGCAATCCACGACCACCTTCAGCCCATCCAGCCGCATCTGCCGCGGAAAGGTTGATTTTACCCGTTCGACATAGCGAAACCTACCATCGTCAATCCGCTTGGCCCGGCCAATTTTCGGGGCTGCCACAGGGTCCACGCCGGCTTCGACCAGATGCTCGATCTCGGCCTCAACCGCATCGCTCAGCTTGAACCCATCCGGGCCAAAGAACTTGATGCCGTTGTCCGACGCCGGGTTGTGACTGGCCGAGATCATCACGCCCAGATCGGCCCGCATCGACCGGGTCAAAAGCCCCACGGCAGGCGTGGGCACAGGCCCCAGCAAGAGCACGTTCATCCCGGTGGACGTAAGGCCTGCCGTCAACGCGTTTTCGAACATGTAACCCGACAGCCGCGTGTCCTTGCCGATTACAACGCGGTGGACACCGCTGTCTTCACGTTGGAAATAGCGGCCAACGGCGGCCCCGATACGCAAGGCCATTTCCGCTGTCATGGGATGTGAATTGGCGATGCCACGCACGCCGTCGGTACCAAAAAGCTTACTCATCTTATCGATGTGCCACAGAGGCACGCCAAAGCGCAATGGCTTGTGCGTGATCGGCCACATCATGCGCACGGATGATCTGAACCCCTTGCGAAAGTGCGGCAAGCGCGACCCCGATCGACCCGGGCCCGCGCGCGCACGCCTCTTGCGCGTTGCCCAGGGTGCCGATGAACCGTTTGCGCGAGGCCCCCAGCAAAATCGGCACACCCAGACCATGAAACAGGCTGATGCGGTTCAGCAATGCCAGGTTATGCTCCAGCGTCTTGCCGAACCCGATGCCCGGGTCGGCGAGGATGTTCGTCTTTTCAATACCCAGGGAGGTCAGGTGCGCAATCCGTTGCGCCAGAAAGTCATACACATCCAGCAGGACATTGTCATAGGTCGGGCTGATCTGCATTGTCTGCGGATCGCCCTGTGCATGCATCACGCAAACAGGCACGCCGCGCTCCGCACAAAGCGGGGCCAGGTCTGCGTCAAAGGTAAAGCCCGAGACGTCATTGACCATGTTCGCCCCGGCATCAAGAGCCGCCTCGGCCACGGCGGCCTTGCGGGTATCGATTGAAATCGGTGCCGTAAGGCCATCCGCGCGCAACGCTGCGATCACCGGGGCGGTGCGCGTGATTTCTTTTGCAGCAGGGACCGGACTGGCACCGGGACGGGTTGATTCGCCGCCGATGTCCAGTATCCCTGCCCCGGCGTCGACCAGCGCCTTGCCATGCAAGAGCGCCGCGTCATACGACACATGCTGCCCACCGTCGGAAAAGCTGTCAGGCGTCGTGTTGAGGATGCCCATCAGCGTGGGCGGCGCCGGACGCGATGCAAACCGCGACCGCTCCTCCGAACTCATCTCGTCTATGGACATCACAAACGACGCGTGGGCACGCGACAACACCTCTACATGCGTGAACCAGCACGCACCAAACCCAAGCGCGCCAACGGGTCGCGCAGGACCAACCTGCATCAAGGGACGAATATAGCGTCGCATTTTCAATTCAGAGCGTGGCTTGACTGACCGGAACCTTGCGCAGCCTGACCGGGGCCTTGACCGGAATGTCCTCGCCGATCACGAGCATTTCGCGGGCATCAAACATGGCCGCAAACCAGGAGGCCAGCGCCACCGCATCCGCACCTTTGGCCGATGGTCCGTCAACTGCGTCCAGCACGATCTTGGACGGGGCCCAGACGCAAATCTGGCCGTTGCGCATGGCCCAATCCAGCTCGGTCCGCGTGCTGACGACCTTGCACCGCGCATCGCGAGCGGCCAGTACCCACGCGTTTTGTTCAATTGCCAGAAGGTCAATCCGGCGTTGCGCCAACGGATGGCTTGCCACAGGTGCCGCTACAGCGGACGGCCCGACACAGAAAATCAGCGGACGGCCGGTTTGCTCCAACTGGTCAATCCAGCCGCCCAGATATGGGGACGAAACTCCGGCATTGGACAAATAGACCAGTTCCGGGTGAAGCGTTTGCCCTTCCATGGCGGCCGCGGGCCGGATTGTACCACGACTGCGCACAATCTCGACCCCCAGTGCGCCGGGCCCCCGATCCAATTTTTCAACACGCACAAACACGCGCATCGCTTGCGGCTCAAGCAAAATGCGGTCGGCCACGCGTTCGGCAAGCGTCTCCAAAAGGTTAAGGCGTTCTTCGGCCAATTCAAAGGCAATGGCTTCGCTGACCTTGTCATAGCTCAGGATGCGATCGACATCGTCGTCGATCGGGCCGGTCAGCGGGCGCACTTCAACCACGATGTTGAAACAGATCCGCTGGGTGACGCCGCGTTCCGCCTGAAACGCACCAATCTCGACCTCGACCGTGTGGTCGCGCACGGAAATCCGGTCAAGCGGCGCTGAAGTGGCTGTGGCCTCGGACCGCTCGGACGGGTGCGAGAATGCAAGACGAATTTCAGACGCCATGTGGTCGGGCCTTGTTCAGTGGGCAGATCAAGGCCCTTTTACGCCTGACAGACCGAAGGCAACAGCGCCAAAGACGCCACCGCTGCGTTCGAAAACGTCACTGCACGGGCTTAGTTGGATGCCGTGCGGACGCTGTGGCGATAAAAGAGATGGACACCGATGGCAGCGGTCTTGGTGTAGACGCGGCTCCATTTCGGTCGGACGGCGGTTGTGTGATAATGCGTGGCGCCCTTTGTCAGATCCGGAGCACGCTCATCCAGAACCGCGCGCGCCACTTTGCTGACACGCTCATAGGCACGCGGCTCAGAGATCCGCTCGGGACGGCCATCGCAGGTATAGGTGAATTGGCACTGGTATTTCCGACCGGTGCCCTGTTTGATCACGTCGCAGACAGAGTCGGGAAAACTCGCGCTTTCGACCCGGTTCATGATCACTTCAGCCACGGCAAACTGGCCCTTGACTGTTTCTCCACGCGCCTCAAAATACAAAGCTTCCGACAAGCACTGCCAATGTTCCCCGCCGGTGGGTTTGGGTTGGCTGTCAATCCAGCTTTTGGCGAACTGTACGTCGCCTTGTGGTACTTCTTCGTCTTTGGTGACGCGCCGTTCCATCGGAAGGCCCAAGAGTGTCAACAGGTTTTGTGGCTTGGCGTGTTGTTCGGACTCCGACACATCATTTTCGGATGCAAGGACCGGACTGACCGCCAGCAAAAGTGCCGCGATCGCGATTTTCAAATGGCAAAACATAAATGCCCCCAGGTAATTTCGTCCCGAGGCGCTTAGACAAATTTAACCAACGGGTCTAGTTTGTCGGCCAAAAGGTCGCATGTTGACGGCGAAAGATCGCCACTTGGGGCGGACCGAGATCCAGCATCTAGCGACACTTAGCCTGCGTCATACTGTATCTTGTCTCCTATCGCCAACTGCGCGGCAGCCAGCCGTGCTACCGGGACGCGAAACGGCGAACAGGACACATAGTCGAAACCCGCAGAACGGCAGAAGGCAATCGATTCGGGATTGCCCCCATGTTCGCCGCACATCGACAACGTGATCCCCGGCTGGGCCTTCCGCCCGCGTTGGGCACCCAGCGTCAGCAACTCGCCCACCCCGTCGATGTCCAGCGAATGGAATGGATCCTCGTCAAACACGTCCTGACGCACATAGACCGACATGAAACGGCCCGCATCATCCCGACTGAGCCCATATGTCATCTGCGTCAGGTCGTTGGTCCCAAAGCTGAGAAAGCTGCAATGCTGGGCGATATCGCCTGCCCGCAGCGCCGCACGCGGCGTTTCGACCATGACACCCAGCCGATAGGTGAAATCAGCGCCCAACTCCGTGCGCACCGCGGCGGCGATGGCGTCCACCCGGGTCTTGACCAGTTCGACTTCACGTCGGGCGCTGACCAGCGGGATCATGATCTCGGGGACAACCGATTTGCCGTCCTTGCTGGCCTCGATTGTCGCCTCAAAGATCGCACGCGCCTGCATGTCGTAGATTTCGGGCACGGTGATGCCCAAACGGACACCGCGCATGCCAAGCATCGGATTGTACTCGGCCATGGCTTCAACGCGACGCACCACGTCCGAGAGCGGCAGCCCAAGTGCATCCGCAAGTTCGTGCTGGCCATTTCTGTCCGTCGGTAAAAACTCGTGCAAGGGCGGGTCAAACAGGCGGATACAGACCGGCTGGCCCTGCATGATGTGGAAAAGCTGAATAAAATCAGCGCGCTGCATCGGCAAAAGCCGTTCGAGCACAGCCCGCCGATCATCGCTCGTCTCGGCAAAGATCATCTCGCGCATCACCGTCAGGCGACCGGGTTCAAAGAACATGTGTTCGGTCCGGCAAAGCCCGATGCCCTGGGCGGCAAAGTTGCGCGCTGTCTGCGCATCGGCTGGCGTGTCGGCATTGGCGCGTATGTCGATGTCGCGCTCCTTGTCAGCCCAGTCCATGAGGGTTTGAAAGGCATCATCCAGGGCGGCTTCCTGCATCTCGGGCGCGCCCAGCAGGACCACACCATTGGTACCGTCAACGGTCACAACCTCGCCCGCAGAGATCACGCGGCCATCCCTGGTCAAAAGCTGGCTCTTGCGAGTCTGGAACCGGATGTCGCTCACGCCGACGACGCAGGGCAGGCCGATGCCGCGCCCGATCACGGCCGCATGGCTGGTCACGCCGCCCCGCTCGGTCACGATGGCCTTGGCTGCATGCATGCCGCGGATGTCTTCGGGGGAGGTTTCGCGGCGCACCAGAATGCAGTCTTCGCCGCGCGCCGCGCTGGCCTGCGCTTCGTTGGCGGAAAACACCAGCCGCCCGGTTGCGGCCCCGGGACTTGCGGCAATGCCAGTGCCGAGGATGTCCCGCTTGGCATGGCGGTCAACCTGGCGGTGCAGCAATTCGTTGAGCGTGCCCGGTTCGATCCGCATCAATGCCTCTTGTCGGGGAATTATCCCGTCATGGGCCAGTTGCACCGCAATGCGCACCGCTGCCCGGGACGAACGCGCGACACGGACCCCGTCAAGAATATGCAAAGTCCCGTTTTCAATGGTAAATTCGAGCTGCATCTCTTCGCGCAGTTTCTCGCGCATCAAATGTGCGTGCTCGACCAGACTGGCAAAGCACTCCGGCACCAGGTCCTCGAGCGACGGTCCGCGCGGGTCGCGGGTGATGTAGAGGCTGGCGTCGCCCACCAACGCGTCGCGCCCCTGGCTTTGGCGCAAATAGCGGCCGGTGATCTGCGGCAGGCCCGTTTTCGAGGACACCAGTTGGAGTACGCCTGATCCGCTTTCGCCCTGCCCGATCCCGAAGGCCATTTGCTGGACAATCAGGCCGAGCCCCGCATCCGCAGGGGCACCTTTGGCCTGTCGCAGCAGCCGCGCGGACGTCCCTTCCCACGCGCGGGCCATAGATTTCAGAACCCCTGCAAGCTGTTCGGAGCGCGTTTCGGGAAACGGGGTTTCTGTTTCAATTTCATAGGCTTGCAGGACCTGATGCAGCGCCTGCACCCCTTCACCTGTGATATCATCGAACATGTCCGGGTCCAGGCGGTCGACGTGAATGGCATAACTTTGTGCAAAGCGGGTGAAGAGTGTCGCCGCCGCGTCCGTGCCCAGCGTGGCGCACATCGTTTCGAACCGGGCGCTGTTCATGCCGATATTGAGGATCGCGGAGGGCCCGCCCCAGTCGGGATCTTCGGAGGACGGGCGCACACAGAGCAGAGCATTGTCAGGAAATTGGCTTAAAATCGCTTCAATATCAGGGAGGTGGCCGTTTGCGATGCTGTGCACGGCATCAAAGGACAGGGCCACGGTTGTCGGCACCGGCAATTCCAGCCGGGCCAGTCGTTGCAGACATTTGGCCCGCCCCCCGTGGGTCTGCGTCGTGATCGGCGCGTCCGGGGTGACGAGGGTGGTGTTCGGGTTATTCTGCACTGCAGCACCTTTGCGTTTGGCCGCAGCATAAGCTGTAAAGAATATGTGACAAGGCGTTTCGGCGCGAAGAAATGGCGCATGTGACAGGGGGGCACCATGCATGCAAAGGTCTTTCGCAGGGCGTGCGCTGCACTGGCGGTCCTCGCGATACACCGGCGGGACGGTGCTGGCGTCGCAGGGGGGCCAGCCCCCCGGCCTTCGGCCTCCCCCAGGAGTTTATCTGGCAAGATGAAAGCCGGATCAGTTTTCGATTTTTCAGCCTTCGATTTTGGAGAGGTCCGCAACGCTGAGGCAGAGGGTGCGGATCCGGCTGAGCAGGTTCAGGCGGTTGCGCCGGATGGTTGCGTTGTCAGTGTTGACCTGTGTCGCCTCGAAGAAGGCATCGATGGGGCCGCGCAGGCTGGCCATGGCGGACATGGCAGTGGCGAAGTCCTGCGCCTGCATCGCTGGTTTGATCTGTGCCTCTGCTGTGTCGAGGGCGGCGAAGAGCGCGCGTTCCTCATCCGTTTCGGCGAATTTTACGTCGGCCCCGTAGGAATATTCGACGCCGTCGGCCTCTTCGGCCTGGCTGAGGATGTTGTTGGCCCGTTTGAAGCCCTGGAGGAGGTTTTCGCCGTCGTCTGTTTGGAGCGTTTCGGAGAGCGCTTTGGCGCGGTTGACCAGAAGAGTGAGTTCGTCGTTGTTGGGCATCGCACCGGCAGGTGCGTCATCAGAAACACTGATGCAGGCGTCGATGATGTCGTGGCGGATGCCTTGATCGCGCAGATAGACTTTGAGGCGGTCGTGCAGGAAAGACAGGAGATCATAGGCTCTGACGTCAATTTGTTGCCCATCAACCAACTTCGTCGCCTTGCCAACGCCGACTGAGGAGTTCTCACCCCTTCTTTTTATGCGGCCCTTAAGTGCTTCTGATGTATTTATAGATACAGGTTGAGCGTGATCGGAAAGCAAACCCAAAAGCTTAACAGTAATTGCATTCTCCAAAAGCAGTCGAATAACACCTAACGCGGCTCGTCGGAGCGCGTAGGGATCCTTTGATCCTGTCGGCTTTTCGTCGATGGCCCAGAAGCCTGTAAGCGTGTCCAGCTTGTCCGCCAGCGCCACCGCCACGGAGATCGGCGCGTTGGGCACATCGTCGGAGGGACCCAGCGGTGAATAGTGTTCTTGTGCAGCAGCCGCCACGGCCGTGTCGCGCCCTGAGGCTTCGATGTAATAGCGCCCCATAAGCCCTTGAAGTTCCGGAAATTCATAGACCATTTCGGAGCTGAGATCGGCTTTGGCGAGACGCGCGGCCTCTTCGGCCATGTCCGGGTCTGCGCCCACCACCGGTGCCAGTTCGCGTGCCAAGGCGGCGATACGGTTGATCCGGTCGGCCTGACTGCCCAGTTTGTTATGGAACGTCACGTTTTCAAGCGCTTGCGTCCAGACGCTCATGTCCGACTTTGCCACGCGCAGGTCGTTTTCCCAGAAGAACTTGGCGTCGGCCAGCCGTGCGCTCAGCACCTTTTCGTTGCCTGCGAGGATTGTTGCGCCGTTGTCGGCGGTTTCGCGATTG